>CAJXOW010000074.1 GCA_913057825.1 uncultured Balneolaceae bacterium | reverse complement strand
TGGAACCAACAACTTCACGAGAAATTGAAATCAACGTTGCTTTTGGATTGAAAAACTCTCAATCTTGAAATGCGACCTAAATTTCTAATTATCGAACGAAGTGAGATGACCAGGTTCGAAATATTTAAGTAGCCGGAACGGCCTCATGGCCGATTTTTCAACCTTCTCTACCACCAGAACATATGTACTGACGACCCAAAACGATTAATTATTACATGTTTGAATCCAATCATGTTATTTTTAACTACTTATTTAAGATTTAATTGTCTTTATTCATAAAATATTTTTTATTATTTGCCAAGCTGTATTATGTTTGCAATAGTGTTAGGTTTCCATATGTTTTAGAGCTTGTTTATTCGCACTATATTAAAGAGCTTTATTGAAGTACTTAAACAACGGCATTGAGAAACGCTATTAAATTGATAGGGAGGTTATCCTGTGATAATATCCGTACCGAAAGAAACAGCGGACCATGAAAAGCGGGTGGCGATTACCCCCGGTGTGGTCGAACGATTTGTGGAAAATGGACATGAAGTCCGGATTCAGCAGGGAGCCGGCGAACAGTCCAGTTATGTCGACGAACATTATAAAGAGGTCGGTGCCAAAGTTGTAGAGGATGCCGATTCGATTTTCTCAGACACCGACCTGATTATCAAAATCAACGCGCCGACCGACGAGCAGGTGGAACTCATGCAGGAAGGCACCACGCTGGTTTGTCTGCTGTGGGCCCTGCAAAACGAGGAGCTGGTCGAGAAGCTTAAGAAGCAGAAAGTCTCGGTATTGAGCATGGACGCCATCCCCCGTATTTCACGAGCACAGAGCATGGACGTCCTCTCCTCGATGGCATCGATTGCCGGATATAAATCGGCCCTGCTCGGCGCGAATCAACTGGATCGCTACATGCCGATGATGATGACCGCCGCCGGGACCATTAAACCGGCCAACGTACTGGTCCTCGGTGCCGGAGTAGCCGGTCTGCAGGCGATTGCCACAGCCGGACGACTCGGAGCTAAAGTGGAGGCCTTCGACATCCGTCCGGAGGTCAAGGAGCAGGTCGAAAGTCTTGGCGCCGATTTTGTGGAAGTCCCGATGGAGGAAGAGGACACCGAAACCGAGGGTGGATATGCCAAGGAGCTGGCCGAAGACGAGCAAGAGCGACAGCGACAGGTGATTCACGAGCATTGCAAGAAATCAGACATCGTCATCACCACCGCTCGCATCCCCGGTAAAAAACCGCCCCTGTTGGTGACTGAAGAGATGGTCAAGGATATGCACACGGGAGCTGTTATTGTAGACCTGGCCGCCGAAGAAGGGGGCAACTGCGAGATCACCGAACCCGGCGAGACCGCCCATAAACACGACGTATTTATCATGGGTCCGCTGAACCTCCCCAGCACGATGGCCTATCACGCCAGTCAGCTCTACGCCAAAAACATGCAGTCTTTATTGGATCACCTGATCGACGAAGAGGGCAACATCCAGTTCGATTTCGAAGACCAGATCACCAAAGAAACCACCATTACACACGACGGAGAACTGGTTAGCCCGCAAGTAACGGGAGAAGAGGAAGATTCGGAAGATAGTGGTGAAACGGAAGAGACTAAAGAATAAAGCTGGAGGCTCGAAGCTCGAGGCTCGAGGTTATTCGTGCTTGTAAACTAATTCTGTATATACAAACCTTGAAAATTGCAGGAATAAACCTCAGACCTCGAGCCTCCAGCCTCGAGCTTTAGTTAAAAGCAATTAAAGAAAACACATTTATCGCAAGAATAAACAAAAGCCTTTAACCCCAACTACAAGCAACAATCATGTCTGGCATTATATTCAACTTATTTGTGTTTGTCCTGGCCAGTTTTGTCGGCTTTGAGATGATTTCCAAGGTGCCGACCACCTTGCATACTCCGCTGATGTCGGGTGCCAACGCGATCTCCGGCATTACGATTATCGGTGCACTGTCCGTGGCCGGACAAACCGACAGCGTTACCGCACAGTATATTGGATTTGCGGCACTCGTTTTTGCCACGATCAACGTGGTGGGCGGATTTGCCGTAACGGACCGAATGCTTGAAATGTTTAAAAAGAAGGAGGATAAATAATGGGCAACTTTCTACCCCCTTCCCTGCAAGCAGCAGTACCAACTATAATGCAGCTTTCATACCTGGTAGCCATGGTTCTGTTTATCCTGGGGATCAAGAAACTCAGTTCCCCCGATACGGCCCGAAAAGGCAACCAGATGGCATCCCTGGGCATGTTATTGGGTGTCGTGATTACGCTGCTCAACAAAGGAATCTTAACATTTGAATTTATTATAGCCGGCATCGTGGTCGGCGGTGTCATCGGTATCGTCGCCGCCCGAAAAGTCGCCATGACCGCCATGCCCGAAATGGTCGCTTTGTTCAACGGCTTCGGCGGGGGTGCCTCGGCGCTGGTCGCCTGGGGCTCGCTCGTCATGGCTGCCAACCCGGCGATGCTCGGCAACCAGGTGACCGTTACAATCGGGATCAGTGTATTTATCGGCTCGATCACATTTACCGGCAGTGTGATCGCCTACGGCAAGCTGCAAGGCATGATCAGCGGCAATCCGATCACCTTCCCCGGTCAGCATATCTTCAATCTGCTAATTACCATTGCCGGCATTGCCTTCATTGGCCTGTTAACCGCCAGTCCCTCGTCCGCTCTATTCCTTGGAATTCTCTTCGGACTCTCGCTCTTGCTGGGTATCCTGATGGTCATTCCGATCGGCGGAGCCGATATGCCGGTGGTAATCTCGCTCTTGAACTCGATGTCAGGTCTGGCCGCCTCGGCTACCGGGTTTGTGATCAATAACAACCTGCTGATTATCAGTGGTGCATTGGTCGGAGCCGCCGGATTTATCCTGACAACCATTATGTGTAAGTCGATGAACCGGAAACTTACCAACGTACTCTTCGGAGCCTTCGGTGGTGAAGGCGCCGCCGCTCCGGAAGCATCGGCCGACCGAAACGTGAACCAGACTTCAGCCGACGATGTGGCGATTCAGACCTCGTATTCCGACAAAGTGGCCATTATCCCCGGTTACGGACTGGCCGTGGCCCAGGCGCAACATGTATTGAAAGAAGTGGCCGACAAGCTCGAAGAGAAGGGCGTCGAAGTCATGTACGGCATTCACCCGGTCGCCGGACGTATGCCCGGTCACATGAACGTTCTTTTGGCCGAAGCTGATGTCCCCTATGATCAGTTATATGATATGGACGAAATCAACCGCGAGATGCCGTCAACTGACGTCGTCCTGATCATCGGTGCCAACGACGTCGTCAACCCGGCCGCCAAAACGCAGCCCGACAGCCCCATTTACGGCATGCCGGTTATCAACGTCGAGGAAGCGCAGCGGACCATCATCTTCAAGCGCAGCCTGAGTCCCGGTTTCTCCGGCATCGATAACGAGCTGTTCTACGCCGACGACAACCAGATGTTCTTCGGCGATGCCAAGGATTCACTGACCAAGTTGGCGGATGAGCTGAAGGAATTGTGATTGGTGATTTATGATGGATAATTAATGATTACCGGTGTGAATTGCCGGTAGTATGGGGTATTGCAGGCAGCGGTTTTATTGTGTTTTGCGGGTTTTACCGCTTATCACAATAAGGCTGCTGCTTTTTGTTTGGGTTCTTGGCATATACTATCTACAGGTGCCCTGGAATTACCTTAAATTAATTGTCTTGATTCTATAACTCGATCCCCACCGTTAGATCAACCGAACGATTTCGTACAGCGTAATTGCTAAAACTTGAATATCGATCACTGATCTCCATGTAATAAAGCAATTCTAGAAATAACCTCCGTTGCTTTATCTTGAACAACTTCTTCCCTATACCTGCAGTTACACCCCATCCGAATTCATCTAAAATCCTGGCTGTTCCATCTTTAATCGTTAAATCCACAGTTGTTTCTCTTCGAGAATCATAAGCTTTAGCTTCAAATTTTCCGTACGAATAATTGACTTGATAATCCGCCCAGAGTCCTCCTATCCCATAAAGATCATCGGCAAAAACAGGAATGGATCTTTCTGCAAACAATTGCATTGAGATATAGTTAATATTCGTATTCAACGTTACTTTCTCGTCAAGAACGAGCTCTCCGTATGGATAGGAAGAAACAAAATCATCCAATGAGCCTTGCCGAATATATCCTCTATTATTCCACGAAAGTTCACTTCTTAAGCTCCATGCCTCATTCTGTAGAAGTTTCAGATAGCACCCAATTCCCCATCCCACATTCCCTTTAATATCCGCTTCGTCAAGTTGCTCCGTAGAAAAATTAGAAATCCAGGAGGTATTTAAGTCAAGTGTTGCGCCATACTTGACGTTTTGTGCCTGCATGTCAACGCAATAAATAACTAACAATAAAAGTATTAAAGCTTTTCCAGACATAGTATTTTTTATGAGCTAAAAAGTTTAACGTCTCTTTCACTAACAACCAGAATTAGAATATTCTCTAATTACTGCTACATTAATTTGATCGCCTTCCGTAAATATTAAACCATTAAATCTCACTTCAATGGATGACCAATTTCCTTCTTCTTCAGGCAAAAATATATCTGGACTGAGTATTTTTACTCTCTCTTTTGTAGCTATATCAACTTTGTACAAACCGTCGGTCTTTATAAAACCAATGGTATTTCCGTCAGGTGAAATGGCAGCTTTATTAAAATCTCCTGTATAAATAACTTCCGAATCCCCCTCCAAGTTCGACCTATTAATACCTTTGGAGGTGTAATAGATTATGTTTTTGGAATCAACAAATTGGGGAGAGTTACCGCTGGCTATAACTTCTGCTTTGTTCCCTCCAATCGAGCTACGATAAACTACCTCTTCCAAACCTCCGTCTTCCTCCTCCTTTTGTCCACCTATTACAATATTCTTGGTACTTCTATCAATATCATAGCTGTCCAGCAGTAATTTAGGCGTGAACCTTTTAAAGGTGGAATCTTTCAAGTTAGCAAGATGCAGCCCCATAGCCGAAGAAGTACTACTATTCCAAGCGGTACTGTCCGAGTCATATATTAATTTTTGATTCGACAGCCAACGGGGGATAGTGTTACTTAAGGAACTATCCTGAGGTATAGTACGTACATATTGATTTTGAATATTTATGAGCCTTACTTGCCATTTACCCTCAACATAAGCTTGAAATGCAAACCACTGACCATTCGGAGATAGTTTGAAATTTTTAGCCCATTCATAATCTAGATCTAATTGGATTTCATCTTCGACAATACCATCTTTATAGTTCAGTTGTACGATATTGACAGGCGCATTGAGACGATCACCTGCAGAGGTGTAATAAAGTATATCTTTAGAGGCATCGAGGTCATATATTTTAAGATCACTATTCTTTGAGTGAGAAACCCATTCAGGTTGAAGTGTCCTTAGGTTTTCCCCATTCGTGTTCACCGAATAAAATCTAAATTTCTGATATGTACTCGATGGACCACAATGCAGGGTATCAAATCTTTCTATAGGGTCCCCACAGCCACTTGATGCGATTATAAATAAAAGTAGCAGACCCGTTTTAATTTTCATTCCATGAATAGGCATCTTATCAGATTATTTCACGAGCAGCATTTTCTTAGTTGCAGTAAATCCATCCGCTTGTAGCCGGTAGATGTAGACGCCGCTGGTCAATCCATCGCCCTTAAACTGAATTGTATGGGAGCCTGCATTCATATTTTTATCCAAGAGGGTTGCTACCCTCTGACCCAGCGTGTTATACAGGCTGATATCCACTTTTGACCGCTTGGGAAGAGCGTAGCTGATAGTGGTCGTGGGATTAAAAGGGTTGGGATAATTTTGCTGCAGGGTAAACGATTGAGGTAAATTGCCATTCTTTTTTATGGCCGTCGTTTTCTGGGGGATATTATTCTTCAGCCAAACAATGTTATTTTTATATAAAGGCTCACCCATCACAAGTAAGTCAGGTTGTCTGTCATCAGTCAGTTGAGTCAAATGAAATTTACTCACATAACCTGAATATCCTGCAATAATTATCGGTGTCCCAAACTGTAACCCGCCCTCATTTTCAATCCAAAACAACTTATAAACGGAGTTATTCATAGGACCTCGAGTTTCCATCATCGTAACCACATCCTGATCACCATCCAAGTCCAGATCTCCCATGACAAGATGCTGATGTTGGTCTATTAACCGTTTCCCCTTGCTGGCAAAACCATCCCCTTTATTTTCCAGCCACATGGTACGTCGATCAATAGGATCCATTCCAGTACTTATTGCATACACTAGATCCACATCGGAATCCGAATCGACATCGGCTGCATACAGATTGCTCAGGTTTACGCCTTCCAACAGGATGGTTCTTGACCCAAAATATTCTCCCGTTCCTGTATTCTCCCTATAGATCATTTTCTCTTTTGTTTGCGCCTCATTTATATAAACAAGATCCCGATCACCATCCCCGTTCAGATCTGCCATAACCAGGCCATCCCATATCGCATTATGCGAAAATTCCTTAATACTATGACGCTGAAAACTTTGGTGTTTGTTGTTCTCATACCAGGCGATTTCATCTTTCTGCCAACTCAAGGTTACTACATCTGCATATCCATCCCCATTGGCATCATCTACCCATCCATTCTCACGAGAGTCAGGATTATGAAATACAAACGATTGATTGAACACGCCGTTTCCTTCATGGATAAACCACTTGTAGGCATGATCGGCCAGCAAAAGCAGATCCATATCTCCGTCCCCATCCACGTCTCCGACTTTCACCTCCGATGCACACGTTTGAACCTTTTTGTCTCTGTAGGAGAATAGCTCTTTCGTAGAAAACGTGCCATCCGACTGACTCAAATGCAGGGTCAGATCGTTCGGACAATTAAAACTAATGACCACATCCTCGATGCCGTCCTGATTAAAGTCTGAGGTGGCAACATCAGACGGGCCCCAATAGTTCGGGTTTGGAATCAAGCCTACGGGAACCAGAGCTGAATCTTCGTCGAATGTATAATATCCAATTTGGTGAATATTTGAAGAATATACGAGGTTGGTTTTTATAGATGCACTTACATTTTCATAGGTAGTATCAAGACCTGGTTGCGGCAGGCGATGACGCTCAAACTGATAGTTGTCCACATTTTCATACCACATCCACTCATCATACACGGTATTAAATCCGTAGAGATCAATATCACCATCCCCATCAATATCGCCGTACTGTTCAGGGCGTTCGTGGGCATATTTGCCAAAATCCAGCGACGTGCTGTCCGCAAAGCTGGAATCCCCTTCATTTTTGTAGAGTACTTTTACATACTCGAAATCTACTCGTACTTTTGTTAAGATATCGACAAACCCGTCGCCGTCGAAGTCAACATAGGCATTCTTGCCATACATACTTGAAGGAATAGATACAGGATCTAAATAGCCGTGGGAGGCTTGATACTCATACACTTGTCCTGCCATCGCAATATCCAGGCTGGAATCCCCGCGAATGTTGACCAAACGGGCAGATTTGGGATCTAAATCCTGTTCCAGATAGTATTGCTCGCTGAATGAACCATCCCCTTCGTTCAGATACCAACCCAACTTGTTGCGACTGCCAAACATGATATCCTGGTCGCCGTCGCGGTCGATATCTCCCACTTGCAATGAGGAGACATAGTCCGCATCCCCGTTGGAATCATTATACTTGTCACTGTCGGTGTCGGGATTGTTAATGACGATCTCCTGTCCGAATCCTCCTTGCCCATCATTCGGCAGCCACGCTATACGATCGTCATCGGTGGATCCATAAACAATATCATAATCTCCGTCTCCATTTATATCGGCTGACTCAATATGAATGGTGCCCACCCCTTCAATGTTGATTGCTCTTTGATTATTGAACGCCAGGTTGTCGTTTTCTACCCAATATAGCTGCTGATTTTGAGCGTATGTTTTCTTATGTGCAGCCACTAACAGATCCAGATCCTGGTCGCCATCCAGATCCGCCCAGACGCGCTCATGGATTCCGTTAAATCGTAATGTATCCACGAAGTAATTGGGCTGGCTGAAATCCTGCGCATGAAGGGGTGCTATAAGAGCTATATATAGAAAAAGTACAAGTCCTGATTTTATAAGTAAATTCATTTGGATGCTCTCATTTCACCTGTCAGCCGTAAGCTTTGTTCCCGAATTTAGCTTTCTCTGTTTTTCGCCCGGTGCACTGCCTGGATAACGCTTGACTCTGAGTACATCACGGGAGTCGCTTCGCCCGGTGCCCGGCACCCAATTCGAGATAACAGGTTAAGAAGTATTCTGATTTAGTAAGGAAAGCAATTTTAATCGTCTCTCTGACCTCTCTGGTCAAGAATCGTGGCTTGGAACCCCTCTTGCCTCACGCACATTAAAATTACCGGTCAAGTCCGCATCGCCCTTTTTTTGCAGGCTACCGTTCAATACGCTCTTATTATTAAGAGTTTACACTCTTTTTCATTAATAATCAACTGGGCAAACGGAGTAATTTTGAATTTTGAATTAAGAATTTTGAATTGCTTTCGACCATTAGTGGTATATGGGAGCGTAGCTGGTATTAATTTTTTAGAGATGGGCTTACCGTTAATTTTTGAACACTCCAGTTTTGCTCCCTCTAGCCAACAATTCACGTTCCATTCAAAATTTCACCTCATCCTCGAGCAGGCTATAAATTACGGAGTCCTGGTATTTTCCGTCGAATAAGAACCGTTCGCGGAGTCTTCCCTCTCGCTGAAAACCAAATTTTTCCAGGAGGTGGATGGCCGGTTTGTTTTCGGGATCCACGTCGGCTTCGATGCGGTGGAGGTTGAGGTTGTTGAAACCGTATTCCAAAAAGGGCGGCATAAGTTCAGTCATAATGCCTTTATTCCAGTAGTCGCGGTGGATGGCGGCTCCGATTTCGGCGCGTCGGTGTTTCCGGTGCCAGGATGAATAGGCACAGGTGCCAATCAGCTTTCCGCCTTCCTTCAACTCGATACCCCACTCCAGCAGGCGCAGATCTTCAAATCCTTCGTGTGTTTGACGAATAAACTCCCGGGCCTGCTCCAGCTCGGTAAACACCTCCGAACTCCAGAAACGCGTTACTTCTTTGTCCGAGAAGATATCATAAATCGCCCGGGTGTCAGTTAATTCCAATCTCCGGATTTGGAGGCGGTCGGTGGTAATGTCAGGCTCTGGAATCTTCAACTTTATTGATTTATGATAAATAATTTAAAACTGGAAAAGGACTTTAATTTCAAATATATAAGAAAGCTTTGAAAAACCGGACGGCGATTCCGAAGTATTAAGTTTTTCGGTAAATAGATGAAAAATATATGAAAGTTGATAGACATTTATCATGGCCTGCAGATATCTAAACAAACTCAAAAAGAGAAAAACTTTCGAACGAGGAACCGCCGTCCGGTTTTTCAAAGACCACTATAAATATTTCTTTCGTTTATTATGCGCATAGATTATATTACTTATACGCAGTCATATGTCAATACTATGAGCAAAAAGACCCTAAATCTGTCAATTAGAGAAGAAATTAAAGAACGAGCAAAAAAACTTGCTCGTCAGAAGGGGATGAGTGTATCTCGCTTATTTGAAGAACTCGTTGCCGACCAAGAAGATCCTGATGAATATACTCCCACCCCGGGCAGTGCAGCATATGAGTTGACGCAGCTTATACCCGATTCAGAGAGAGAAATTGCGCCCGACTACGATAAACTTAAAGAAGAGGCACTGAAGGATAAATATGGGGAAGACTAAAATCCTGGTTGATACGAATATTTGTTTAGATGCCATCCTGGGTCGCAAACCCTTTGCCACTTCTGCCCTCAAACTTATGGAACACGCTGAAAATGATAAATTTACGGGCTTTATTGCTGCCCATACCTTCGATACGCTTTTCTTTATCCTCAACAAAAAGATTGGCAAAGACAGGTCGTATGAAGCTCTTTCAACCCTAAGGAAAGCTTACCGGGTTACACCGATATCACAAGATACCATTGACAAAGCCATCCGTTTAAACTGGGATGATTTTGAGGATGCTATCCACTACCAGGCGGCTCTCGAAGCCGGTTGTCAGACAATTATCACCAGAAACAGTAGAGACTTTGATCAGTCCAATATTCCAGCAATGTCTACTTCTGAGTTTTTAGGGCAAACGGAGTAATTTTGAATTTTGAATTGCTCTCGTTTCTTGGGGTCTTTCATAATTGTATAACAATTCCACTGGCGTAGGCTGTAGTGTTCAGCTTTCCGGTTCAAGTAAATTTCCCCCGCAGGGGCGTGTCGGGGTGCTTTTCACGTCTGCTGCCTTCCTATGTATTACCCGTCGCTTACCGATTTCCACTCACAGGACGAACCCTATTTACTTTCCTCGGAGTCTGGAATCCTTCAGTTTCGCAACAACGGTAAGTCCGAAAGGCCTCCCAGATCAGCAGACAAAAAGATGAATAATCCCGCGGACACATGCTCCGCCGAAAAATTTTTTTGAACCGGAAAGCTGAACACTACAGCCTACCCCGGTGGAACTGTTTTACGAATGTACAATGCCCCGAAAAACGATTTAAGTTCAAAATTTTTCGGCAGAGCATGTGTCCGCGGGTACCCCTCACTTACGTAAAGATGATCTGGGAGCCGGCTGATTTTTCGTAGAATTCGCCGACCGTGAGGACCTCATCGACGTATTCACAGAAATCATCCTCGGTCAGGCCGAACATATCGACCGTAGCACGACATGCGTAGATGCCGGCGCCGGAATCGTGGATCATTTCCAGGAATTCGCGAACCGGCGGGATGTCCAGCTCTTCCATGTCCTTTTTCATTTTTTTCGTGGCGAAAGCCGACATTCCCGGCATGATACCAATCAGTGACGGGATATGCATCGCCGGATTTCCGACGGTCGACACTTTCATGTCGTCCATGGTTTTGTCGATGATCGCCTCCAGTCCGAAAAACGTAAAGAACAGGTTGGCTTCCATACCCTCCATGCGGGCGCCGTTAGCCATAATCAATCCCGGATACACCTCTTCCAGGGATCCCTTGGAAATGATGACCGACACCTTTTTGATGGGCTGGTGACCATTTTCATGCATTTCCGGTTCAACACCGGTTTGTGGTTTGGTTTGAGCACTCATGATTATACCTCCAGTTATTAATGCTTTATTGCTAAAATATTTCTATGACAGCGGACTTTTCCGTGTATCTGTCTACACCTTATCGAAAACTGAAAAAAGTCCGTTTATTTATTATCAGAGATCCGGAAGTCTGTCGATCTTTCTTCTTTCCCGACATTAAAGGAGACAATCTCCTTTGAAAAATCCAACAAACGAGCGGATCATCAGATACAGCCTTTCGGTTTCGGAAGTCCTGCTATCTTGGACGCCTTCTTGGCGGGTCCTTTCGGGAACAGCTGATACAACTCCTTCGTGCCGACGTCACTGTATGTTTTGATGCGGCGAATCGAGGGAGCTTCCTTTTTTTCCTCGTAATCATCCCGCATAAAGTTGATCACGACCCAATGTCGATCGGTCAGCTCTATGCCCTCTTCCTCGGCCAACTGTTCAGCCACTTCCTCATTCCACTCGGTATAGTCGGCCAGGTGTCCGTCTTCATCTCGTTCGATATTCAACTTCTTTTCTGTTTGCGTATCCATAGTTAATCACCCTATAGGTTATTATTTACTCTTAAGTTATTATTGATTTAAAATTCATTTCGAGTTCCTTCTTCGGGATTTCATGAGATATCTGTGCACATTTGATATCCTGTAGAAATCCATCCGAAAACATTACTTATGTCATGACTTGCTCTTTTTGCTCTTCCTCTTTGTCGACCTGAATTTTGCCATTCATGGTCATCTGCGACTCGAGCGGTAATTGCCTGCCGGGGAGCAGCAAATTCCAATACACCCACTTAAAAAACAGCTTGCCATAGTGATTCATCTTGGTCTCTTTAAGCAGCGAGAACGGCCCCACATTTGCCCAGGGATATTTGCCCGGCAGAGGTTCGACATCGTAATTGAAATCGATCATAATACCCTTGCCTCCCCCCGATTCGATAAAGCAGTTGGCATGCCCGTCGAACGACTGACTGCATTCGCGTCCCTCGACTACATCGATAAAATTATCCTCCAGGATTTCCGCCTCGAAGTGCGCAACCGAACCGGCTTTGGACGTCGGCAGGTCCGTGGCATCTCCGAGCACAAAGATATCCTCATAGGTTTTATGTCGGAGGGTATGGGGATCCGTGGGGATAAAATTCAGCTCATCGCCCATCTCGCTGCGCATCACATAGTCATCCCCCATATTCGTGGGAATGGTGACCAGCAAGTCGAAGGGCACTTCGCGTTCATCCCACGAGACAATCTTTTTCTCGTCGTTATCCACTTGTCCGATGTTGAAATCAGTCGTCAGATGAATATTCTTATCCTCCATCATACGACCCAGGTGTTTAGCTGCAATCGGTTTGGTAAAGGCACCCGACAGCGGGGTGACAAATTCCAGGTCCACTTTATCGCGGATGCCCCGTTTTTTGAAGTAGTCGTCGGCCAGGAAAATAAATTCCAGCGGAGCAACCGGACATTTGATCGGCATTTCGGCAATGTTGAGCACCAGTCGTCCGCCCTTAAAGTTTTTCAATCGTTCGGACAGACTCACAGCACCGTCGAGCGTGTAAAAATCGAAGACATCCCGTTTCCACAGGTCTTCCTTCATCCCCTCAATTTCATCGGGACGGATATCAGTCCCCGTCGCAATAATCAAAAAATCGTAGGGCACTTCTTCGCCGTCTGACAGGTGGACCTTTTTGGATTCCGGGTCCACATGATCGATAGGGGATATTTTCAGTCGCGCATCCGGCGGCAGAAAATATTTTTTGGGCTTAATCACGTCATCGCGCTCGTAGATGTCGAACGGGATAAACAAGAATCCGGGCTGATAGTAGTGCATCTCGTCCTGATCGATAATCGTAAACTCCCACTCCTTCGTGTCCAGGCGCTTATGCAGCTTATTCAGCATCATCGTCCCGGCTGTTCCGGCTCCCAATATCACAATGCGTTTCATTACAGCCTCCGTTTTATCTTATTATCATATTACTATATTACCACTTATTAATATATAAGAGTCTCTTATCTTAATCAAGAGAAATATTGGTTTCACCTCGATTGCCGGACCGCGGGCGCTTCCCCGCCGGGCAGGTGTTTGGTTATAGCTTCTTTTATAGCATTACACGTCCTTCCGGGGGAAATTTTGAACTTAACTCGGTTGTTGAAGGCTTTAGTGGTTGTAAAACAATTCAACCTATGCAGACTGTAGTATTCATCTTTCCGGTCCAAAAAAATTTCCCCCGGAAGGACGTGTAATGCTATTAGGTCACTATCTTGCCTTTCAAACACCTGCCCGGCGGGGAAGCGCCCGCGGTCCGGCAATCGAATAGTTGCTTGTTTTGGTCTTGGGTTTTTTGTTGTTTACTGCTTGATTAATGGCACCTTTTTTATCAATCAATTTTATATGATTACGATAATTACTCAATACCATGGCTAAAGAGACTGACAATAAAAATGAGTTTGATTTACCGGAAAAGTCGGACGAACAGCACGAATGGGCGCGGCAGATTTTGGATGCGCTCTATGAGCATTATCCGGATGCAAATACGGCTTTGAATCACCGTAATTCTTTTGAGCTTCTTATAGCCACGATTTTGTCGGCACAAACGACGGACGAGCGGGTGAATGAGGTAACCGAGGAGTTGTTTGAGTTGTATCCCACACCAGAAAAACTCGCCGAGGCCGAGCGGGAGGATGTGGAGCAAACGATCCGGTCGACCGGCTTCTACCGCAACAAAGCGAAGTCGATTCAGCTGACGGCCCGGAAGCTTGTCGAGGAGCACGACGGTGAGGTGCCGGACACGATGGATGAGCTGCTAGAGATGCACGGAGTGGCCCGCAAAACGGCGAATGTGGTCTTGGGAAATGCATTTGGCAAGAACGTCGGTGTAGTCGTGGACACCCATGTGCGTCGGCTGTCGAACCGCTTTGGTCTGACCGAGCACAAAAAGAACACCGACAAAATCGAAAAGGATTTAATGGCCTTGTTCCCTCGCGAACACTGGGCGAATCTCTCGCACCTGATGATCCATCACGGCCGCAACGCCTGCAAGGCCCGCATCAGCGAGCCGCCGGAACACCCGATATGCGAAGAGTACGGCGTTGAGTGTGAGTGTCGCGAGATGAGAGAATAAAAACTTCGTCCCGGACGAACTTGTTAGCTCGAGGCGGGGCAATCGGATTATATTTTTTGTCACTACGATCACCGCCCCCACATGTTTCAGCGGAAACTTTTAACTTAACTCGGTTCTGGGGAGCATTGACGTTTGTAAAACAATCTCACCTGCGCCAGTTGTTTTAACCATTTTCCGGTTCAAAAAATTTTCCGGCGAAACACGTGGGGGCGGTGATTTAAACAACAGCTTCTTTCAGTGAATCCCATTGACCCGCCTCGAGCTTCAAGCTTGTAATATTGGCGGTATATTTACTTTATTAATGCTAAGTAGTTTAATTATCCTACCGAAAACCGATAAAACCGGCAGCAGCTGGCCTCGAGCTTCGATCCTCCAGCCTCCAGCTATAAATAATCGTCAGCGACGATTATTTATATTCTCCCACCAGCGGAAGAGTTCTTTCTCTTCCCGCATGGCCTGCAGATTGCCTTTCATCATCTTGAGGATTTTTTCGTCCAATTTCCCTTTGCGGTGTAATCCCTCTGCCAACGACAATGCTTTCATCATAAACCATTCGGACTCTTTTAACCGTCCCGTCTCGTAATACACATAGGCCAGGCCCTCAAATCCGCCGGGCAGCCACGGACTTGCGACGGCCAGTTTTTCGAAACTCTTTTCGGCTTGTGTATGATCCTCTCTTCCCAGTGCAGAAAATCCCTTTTTATACCAGCGGTTACGCTGATCCTCGTCAGCGTCAATATCCCCATGTTTTTCCTGAAGTTTTTGAAAGTAATTCATGTATATCTACTGATTTCTTCTGTCAGGGGAAATCTAATTATGCTTACATATAAAATATGCTGCCTGCCTCAAATTACACCAAATCTCCTGACTTCGATTATTATCCGCCTTATCAAGCCTGTCTGTGTTAAGAGAACCAAGAATATATAGCAAATTCCGACAGACATTTAGCTTTAACATAATAAAATGTCCCTTTTCAAGTTTAATTTCATTTGAGGTCATACGACAGGAAAAGCCATTCATTGTAACTACTTATTCTGTGGGATTTGGGCTTCAAGTAAAATTTATTAGATTCGTTTTGACCCATTAACCGAAAACCAGGAAAACCAGTATTCATGAGCGATCAGCAAGATCAGCTATTTAATTCATATGACAAGCCGATTCCCGGGCTGCGTGGGACCCTCGATATTATGCCGGTCGAACAGGACGGCGAAAAGTATTTGTATTTTCATGACAACCTGGGATATGCCACGCCCAACTTTGCCCTCAAACGGGAAGCTGCACAGATTCTGAGGGTCCTGGATGGTCAGCGGAGTATTAATGAACTCTCGGAGCATTTTGGTGAAGATGTAACGGCCGATAAGTTCCTGGAATATATCCGTTTTCTGGACAAACAGCGACTCCTGTATTCGGATTATTTCGAAAACTACGCCCAACAACACGAAACGCAATTTGAGTCGCAAGACGAAAGAAAAGCGGCCTCAAGCGGCATCTCCTATCCTGAGGATAAAGATGAACTGCTGGAGTTCCTGGAAGAGGCTTTCTCAAACCATGAACATTATCAAAATGGGGAGGCGGATAAAGAAGCTTCCATCAAAGCCTTATACGCTCCTCATATCGATCCGCGGGTGGGGATGGACTCGTATGTCCGCTCATTCAGTGCGATCAAAAACCTTGAGCCCAAGCGGATTATCGTGCTGGCGACTTCTCATTATGCCGGATTGTATCCTGAGACTTACGCAGAGCGACCGTTTATTCTATCAGACAAAAATTTCACCCTGCCGCACGGAGATATCCCCTCGGACGAAGAAGCCGTACAGGATCTCAAAGATCGCGCCGATGAATTCGGCATCAGCACCCAGGACCGTGCGCACCGCATAGAACACAGCATCGAACTGCATTTACTCTTCCTGCGTTATATGTGGGATCACGACTTCAAAATTGTTCCACTGCTGGTCGACAGCCTCCATGATCTGTACAACAATCCCGAAGGGGAACTAAACGATCGGCTGCACAAGCTCGGCAAGCATTTATATGAGCAATACGGTGGCGATGAGGAAACCCTATTTTTAATCAGCGGCGACCTCTCCCATGTGGGCGAGAAATTCGGCGACGAGCAACCTGCCCGACAGATGTTCCAGCAGATCAAGAACTTCGACCGAAATTTCATGGATTATGCTCTCCAGGCCGACCGCGAGCGGATGTTCAAGCTCATGAAAAAAGACCAGAACCCCTACCGAATCTGCGGATTCACCCCGCTCTATACATTTCTACATGCATTCCCGAACCTTGAAGGCGAGGAACTGTCGTACGACATCTGGGACGAGTCCGAACGTAATAGTGCGGTGTCATATGCTTCCATTTTGTACCGACAAAATGGAAGCATATGAGCTGGAGGCTCGAAGCTCGAGGCTCGAGGCGTATTCGAGCATGTTATTATTGATGGTATACTTATTTTGTTGATTCTAGCTAGTAATACTGCTAAAAGCCGATAAAACTGGCAGAAGCTGGCCTCCAGCCTCGAGCTTCGAGCTTCGAGCTGGAGATCAAAGAAAACTATTTTTCTTTGATCTCCATTTTTTCTGCAAAATAGTCGCAGAAGTCGCGCATGTCGCCGCTGATACGGTCGTCGTCAATTGAATTTTCCAGGGTGTCGGCCATCGTGACCAGCGTCTGGTGGAAAAAGATCTTCATCTCGTCGCGCGTCATCTTCC
>CAJXOW010000073.1 GCA_913057825.1 uncultured Balneolaceae bacterium | reverse complement strand
ACCAGCAGCATCATTAGGTGAAAGAGGAGGTCGGCCGATTCGTATTGAAATGCTGGTCGACTGTCGTTTTTAGAAGCAATGACGGTTTCGATAGCCTCTTCGCCGACTTTTTGGGTGATGGTGTCCGTCCCTTTCTTGAAGAGAGAGCTGGTATAAGAGTCTTCCGGCAGATTTTCCTTCCGGTTTTCGAGCAGGTTTTGCAGTTCCAGCAGAAATCCCAGGGGAGCACCGGTATTGAAATCCTTTTCAAAGAAACAGGTTTCAGCCCCTGTGTGACAGGCCGGTCCCTCGGGTCGAGCCAACACCAGCAGCGTATCTCCGTCACAATCTTTCTGCAAATTCACCAGGTTCAGGTAATTTTCCGAGGTTTCCCCCTTGGTCCAAAGTCGCTGCTTGCTGCGGCTGTAAAAAGTAATCCGGCCTTTCTCAAGCGTGGTTTCCAGGGCCTCGCGATTCATATACCCGAGCATCAGCACCTTTTGGTCGTCCGCATCCTGAATAATAGCCGGAACCAGTCCGCCGCCTTTATCAAAGTCAATGTCGTCAATGTCGATATCCAAATTCGATTGAGCCATAAATTAAGTTCTCAAATATTGTTAAATAGATTACTCGTCCAACAATGTAATGCAAAACAAGAAAAGAGTTCACCAATTAATAAAGTAATGATTTAAGCCACTTGTCCCGAACAAAGGTCAAGGCCTCCAACCTCCAGCTTCGAGCCTCGAGCGCCGTTAGGATCTGAGAATTCTCAGATCCTAACGGCTATCCCTTCCTTCTCCATCGATTGCTTCAAATGTTTGATTTCGATCTCCTGGAAGTGGAAGATGCTGGCGGCGAGTACGGCGTCGGCGTTGCCTTTGTGCACCGCATCCACACAGTGCGATTCATCACCGGCTCCTCCGCTGGCGATGACCGGTATACGGACTCGTTGATTGGTTTCGTGGAGCAGTTCCAGGTCGAATCCGCTTTTGGTTCCGTCTCGATCCATGCTGGTAAGTAGTATTTCGCCGGCTCCCCGTCGCTCGACTTCCTGCATCCATTCGAGGGCGTCAATGCCGGTGGGCTCGCTTCCGCCTTTGATGTAAACCGTCCACGAATCATCTTCACGTTTGGCATCGATCGCCGCAACGATGCATTGGGAGCCAAATCGATCGGACGCCCGGGTGATCAGGTCCGGTTCTTTGACGATGGCGCTGTTAAGCGAGACTTTGTCGGCTCCCGCATTCAGCAGGTCGGATATCTCCTCGACCGACTTGATTCCGCCTCCGACCGTAAAGGGAATATTGATATGACGGGCAATGTCTTTAACCAGCCGAACCAGGGTTTTACGTTTCTCTTTCGTAGCAGTAATATCCAGGAAAACCAGTTCGTCGGCTCCTTCATCGGAGTAGCGAATGGCCAGCTCCACCGGATCTCCGGCGTCCCGGAGTCCTTCGAAGTTGACTCCTTTAACGGTTCGACCGTCTTTTATATCGAGACAGGGAATGATGCGTTTAGTAAGCATTGGATAACAAAGCTGTCGATTGTCAATAAGTGTTAGCCGGCCATGCGGATGGCTGGTCTGTGTGAAAGGGCAACGATTATGAATATACAATCGTTTATCACCAGAAAAAATTTTTATAATCCGATGGAATGCCGGGTTTCAAAAAACTATCAATTAGCAAATGAAAACCCTGCAATTCACAGGTTCTTATGATTCAAAATTAGCCAATAATTTTTACTTGACTATTAGCAAAATAATTTTAGATTACACGTAGACATGAAGTTGTTCGGTAAGAAATGGAAGTTCTTTCACAAAGTTGATGGCGGTTCGCGCTGTGTTCGAAGCCAAAAAAGGATAAAAGAGACCGAAAGCTTTAATTTTTTGAATTAATTAATAAGGCGCAGCGTTAAGTGTTGATAAAAATGTTAACGCTAACATAGAGATTGAGTTCCGAGATTAGGTGAGGTTCTCAGCAAAGATTAATTGTTATGGAAATGCTTGCTCCTATTGATTAAAAAGCGCATTCCGCACTATATTACCAGTGAAATAAAGAAAGACAATTACTTAGTTCTTTTGACTTGATGAAAGGGTGGTTCGATTGAGCTGGTTGTTTGATGCTAAACAGCACAACGAACCAAGAATTTTTTATCTTTGTCGCCATCCCCTGGCGACAATTTCCCTCCCCTAATCCCTTCAGCACTCCCCTTATGCTGAAATAAACGGTTCATCTCCTGAAACGTTTGGCGGCAGTTCGGTTGATCCCCCCGAACTGCCGTTTTTATTTTATACCGGCTATATAAGTATATCCTTGTCAGTGAGAGGAATTTGAGCTGTCGTTAGGAGCGGTTAGAGGAAGTAAATTTGGTGACTCTTTGATATTATCATCCTTTCTAACTATCCTAAAAGGTGTTTAAAAGCAATTTACATATCGTCAGAATTACCGGACTGTCCATCGTAACAGCACTCCTTTTCTCCGTACTTTTCGGGCAGGGTGCTCATCTCCATGAGTTGGATGTTCATATCGGCAGTCATTTCGATGTACATGCCCATGTCCACGCTCATGAAAGTCAAGACGAGCCGTTCCAGGCTGAGGATGATCAGGAGAAAAAAGACCACCGACATGAGGTGAGTAATACGGATATAGTGGGAACGGTAACATGCCCGTACCAATTTAGAACGAAGGTACAGTCGAATGTGGTAATAGCACTGGATGTGGGAGCCGATGTGGTCCGTCCTGGTCTTCAACAAATACCGGCTTTCTTTGACCTGCCGCCTCCACTGCAGGTAGCCGACCTATATCACCTTTCTTCTTTTTCCCGACGCGGCCCTCCTGTGAGCTGACCTACCTTTAGCAGGTATTTCCCCCTCTTAACAATATCAGTCGAACTTACAATTCAACTTCCATGGCCAGGTATATCCGGTGGACACTGTTGTTGATGCTATTTCCAGCAATGGTCAAAGCCCAATCAACGTCTTTATCGATAGATCAGGCAGTCAAGCTTTTTAAGCAGCACAGCCTCCAGCAGGAGTTGGCTCGTTACGAACAGATGCGCAAGCGAGGTGAAGCGATCCGGTACAAGGCTTATCCGAATCCCGAATTCAGTGTTAACCGAGAGCAACTTAATGCCGGAACTGTAGATTACCGGGAAACATCCTATATGGTCTCCCAGCCGATCGAGTTGCTGGGACAACCTTTTTTGCGTAGTCAAAGTGCCTCGAAATCCCAAAAAGCGGCCGATCTTCAATTTACGTACGACCGACGTCGGTTGATACGGCAGGTTAAGTCTTTGTATGCGGATTACTGGCAGCTGTCAAAGAAGCTTGAAATCTATAATCGGGCTTTTAAAGTCATACGAAAGGCTCGCTCGGCTGCCAGAGCCCGCAAGGCCGAGGGTACCTTTTCGGGTCTGCAGGAGCAGCGATTTAATGTGGAGCTCAATCGGTATCGTAAACAACGGGATCAGGTGCGGGTGAAGTTTCGGCAGATCGGCAATCAATTGACAACTTATTTGTTTGCCGGACAAAAAGCGGATCCCTCTTTTACTGTTACCGATAGCTTGTCGGTAACACCGGTTAACTTGCAGAAACAATCTCTTATCCAATATGCGCTTAACAATCGGGCCGACCTGCTTGCTTTGGAGATGAGAGTCGACGCTTCACGGCTGCAATACAAGGTGGAAAAAAGGGATCGCTTGCCCGACCTGGACCTGAATGTCGGATATAAATCGCAATCTGATGGAGCCGAGGGATTTGTTATCGGTGGAGCCGTTAGCCTTCCCCTTTTTAATCAGAATCAGGGGGAAATTATAACGAGCCGGGTCCGGACACGTTCTCGGGAAACGGAGCTCACCTTGAAACAGCAAACGGTGCGCAACCAGGTGGAAACGGCCTATGAGCGGGTGACACTGTTATTCGAGCAGTGGATATCGATGCAAGAGGGGACCATGGCCAAATCGATGCTGAAAGCAGCTCGTGCGGCCTATCGGGAAGGACGGTATTCGCTGGTTGAATTGCTTGATGCCACCCAGGCGTACGTTGATAGCCGGACGATGATCTATGAGACGATTGCCGAGTATAACCAGGCCCTTTTTGAATTGGATGCGGTGACGGGGGGACGAATTTCAGAAGCTCAACCAAACTAACTTAATCTTAAAAACGAAACACATATAATGAAACGCTTACTTCTTATTACAACGATCGCAGCTGGATTAATAATACCGGGATGCGGTACGGACGATTCCCGGCACAGTCATGGTGAAGGAGATGACCATAGCCACGAAACTGAACAACGTTCTCATAATGAGGTCGCGGCAGAGGACCAGCATGAAGCTGGAGAATACCATGACAATGCCCATGAAAACTCTAAAACGCCAGATACGAAGCATTCACATGAAGGAAGTGAAGCGAACCATTCTCACTCGGGTGATCATACGCATACTCAAGAAAAGAAGCATTCTGACGGGATGGTGGAACCCGATGAAACCTACGAGGAGGTCCGAAAAGGAGTCCGCCTTACCCTGTCTTATAACCACGAGTCCAGCACGTTCGGCGGCAAGATAGAAAACACCACTAAAGAAGCTCTGCCACAGATTTCGGTTGGGGTTCAGCTGTCGAACGGAACAAAACTCGGTCCCACCACTCCGGTCACGCTTGATGCGGGTGAAGTTCACTCGGTTGAATTGAATGCGGACGGCGAATCATTCGAAAGCTGGAGTGCCCATTCCACATTGAGAAGTGACGGACATAGGCACGGGGAGGACGGAGAGCATGAGGATCATCACTGATGACCTATTCGGCGGCATTACTTTAACCCTTTAAATTTCGAAGACCATGAAACGTGTACCATTATTCCTATTCGTGACAACCATCCTTTTGATGGCGGGATGCAGCTCTGCCGGGGATGATCACAGCCACGGCGAAGAAACCGGACACACTCATCAGCAGCAGACCGGGGAAACCCCCCGGGAGCATTCGCACGGAGAGGGAGAAGTCCCACAGCGGCAATCCCGGACAGTGGCTTCTGATAGCACTAAAACGCGTCGCGAGGGAAGCGGAACCGTGACACGGTGGACTGACGAGACCGAGTTGTTTATGGAATATCCGGAAATTATCGCAGGACGGGAAACCACTTTTGCGGTTCACTTGACCCGGCTTTCCGATTTTGCGCCTATTGCCGGCTCGGAGGTTTACTTTACCTTTCGATCCGGGGAAGGAGCCGAGATTTCAGTCCGGGAAACCGAGGTTCAGACGGCTGGCATTTACGGTCCGGATATAACATTTAAAGAGGCTGGCCGCTATGATTTAACGATCGAAATTTACGGCATGGTGAATGATACCATACGGGTCAATGACCTCCCGGTCTATCGTTCCGCCGGTGAGGCGCCCCACTCCCAGGCTGAGGAGGATCCCGATCTGATTACTTTTTTAAAAGAGCAGCAGTGGGATATTGATTTTGGAACACGGGAAGTGCGGCGACGAACACTGACTCAAACCGTTGAAGCTACCGGTGAGATTACCGCCGCGCAAAATAGCCAGGCCGTTGTCACCGCTCCTTTTTCGGGGATAATGCTCTCCAGTCAAAATAAAAGTTTGCCGGTCGTCGGACAGCAACTGCATAGAGGGGCGTCTATGGTGGTTTTGAATCCCGCAATTCAGTCGGGGAGCGGCGAAAATTATGCACAGCAATTTATAAACGCGCAGTCCGAGTTGAAACTGGCCAAAGCCGACCTGGAACGTTCCCGGAGATTGTATAAAAAAGAAGCGATTCCGAAAACCGAACTACAGAAAGCTCGTATCGAGTACCGACGGACATTAACACGCTACCAGACCATCAGTGAAGTGATCCAGGTGGATACGGCCGGCATCGACACTTATGGCGATTCACCGACGTCGTATCGCTTCACGCTAAAAGCCCCGATTCAGGGCACTATAGTCGAGTCGTACGTCAAACCGGGAATGCAGGTGGAGGCAGGTCAGCCGCTGTACCGATTGGTGGATGCTTCCAGGGTGTGGCTGAAGGCGAATGTGCCTGCAGCTCAACAGAGCAGCATTGTCGATGCAGGCCGGGCCGCTTTCCGGGTGCAGGGAGATCAACGTCAGTATGAGATCAGTGAACTGAATGGAAGATTGATCA
Organism: uncultured Balneolaceae bacterium; assembly: GCA_913057825.1. Lineage (GTDB taxonomy): Bacteria > Bacteroidota > Rhodothermia > Balneolales > Balneolaceae > CAJXOW01. The sequence goes on along the minus strand of CAJXOW010000073.1, from coordinate 10,841 downwards.
GCAGATCTAACAGTATAGATCCCCGGACCAGGACGCTCTCGCTGGTCTATGAAGTCGACAATCCAAACAATGGGCTCCCGCTCGGGTTGTTTGCGACGGTTTATATCAATACAAATACAAAAAAGGAGGTATTGGCCATTCCGAAGTCCGCGCTTGTTGAAGAGGAAGGGAACTACCATGTGTACGTCCATGTTTCCGGCGAGTCTTTTAAAAAACAGCGGGTAACAACCGGGATAGAGGATCGCGGATGGGTGGAGATTACCTCCGGACTCCAGGGGGGAGAGCACGTGGTTACGGAGAATGCATACCAGGTAAAGCTTGCTTCGCTCTCATCCGAAGCGCCAAGTCATGGACACACCCATTAAGCACGCATCATTCTATTTAAAATTTACCAAGACAAGACGGATATGTTAGACGCAATTATCAAAGGATCCCTGAAAAAGCGGCTTGTAGTGGTGGTCAGTTCGCTGGTTTTGTTCATCACCGGAATCTATGTGGTCATAAAAATGCCGGTGGATGTGTTTCCCGATCTGACCGCTCCCACCGTGACTGTAATGACCGAGGCGCACGGCATGGCCCCAGAGGAGGTTGAACAGCTGGTTACCCTGCCCATTGAAACTGCTGTGAATGGTGCAAGTGGCGTGCGACGGGTACGCTCGGCGACTTCAAAAGGGTTTTCCATTGTGTGGGTGGAATTTGAATGGGGCACCGATATATATAAAGCTCGTCAAATCGTAAATGAAAAACTACAGCTGGTCGGAAACCGTTTGCCCGAAGAAGTTTCTCCGCCGGTGATGGCTCCCGTTACCTCTATCATGGGGGAAATAATGTTGGTGAGTGTTGAAAGCGATCGGCATTCGGAACTGGAAATACGTACCGCAGCCGACTGGGAGATCCGCCGGCGCTTGTTGGCCATTCCCGGTGTTGCCCAGGTGGTGCCTATCGGGGGAGGAGTAAAGCAATACCAGGTGCGGGTGGATCCGGATAAATTGGTTGCGTACAACGTAACCCTGGATCAAGTGATGGATGCGGTTGAGTCGTCCAATGAGAATTTCTCCGGTGGATTCTTTCAAGAATATAGTCAACAATATACCATACGTGGCATAGGACGAGTTCACTCACTGGAAGATATTAGGCAGTCCGTGGTGACCCAACGTAACAACCAGGCTGTGACCGTTGGAGAGGTAGCCGAAGTAAAAATTGATGCAGCCCAGAAAATAGGCGACGCCTCGGTTAATGGGAAGCAAGCCGTGATCATCTCAATCAAAAAACAGCCGGATACCAATACCCTCCGGCTAACAGAACGAGTCGATGAAACGCTGGCTCAAATTGAAAAAAATCTTCCCGAAGGTTATACGATTAATACTCATATTTTCCGGCAGGCGGATTTTATCAATCTTGCTGTCGATAATGTAATTGAAGCCCTGAGGGATGGGGCTATTCTGGTCGTCGTAATCTTATTTCTGTTTTTGGCCAATATTCGAACGACCGTCATTTCGGTGACTGCCATACCGCTTGCGTTGATTTCATCGGTATTTGTCCTGGAGTTTTTTAATATTACCATCAATACCATGACGTTGGGGGGGATGGCCATTGCCATCGGGGTGATCGTTGATGATGCGATTATTGATGTGGAAAATGTATTCCGACGACTTCGGGAAAATGCCAAGCTACCGGAGTCGGAGCAAAAATCGGCGATGCAGGTGGTGTTTGAAGGCTCCAAGGAGATACGAACCTCGATTATCAATGCTACACTGATCATCATGATCGTCTTTATTCCGCTTTTCTTTTTAAGTGGAATCCAGGGTCGGATGTTGAAACCGCTGGGATTGTCTTATATCGTGTCTATCGGCGCTTCACTGGTCATCGCCATGACGGTCACCCCGGTTCTTTGCTATTATCTTTTGCCGGGACAGGCGATGAAGGGCAAATTGGAAGAGAGTTGGTTTACCAAGAAACTAAAAGCCGGTTATAAACAGGTGTTGGATCGTGTGCTTCACTATAATAAAAGTGTACTGGGCGGGACCCTGGTGCTATTTTTGGGGACGCTGCTGCTGGTGCCGTATTTAGGAAGTTCCTTTTTGCCCGAGTTCAATGAAGGCACGCTGGTTATCAGTGCGGTCACGATTCCAGGCACCGGTCTGAATGAAGCCAATGAAATTGGTCAACGGATAGAAGAAATACTGCTCGATCATCCGGCGGTCACCGGTACGGCGCGACGAACGGGTCGTGCGGAACTTTCCGAACATGCCCAGGGAGTCAATGCTTCTGAAATAAATGCCGATTTGAACATCCCTGGAGACCAGACCAAAGAGCAGGTCTTGGAAGAGCTTCGCTCTGACCTAAGCGTAGTCTCTGGAACCAATATCACGATTGGTCAGCCACTCGGTCACCGCATCGATCACATGCTCTCCGGGACCCGCGCCAATATTGCCGTAAAGATATTCGGTCCCGACTTGTATCGACTGCGAACCCTGGCCCAAACGGTTCGGGGACAGATGGAGGGCGTTGAGGGAGTGGTTGACCTCTCCGTGGAGCAGCAACAAAATATCCCGCAGATTCAGATCCGTCCCGACCGACGAGCACTGGCGCGTTACGGAATTAAAATGAGCGAATTGTCTGAAAAAATAGATGTTGCATTTGGCGGAGAAACCGTCTCGCAGATTAGTCAAGGGGATCGGGTATTTGATCTGATGGTGCGTTATGACGAGGATCATCGAGGCAGTATTAAGGCCATTCGCAATGCACGACTGACGCTGGAAGACGGAACGGTAGTACCCCTTTCTGAGTTGGCCAGCATTAAGTCGCGCAGCGGCCCGAATACTATCAGCAGGGAAGATGTACAACGTAAAATCGTGGTTTCAGCAAATGTAGCAGGGCGTGACCTGCGGGGGACGGTGAATGCCATCCGTGCTAATATATCCGACAATATCAACCTGCCTCAAGGATATTTCGTGGAATATGGGGGTCAGTTTGAAAGTCAGGCAGAGGCCACCCAAACGATTTCGTTGTTAAGCGTTATCGCGATTTTACTCATTTACTTGCTGCTGTACCTGGAGTTTAATTCGCTGAAAACCGCATTGCTGGTTATGGTCAACCTTCCGTTTGCCCTTATTGGCGGAATTGTTATCGTATGGTTTACCAGCGGGGTCGTATCTATCGCTTCCCTGGTTGGATTTATTACGCTATTTGGTATTGCCACCCGCAATGGGATACTGATGGTTTCGCACTATCAATACCTGCGGTGGGAGGAAAACAAATCCTTTATGACGGCCATTCGACAGGGCGCGATGGAGCGACTCAACCCCATTTTGATGACCGCTCTTACTGCCGGACTTGCACTTATCCCGCTCGCATTAGCCGCCGGCGAGCCGGGTAACGAAATACAATCACCGATGGCGCAGGTCATCCTGGGAGGACTAATCAGTTCAACTTTACTGAATATGATTGTGATTCCCGCACTGTTGGTCCGGTTTGAGGACCGGGAGGCCGCAATTACAAATTGAATATTTTAAAAAATGAAGGACTGCAGGAGATTTATTGCTGGAGGCTGGAAGCTTGAGGCTTGAGGCATTGCTAGTATTATCGAAGTTAATTTACAGGTTTTAACTGCAAGCTCGATTTATTGTTATAGGTTACTTGCCTTAAAAAAGCAAAGCCTCGAGCTTCGAGCCTCCAGCGGTCCGACAGGACCTACTTATTATACTTTTTCATATCTTCCAACGACAACTTCCCCTCATAATAAGCACGACCGACTACCACTGCATATACATCACTTGCATCGAGCTTCTTCAGGTCTTCTTCGCCGGAGACCCCACCCGAAGCGATAAAGTTTAAATCGGGGAACTGCTCTTTGAGGGTTTGATAAAGCTCATGGTTGACCCCCTCCAGGGTGCCGTCGCGGGAAATGTCGGTGCAGAGTACTTCGCCCAGCCCCTCTTCAAGCTGACGTGCAAGAAATGCGTTTACCGGTTCCTCGCTGGTCTCTTCCCAGCCGGAATAGGCCAGCTGCCCTTCTTTCAAATCCATCCCGAGAATAGCCCGCTCTGCATACTTCTCAAGCACCTTGAACCAGGCCTCTTCATTTTTGACCGCCATCGAGCTACATACAATTTTCGAGACCCCTTGATCCAGCAATTTCCGCGCATCCTCAAACGAACGAATTCCGCCCCCCATCTGTACCGAGATATCCAGCTCGGTGATAATCGACAAGACCGAGTCCAAATTCACAAACTTCCCCTGACGGGCCCCGTTCAAATCCACTACGTGAATATGATCAAAACCCGCCTCTTTATACAAACGAGCTTGTTCCACCGGATCGTCATTGTAAACCGTAACCTCATCATAAGAACCTTTGTGCAGACGAACCACCTGTCCGTCAAGCAAATCAATAGCAGGAATAACTTTCATAAATTTGTTGGATAAATGAAGTTTGAATAATCGTTGTCCGAAACCGCTAATTTACGGCAATGACCCACTCTGTTGCAAATAAGCCTTTTTAGAAAGACCAGCGCACCCGAGCGAAGAGGTAGTTGGGCGTGTCGGTTGACGAGCGCAGGAGGCGTCCCTTGAAGAGTTGGGCCAGGAGCATGCCGTCGATGTTTTCGGTGAGGGAGACGTTGACGCTGGGCATGATGACGGTGATCGGTCGATCGATGCTGGTCATACCCGCCAGAGAGACGTTGACAAGCGGATGCGCCGGGTAGGAGGCCTCGGCGAACATCGCCGTTCGGGCGATGAAGAGGTCGTTGGCCTGCGGGGGACGGGTAAGTTGGGCAAGGGGCCTGTTCGACCGACTCCATCCCCCGTTGTATAAAAACTCTCCGCGCAAATAAATAGAGGAGGGCAGCATGTGATCCATCCCCAACGTAGCACTCACCGATCCGTCCTGATCGCCGTTATCCAACGGATGAAAATAGGTCACTTCCCCCTTGAGCCCGGAATCCCCGAGATAGCCCGAAAATCCGCCGCCCAGCGCCAGCTGGTCGCGGTAATAGCCGCCGACGAACTGCACGTCGTAGCTGCCCACACTTTCGCGAAGCATGCCGGCGATGACCGACTGCTCAAATGAATCCTGCGGCTGATAGGCCAGCTCCAGGCCGGAGGCATATCCCCAGCTGTATCGGACCGAGACGGCATCGGTCCCGGGGCGTTCTTCGTAGTCGAAATCCAGGTAGGCGAAGTTGTTGAACAGGTCATTGGGACTCCATACGAACGTGCGACTCCAGTTGAGGCGCTGTCGACCGAAGCTGACTTCCCACGGACCGTCAAAGTAGGTCATGCTCAGCCGATCGATATGCACATGCCAGATATGTTCCCGTCCGTCGGCCGGTGTCCAGCTCATGTCCAGGTAGCCGGGATCCCGGTTCAGGGCCTGTTCGTAGAAAGGGTTATGGCGGACCTGGTAGCCGCTGATCAGCCTATTGCGGACATCTGCCTGTCCCTCGATATGTTCCGAAAAACTCCAGGTCGATTCCAGCCGGTTCTGCAGGATATTGTCGAAGCGGGCCTCCCCGAAATCGTTGCTGAAACTCACGCCGGCCAGCTCCTTGACGTATCCCCCTACCTCAAGATCGAAGGGAGCATCCTGGGCGGAGAGCGACAGGGGGATGGCTCCCAGCACCAGAATTAGGGTAATCGCGAATATGCTATGCAACCGGTTATTGCGCATCATGCCGTTTCAGGTTCGCGGGTTTCGTCACTTACGATTTTTCCGTCTTCGAGCGTCATTACGCGACGGGCCCGGTCGATCACCCGTTGGTCGTGCGTGGAGAAGATAAAGGTGATCTCCTCTTTGCGGTTAAGTTCGGCCATCATGTCGAGCAGGTTGGCCGAGGAGGTCGAGTCGAGGTTGGCGGTAGGCTCGTCTGCCAGCACGAAATCGGGTTTGGAGGCCAGGGCACGGGCGACCGCCACGCGCTGCTGCTGACCGCCGCTGAGTTCATTGGGACGTTTGTCGATTTTGTCGGACAGTCCCACCGATTCGAGCAACTCCCGCGCACGCTGCCTGCACTCCCGGTTGGGCTTGCCCTGCATCTGAAGGATAAAAGCGACGTTTTCAATGGCGGTGAGCACGGGGATGAGGTTGTAGGCCTGGAACACGAATCCGATGTGGTGCAAGCGGAAATCGATGCGCTCGTTTTGATCGAGTGCGAAGAGGTCGGTGCCCTCGATCGATACCGTGCCCGAGGTGGGTTCGTCGAGTCCGCCGATAATATTGAGCAGCGTGGTTTTGCCGGATCCCGAGGGACCTACAATCGCGCTGAATTCGCCTCGTTTGATCGACACATCCACCCCGTTGACAGCGCGGACGGGGACGCCTTCTTCGTCGTATATTTTTACCAGTTCGTGGGATTCAATGACTGCCATAATGAGTATGTATCGTGAATTTAAATTAAACTTTTCGAATTGCTTCGACGGGGTTCAACTTCAACGCTTTCCAGGCTGGATAGATCGCGGCCAGTACGGCGGCCACGGCCACCATCAGCGCCAGGTAGAGAAAGTGATCGGTTTCGATAATGGGATATATATGCGTTCCCAGTCCGTACTCCCGAAGTCCCTCGCCCACAATACTGAGGTCAACCCCCGTGTCCTGCAGGTAGCTGATCGATCCCCAGGAAAACAGCATGCCGAGGGGGACCCCGGTGAGGGTCAGCAGGAACGTCTCCACCAGGATCATGGTAAAGATGCGGCTGCGGTTCATGCCGATCGCCATCAGCATCCCCAGTTCATGCGTGCGCTCCAGGACGGCCATCAGCATTGTATTGATAATGCCGAGCGTCAGCGCCAGGATGATGATCGCCATAAAGACAAACATCATCGTATCGAGCGAACTGTTGATATAGCGCAGCATGGGGGATACGTCCTGCCAGCTTTCGACCACGACTCCGCCGAGCATCGCGTCGAGCGAGTCGGCATAGACGTCGGCTCGGTGAAAATCGTCGACCCGCGCCACCATCTCGTGGGTCAGATCGGACCGACCCAGCAAGGGCGACAGATCCTTTTTGTGCACGAAGACATGCGTCTCGTCGTATTGGGCGTTGCTGGTCGAATAGAGTCCGACGACCCGGAACAGTCCCGCCGTAATCTCGTTCGAAACATCCTGGAATTGCAGGACCACTTTCGATCCGATCTCCAGTTTGAGCCGGTCGGCCAATGGCTCCCCGACGACCACCGGACTGCGTCGTGTGGTATCCAGGTAAGTGCCCGTGTTAATCTGCTCGTGGATGCGTGACACCTGCCGTTCTTCATCGGGATCGACCCCGATAATCGTGACCCCGTAATTGTTGGCACTGCTGGAAGCCAGTCCGTTGGCTAGGGTGCGGTTGCTGACGGAATGAATAAACGAGTATTGCCGGATGATTCGCGCAACCGAATCATCCCGGGGGATATAATGCGCGGTGCGGGCATCTTCGTTGTATTCCGGCGCATGCACCTGAAGGTGTCCCACGTGATTGTCGAGCTCATTTCGGATATGCTGCTCGTACATCCCCGAAAAGAAAGCGGAAAGAAATATCGCCGCCCACGTCCCAAGCAGCACCGCCGCGATAACCGATCCGCTGCGGACCGGGTTCCGCCAAATGTTTTTCCAGCTTAGTTTAAAAATCATATTTCATCACTCGTTTTGTCCACTCCCGAGCTCTTTGACAAACGGAAAGACGTTTCCTTGCTCGACGACTTTTCTTCATCTGTTGGCATTGATGGGTTTATTTTCTTATTCACAGCTATCATTGTTAAGGGCTTTTACCCAGAAAATTCTAATGCTTCGGAAACGCCTTTCCGTTTGTCAAAGAGCTCGGGAGTTTATTTGATATCTCGATCTTATTTTTGCATTGCTTTTACCGGTTGCAGTCGTTGAATATGGACGACTGGATAAAGACTGATTATTACTGCGATGCCGAATATAATAGCTGCCTGTATGAATAATACTTGCGGGTCGGTCGAAAACGGGACAATCGGTTCGATGCCGAACTGTTCGACGGCTTCTGCCGCGGTTCCGCTGAGGCGAATGGGATTCAGGTGAAAATACCAGATGAACGGCAGGCTGCCGATGGCGCCGCCGATAACGCCGATGATCGATATCATCAGCAGCTCGAGGACCATCATGATCTGTAGGGTGGCTTTGTGCGTGCCGATCGCCATCATCACGCCCAGTTCATACTGGCGTTCGGCCACCATCATCAGGATCGTGCCGAAGATACCGAATCCGACGACCATATAGAGCACCAGCAGCATAATCATCCCGCTGGCCCAGTCCGCCTCGATCGCCTGTACCAGCTCCGGCATCAGGGTTTGCCAGCTCATCACTTCGTAGTCGTCCGACAGTCGGGACCGGACTGTGGTTACCACTTCCTCGACCGACCGTGCATCCTCCACCATCAACGCATAGGCGGTGAGCCGGTCGTACGCCCCGAACAGCTCCTGGGCCGTATGCAGGGGGATATACACCGTGTTCTTGTTCATCTGCGGCATCCCCATATCCAGGATACCGGTGATCGGATATTTGTCCGCCGCGCTCATACCGCGAAACCCCTGTCCCAGGATCACCAGCGTATCGCCGACCGACAGGTTCAGGTAGTCGGCCAGTCCCTCCGAAACCAGCGCGGCCCGCTGCGACGGACTCTCAAAATAGTCGCCCTTCACCAGCTTTTGCTGCGGATCGACCAGCACCTTCTCCTTCTCCGGGTGCATGCCGATCACCAGCGACGCCCTCGATTGTTCGCGACCGGCCGCCAGGGCATATGACTCGATGCGGGGCACCACATGCGTCACCTCATCGACCGATGCGATTTTTTGTTGGAGCGAGTCGCTGTCGCCGAAACTGTTATTGAGCTGCGGATCATCCCAGTACCCGTCCTGGTGGACCTGCGCGTATCCCAGGTAGAGACCGGCGACATTCTCGATCATTTGATCGTACGATCCGATCTGCATCGAGTTGCTAAGCGCCGAAAGCACTACCGCCACGAAAATCGAAAAAATCGTGATCAGCGTCCGCCGCTTATTCCGCCAAATGTTTCGCCAAGCTAATTTGAGGTGTAGCATCTGTAATTGCCGGTATAAATGCTAATAAATGTTGTTGGTTTAGCTGCATGTGAATAAAAGCTCGAGGCTCGAAGCTCGAGGCTGGAGGCTTTGCCTGTTTTAAGGCTAGTGATCTAGTACATTAAATCGAGCTTGTAATCAAAATCAATAGGGCTATTATTCATAATACGAGCAAGGCCTCGAGCCTCCAGCTTTGAGTAACCCATCCGGGTTACTCAATTCTCTTCATATTCTGTACTGTGAAAAAGTCTATTGATATGGGTTCATTGAAGATTATTGATTCATATTCCAAGACGGTTTTTTGGTTGTTTTTGTCGGCCGGGATCATTTCCAGGGTGGAGGTGATGACACGTCCGCCCATTTCCCGGATATCGGATCCTTTCATGATATCGATCAGTTCGTTGTCTTCATCGTAGAATTCCGCGCGCAGCTGCAGGTATTCTTTTTTGGTAATCCAGATATCTACCCGTCCCCACACCACCGGGGCGTCGGGTTTGGGGTGGAGTTGGATATGATACGTTTCGCGGTCCTGCATGAGGGTGTCGGCGACCAGCTCGTGCGTGTAATCTTTAACCATCGACGATTCCTTGATCAGGTCGTCGTTGCGGAAATCCGATCCCATCCATGACTGTTTCATCATGGAAGGAGGGAGTTTGACCGTGCGGCCGATGCGGGGGACCCAGTTCCAGATTTCGTTTTCGCGTTTCAAAAAAGTGGTTCCTTCCTCGCGGGCCGGATCGGTAATCAGAATCAACGAATACTCGGTGCCTTTGGTCCATGTTTTCATCGAAATGGTTCGATTCCAGTTGGGACGGATGATCTTCATCTGAACTTCGGCTTCGGAGGTTTCGCCCCGCATTTTCTCGGTGGCTTTTTCTACAATCTCTTTGGCATCCTGGCCGAGAATGGACTGCGGAGGGTATCCCCCGAAAATAATTCCGAGGAATCCGGTAAACAGCAATAGACGTTTAATGAATATCATCATGGAAAATTTATTCATGGGATGCATGAGGTACGTACGTTTTGATTATATCATCAAATATATCGTCGATCGGGTAGTCGTCGTCGAACATGTAGTGGAGCGATACGCCATCCAGCATGGCCGCCAGTTTACGTCCCTCGATTTCGGGATTCGTTACATTCTGCTGACGCATACACTCGATGAACAGCTCAATAAACTCATTAAACAGCATGTCAAACTGCTGCAGCAGCTCGCGGTTTCGAAGAAACTGCAGGAGTAATTCCGCATAAAACTTCCAAAAAAGCCGGTCGTTTTTCAGCGACTTCCGGAAACGTTCTAACATATTGGGTAAGGTGGATGAATCGATTTTTCGGTCCGAAGCCTCAAAAATCTCCGGCATCAGCTTGAGTCCCTTGTGTACCACTTGCTCCAACAGTTCCTGTTTGCTGTCGAAGTAATTATACACCAGCCCCTTGGAAATTCCTGCGTCCCGAGCGATCTGCGATATGGAAGTATTGTCATATCCTTCCTCCGCAAATAGCTTCAATGCACTTTGCAGGATATTAGACCGACTCTCGGCCCGCATCTTTTCAAAGTCTTCCGGAGATTTTGGCGCCATAACTTTCTATTGACTGATCGTTCAGTCAATAATATAGCTAAAATAACAATTCCGGTCAATAGGGTAGCGGACGGGCGGCTGGTGGTTTTTAAAACGATCACCATTAATTAATTACAGCTGCATAAAATCACCGCATGACACCCGCTGTGTGGGGAAAATTTCTGAACAGAAAAGTCGTAATTACAACCTGCCAATTTAGAGGTTTACGTAGCCTCAAAA
>CAJXOW010000072.1 GCA_913057825.1 uncultured Balneolaceae bacterium | reverse complement strand
ATAAAAATTATAAGCCGGTGAGAAGCGCAATGCTTTTCACCGGCTTTTTTAATGAAAAGAATACCGGTTTTTACTTCGGTTTGTCTCCTTTAACCATGATATATCCCAGGAATCGGGAGAGAGCAGGCATGATTTCGAGCAGTTCATCCGCCAATTTGAAGGTTGGAAGAAAAATGGAAGGGACTTGCTTGGCACTTAGCATAAAATGTCGAGCCTGAATATTTTCGAATCCTGCATCTGAAAAAAGACGGGTCGCTTTATTCTTGGAATAGAGCTTGTCGTAAACGGTTTGCGGTTTATAAAAAAGATAGGTCAGCAGGGTATGAAGGGAATAACGATTCGGGAAATCCAGGACAACCGTACCTCCCGGTTTAAGCTTGCGAAACATGGCGTTCATGGCGTCACCGGGATTGGGACAATACCTCAGGGTGGAGAAGGAAAAAATTACGTCATATTTTTCGTCTTCGAGTTTGGAAAGTTTCTCCGCATCATCTGTTTTAAAATCAACATTTTTTATGTTGTATCGTCGGAGTCGTTTTTCAGCGATGTTGATGCTTTCTTGAGATAGATCGACCGCCGTGAGTTGGTCGAACTTGCCCGCCAGGAGAGAGGTCATGTGTCCAAAGCTGCAGCCGATTTCCAGGGCCCGGTTGGATCTGCGATAATCATCGCCATACATCGCCATTGCCTGGTTAATTTTTCGCTCAATAAAATAGTGAGCGGAAGGGGATTCCGGAATTCGAGCCGTTTTCCCCTCCTCCAGCCACTCGGTGTTGTCGAGTTCTTTGGCTTCCTGGTCGAACTGGTAAGCTATTTTTTGTTTTAGTTCTTCGTCGGATTTCGAAGACATTCAGAATAAACGGTTATAATGTTGTGCAGTTCGTAAAAATCAAGATGTTTAATCCGAATATGCGTGGTATTCAGAATTTGTTAGTAATCGCAAGCGCTTTAAGGTATGAAATACGTAATAAGTTTCAAGCTCAAATGGTAATAAATTGGGCAACCTGAAACGGTTTTGTTAGGTTGGTTGGGCAGCAGTTCCCGGGGAGATGGTCGGGCGGTTCCTTGCTCGGAAACTTTTCTTCATTATATGGCAGTGTACGATTAATAGCCATTTATGCGATCAATATTATTACAGCTTAATATCCAGAAAATTTTAATGCTTCGGAACCGCCCGACCATCTCCCCGGGAACTGCCGTTACCTTTTTAAATTAGGCATACTATTGAATGAGTGAGGCCGAATCATATCTTTTAGTTAGGGAGGAGTGGCAAATTTCACGTTTGGTAAGAATACCATTACCTTTCATATTAAACGGCCGCGGATGCTAACAGCCCCGGAACAAAATACTTCAGTCTTTAATAATTTAATTAAACATTTTCATGTCTGAATCGAGCTTACCGTTTAAGAGCAAATTACCCGGTGTGGGAGATACGATTTTTGCCCAAATGTCAAAAAAGGCAAAAGAGCATGATGCAGTTAATCTTTCCCAGGGTTTTCCCAATTTTGGAACTCCTGATGCACTTATTGAAAGGGTAACGCATCATATGAAGGCAGGCAGGAATCAATATCCACCGATGCCGGGTGTTCGGCGGTTGAAGGAAGGATTGAGCGACAAAATTGAGGGATTGTACGGGGCCCGTTTCGATCCTGATTCTGAAATAACTATAACGGCCGGGGCTACCCAGGCTATACAGATGAGTATAAACGCCTTTATCCATAAAGGTGATGAGGTCATTCTTTTTGAGCCGGCGTATGATGTGTATGCACCCTGTGTTCAATTGAATGGAGGCAAGCCGAAACCGGTCCGATTGAGTCCGCCCGAATATCGAATTAACTGGAATGCCGTCAAGGAAAAGATCAGTGATCGGACTCGATGCATTATTGTCAACACCCCTCATAATCCAAGTGGGACGATATGGCGAAATGAAGATATGAAGCAGCTTGAACAACTGACGCAGAGGCATGACCTGCTTGTTTTAAGTGATGAGGTTTATCATCATATGGTGTATGATGGTGAAGAGCATCAGAGCATTTGCCGATACCCTCGTCTTCGCAAACGTGGAATGGCGGCTTTTTCGTTTGGCAAAACGTACCATGCCACAGGGTGGAAGGTGGGATATTTCGTGGCACCCGAAACGATCACAAACGAGTTCAGGAAAGTATTTCAATACGGAATGTTTGCGGTATCGAGTCCGATGCAGCATGCTTTTGCCGACTACCTGGAAAGATCTCAGCACTACCTCGAGTTGTCCAATTTTTACCAGGAAAAAAGAGACTTGTTCCGCGAAATTATCAAAGCTTCCAGATTCAAACTGCTTCCCTGCGAAGGCACCTATTTTCAATGCGTTTCATTTGAAGAGATAAGTAATGCTTCCGATATCGATTTCGTCGAAAAACTCATTGTTGACCATGGTGTGGCCGCTATACCCGTATCACCCTTTTACCACGATAACCACGATGAACAAATCATAAGATTCTGTTTTGCCAAAACGGAAGAGACTTTAAATAAGGCAGGGGAACAACTGGTCAACGTATAGATGCGCTTGTGGTTTATCGAAGGCAATCTCCCTTCTAAAAAAGGGGCGGTGGTTCCGAAGCATTAAAATTTTCCGGATATAAAGCTGTAATAACTTTTAGCACGTATATGGCAATTAATCGTACATTACCACAAAACGAAGAAAAGTTTCCGAGCAAGGAACCGCCGCCCCTTTTTTAGAAGGGAGGCTCTTGCATTTTATTCTGCGTATTTGTATCCTTTTGATTCAGATTTGAAGATATTCTTTCCATTTAATGACTACAATGACGACGAAGAACGACATATTATCCTCTCTACGTAATCGCCGCCGCCCGTGCTAACACGGGCAATGTCATTGTAGTACCTCGTCTTACAATTCATTGCCCGCTCGACTGGACTGCAGTCAGCGGGCTTTTTTATGTCACTCACCGAAACTACTACTCCAAAAAAGAAGGAAATTTATGTCTATGAAGCATTTTCTTAAAATAGGCGATTATGAGCCTGACGAGCTGCAACAAATGTTGGATCTGAGCACCGAGCTCCACGGCGGCCAGCGCGAGGATTTATTGCATAAGAATATCCTGTTCACGTTTGAAAAGCCGTCACTGCGGACCAAAGTGGGGACCGAGGTGGCCATCAATCACCTGGGAGGTGACGTGATTCATATCGATCCGGAATCATTTCTGAGCGGTAAGATCGTATACACCCAGCCTGTCAGCGGAGAAGACGCCCGGGAATCGCTGCATGACACCGTTAAAAATGTATCCCAGTGGTGCGATGCGATTTTTGCCCGTGTATTCAGTCACAAAACATTGCAGGTTCTATCGAAATATTCGGAGATTCCCCTGGTCAACGCCTTGTGCGACAAACATCACCCTATGCAGGCGATGGCCGATCTGTATACCATACAGCAAAAGTATGGAAGAGATCAAAACGTAAGCGTCACCTTTATTGGTGATGCTAATAATGTTGCGTTTTCGCTGATCGAAATCTGTTTGCTTTTCGGTCACGATGTGCGCTTCGCCGGTCCCAAACAATACTATTGGTCGCAAGAGCAGCTCGATTACTTCGCTGATCTTGCGCGGCGTTACAATGCGAAATTCACCCCTACCACGGAACCCGAAAAGGCTCTTAAAGACACCGATGTCTTCTACACCGACAGTTTTGTTTCAATGGGTGAAGAAACCGAATATGAGAGCAAGATTGCTCATTTCAAAAACTACCAGTTAACAGCCGAGGCCTTTACCCACGCGCGGAAAAACGCCGGGTTTATGCACTGTTTACCGGCACACCGAGGTATTGAGGTGACCGATGAGGTGATGGATCATTCAAACTCCTGGGTTTTAGAACAGGCCAAAAACAGGATGGTCGTATCCAAAGGGGTTTTTGCCCATTTGATCAAATAAAACTTCGATTTCCATGCCCGGCAAAGCCTATTACTGGTCGGACGGCGGTTCCTTACTCGACAGTTTTTCAGGTCAGGAATCGACATCCAGGTTGTCAGTTATCATGACCATTTTTGCAATAATTGCCTTGTTGCTGAACAACTTAATACTGCGGCCCTACCGTCCGGCTCGCAGATTGACAGGCTGACGGAACTTATTAATTTCAAATTTCAATTTTAGCTAAAACGTACGAACGATCATGAACAACTCGGAACAAACATATCACAAAGTCGCTTCACACGAAGCACACAAAGGTGAATTTGAAAAATGTCTGCTGCTTTATTCCGGCGGACTTGATACAAGCATCATGCTCAAGTGGATCCAGGAGGCCTATGATTGTGATGTTATAGCCCTGGCCATAAATCTGGGTCAGCGCGCTGATAATCTGGAAGAGATCAGTCAAAAAGCACTGCGCCTCGGGGCGGAAGAGTCTATTGTATATGATGCTCGCGAAGAATTTGCCGAGCTTTGTGCAGAAAGTGTTAAAGCCAACGCCGATTACCAGGGCGGCTACGCCCTCGGGTGTCCACTGGGGCGGGTTATGATATCCAAAGCGGCCGTGGAAGTGGCTAAGCAGTATGATTGCGAAGTTATTGCACATGGCTGTACCGGAAAAGGGAATGACCAGGTTCGGTTCGAAAGTTATATGACTACGCTCAATCCGGATATCAAAATCATAGCCCCGGTTCGGGAATGGGCGATGGGAAGGGATGAAGAATTGGAATATGCCCGAAAACATGACATCCCGGTTGAACAGACCAAGGAATCCCCCTATTCCTACGATGAAAATATGTGGGCCAATACAGGGGAAGGGGGCGAAATCGAAAACCCCGAAGAAATTCCCCCGCTGGAGAAGATTCTGAAATGGTCCAACACTCCCCAGAAAGCGCCCGAAACCGAGGAGACGGTCACCATTGGATTTGAAGAGGGAGTTCCGGTATCACTGAATGGAGATGAGATCAGTCTCGTCGATATCATTCAGTCGCTGAACGAACTTGGCGGCAAGCACGGTGTTGGATATTTTCATCTGATTGAAGATAGAATCGTGGGTTTGAAGGTGCGCGGCATTTATGAAAATCCGGCGGCGCATATTTTAATCCAGGCGCACAAAAACCTGGAACAACTGGTATCGACCCGGGAAGAAAACGAACTCAAACATCAGATGGACCAAAAATGGGCCTACCTCTGTTACGGGGCGAAGTACTACGAGCCGGTTATGGATCACATTCGAGCTTATATCGACGATCAGAACGAGAAGGTCACCGGTGAAGTCAAAGTCCGGTTATACAAAGGCAATTGTGAAGTCGTGGCTCTGAAGTCGGACTATTCGCTTTTTGACGAAAATTTAGCCACCTTTAACAAATCAGCCGACTTTAATCAAAATGCTTCGGCCGGATTTATCGAGCTCTACAATTTAGCACAGAAAACTTCCTATCAACTGACTAAAAAATCGAAGGGAGACCAACATGGCCAAGTTGTGGGACAAGAAGGATGATCATAGAGACCCGGAACTAGCAAAAAAGGCAGAAGAATTTACGGTCGGAAATGACTACGAACTGGATCAGTATCTGATTCCTCATGATGTGCGGGCTTCGAAGGTGCATGCCCGCGGATTGAAGCGGATCGGAATACTCTCAGAGGACGAACTGGGAGAACTGGTCCAGGCGCTGGATCAGATTAACGAACTCTGGGAAGACGATAAATTCGAGATCAAACGGGAAGACGAGGATGGACACACGGCCATCGAAAATTACCTGATCGGGGAAGTGGGAGAAACCGGCAAGAAAATTCATACCGGTCGATCCCGCAATGACCAGGTATTGACCGCATTGCGGCTTTATGAGCGAGACCAGTTGGAACTTATATGGAATAGAGCCATGAAAGTGGCAAGGGGTTTCCTGGATTTTGCCGAAACACACGAATATTCCCCCATGCCGGGCTATACACATACCCAGCGTGCAATGCTTTCGTCGGTCGGCTTATGGGCCTCGTCGTTTGCCGAACGAATTGCGATGTCGCTGGAATATTTGCCCGGAATTTATCGCAACGTTAATCGATGTCCGCTGGGCACCGCGGCCGGTTACGGGGTCAGTTTTGAACTGCCCCGCGAATTTATCTCAGACGAGCTGGGCTTTGACGGACCTATCATCAGTTCTATGACTGCCCAGCATACCCGCGGACGCCTTGAAGCAGAGCTCTTGTCCGGGTTATTGCCATTATCGGAAAGTTTATCCCAGTTTGCCGGCGACCTGGTATGGTATACGTCGCGGGAATTCGATTTTTTTGAGGTGGCTGCGGAGCTCTGTACCGGTTCCTCCATTATGCCGCAGAAAAAGAATGTGGATACGGCCGAGATATTACGGGCACGCCACGCCGAATTGGAAGGCGCGTTAAGTCAGCTGAAAAACGTCACCCGAAATTTAACCTCTGGCTACCACCGGGATCTGCAGCTCACCAAAGAGCCGGTCATAAAAGGGTTAAATGCCCTCAAAGATATGCTTGAAATGGGCCATTTGCTCATTCGAAATATATCACCAAAAGAAGGCAACCTGCGTGCGGCCTGTACGCCCGAGTTGTTCGCAGCCGATGCGGTCAATGAGAAAGTAAAGCAGGGAAAAAGCTTTCGGGATGCCTACCGGGAAGTTGCAGGGAATCTGGACGAGCTTAAAGCGGTGGATCCGGTGGAGAACTTGCGATCAAAGACCCATCTGGGGGCACCGGGCAATCCGGGATGCAAGCAGATACGAGATCGGTTGCAGCAGCTGGAGCTTAGTTGATATCCGGAGATTCTACTTGGTAACTTTTTGACAACTCCCTAAATTACGCCACTCGGTAAGCCGACGGACCGAATGTGAACAAACAGCAACCGAAAAACGTATTTATGGCCGACGAATCGAGTTTTAAGGATCAGCGTATTGAAGATTGGGTGTATGTTGACGAGTTGAACGAGCATGAAGAGAAGGAGGTTGAACTTAAAGGGTGGGTCTATAATTACCGGACCAGCAAGAATCTATATTTCCTGGAATTGCGGGATGGAACCGGAATCTGCCAATGCATCATCGCCAAAGACAGTGTGACGGACGAAGTCTGGAATGAAGCGGACCGGCTTCGACAGGAGAGTTCGTTGAAGCTGACCGGCACAGTCAAGAAAGATGATCGTAGTATCGGCGGTTATGAAGTGCATGTTTCGGACTTGAAGGTATTAAACGTTACCGAGGACTATCCCATTACTCCGAAAGAACACGGGGTGGAATTTCTAATGGAAAACCGCCACCTGTGGCTCAGAAGCCGCAGGCAGTGGGCCGCCATGCGCGTGCGGAATCGCATTTTATACGCCATTCACAATTTCTTCCAATCGCAGGGTTTCCAGCAGCTCGACGCTCCGATTTTTACGGGCAGTTCGGTCGAGGGGACTACAACATTGTTCGAGACCGAGTACTTTGAAGAATCGGCCTACCTGACGCAGTCGGGGCAGCTTTATGCCGAAGCGATGGCGATGGCTCACGGCAAGGTTTACACCTTCGGACCGACGTTTCGCGCCGAAAAAAGCAAGACCCGACGACATCTGACCGAGTTCTGGATGATCGAGCCCGAGATGGCTTTTTATGATCTGAATATGAATATGGATCTGGCCGAACTATTTGTAAAATCGATCGTCCGGGAAGTGTTGGACAGCTGCCAGAATGAGCTCGAAATTTTGGAACGTGATACTACGGTGCTGGAAAACATGGTGAACAGGGACTTTCCCCGTATCAGCTATGATGAGGCGGTTCGTCAACTTAAAAGTGACGATACGGCCGAGATGCTTGATCAGATGTTGGAAGATCGGAAGCAAGAGTTGGAAGACCTGGATGAAGAGGAAGAGGAATTGAAAAAAGAGCGCGGTCAAGCGAAGAAATGGCGTAAAGCGCAGATCGATCAGCGAGTCAATGAAATTCACAAGCGGCGGCATGAAGTTGAAGAAGATATCCGTAATATTCCCTCATGGAAGGAGTCGGCCGTGAACTTTGAGTGGGGGACCGATTTCGGCGGCAGTGACGAGACCATATTGATGCTGAAATACGAAACCCCGATACTGGTCCACCGCTACCCGGCGGAGATCAAAGCCTTTTACATGAAACGGGACCAGGAAAATGAAGATCTGGCCCTGGCAGTTGATATGCTGGCACCCGAAGGGTACGGCGAGATCATCGGGGGAAGCGAACGGGAGGACGATTTGGATACCCTTAAAAAGCGATTAGACGAACACGATTTGCCGCATGAAGCGTTCGAGTGGTACCTGGACCTGCGAAGACACGGTACCGTGCCGCATTCCGGCTTCGGATTGGGACTTGAGCGAACAGTCGCCTGGATATGCGGGCTCGATCACGTTCGGGAAACGATCCCCTTCCCGCGCATGCTGGGTCGTTTGCATCCATAAACATTTCGCTCCAATGGATTGGAGCGAAATGTTTAGCTCGAGGCTCGAGGCTCGAAGCTGAAAGATCAGAACAGATTTTAGGTTGTTATTTTGTTTGAAGCTTGACGTTCATCATAATTAAGCACCTAACGTAAAACCAGCTTGGCACGTAAATCCAGCATAGAACTGTACAATGAGGCATTGCGGGAGCTGAAATCGGGCGACCGCAAGCCCGTATATTTTTTGTGTGGACCGGAGAGCTTTTTTATTGATCAGTTGCAGAAAACGGTTGAACAGCAGGTGCCGGAAGACCAGAAGGACTTCAACTTTGACCTGATATACGGTAATGAGGCCACGGTTAATCAAGTGCTCAATATAGCCCGCAGCTACCCGATGATGGCCGACCAGCGGGTTGTCATTGTTCGGGATTTTTACGCGCTGGGAAATGGGTCGTCGGCTAATGACAATGGGGAAGAGGCTCCCGGTTCATTGGACCAGTTTGTGGGATACCTGGAGCAACCGAACCCATCCTGCCTGTTACTTTTGGTTTCGGAAAAAACACCCGACGGCCGAAAGAAATTGGGTAAACGATTGAAAAAAGGAGATCACGTAGGCTATTATGAGTTTGAAGAAGTTAAGGACCATGAACTGCCCGACTGGATAATCAAGTGGATAAAAACGAGGCACGACCGAAAAATAAATCCGATGGCTGCGGAGGTCCTGTCTCAGTTTGTAGGGAGCAACCTATTGTTTCTTACCACCGAGATCGATAAGCTGGTTACCTACAGTGAGGACCAGGAGGAATTGAGTGCAGAGGATGTTAAGAAGGTCATCGGACACTATCGGGAGTATTCGGTTTTTGAGTTGAAAGATGCCGTAATGGAGCGGGATCTTGAGGAAGCCTTGTTTATTGCCGAGCAGATGCGGCAGGTTATTGAGTCTGACAGGGGTGAGTTTTTTAAGTTGATCGGATTTTTCTACAGCGTTTTCTCCAATATCTGGCAAATTTTACGGCTGAGAAAAGACGGGAAGGGTAAGAAAACGATTCGAGAGGAGATGAGTATCAATCCCTATTACTTCAACAACCTCTGGAAAGATGCTGCTCATTTCAACCTGGATGACATGCCCCGGATCTTTGAGGCATTATTGGATGCGGATATATCGGCCAAAGGATACAGTTCCCTGGATATGAGCGGTATCCTCTTGTTTTTGATTGAACGACTTGTGGGGAGTGAGCGCTGATTTCTTGGAACAGTAACGGTTTTATTGCTTTTGTTCATGAGAGGACGATTAAAGATTTAAAATTTAAGATTTAAGATTACTGACGTTGTGTGCCTTTAGTTAAAGGATTGCCGTTACCAGTCTTATTGAATAGAAACCGTAATATAGTAAATAGGGTATTTTTAGTTAGCGCCGATCTTTTACGTCAATACCAGTAAAAACGTTCAATCTTAAATCTTAAATTTTAAATCTTTAATTAAAAAAAAGCCTAATATTCAAGCAATTGCCGCAGCTTGTCGGCTAGTCGGTTGTTTGCCAGGTATCCCTCTTCAAGGTCGGAAGCGGCAGGTACCGGGGTGTTGATCGAGGAACAACGCAGGAGGGGGGCGTCCAGTTGCTCAAAATGGTTTTCACTTATCAGGCTGGATACTTCACTCATCGGTCCCATTATTTCCGAAGGTTCCTGCAGCAGGAGTATCCTATGGGTGTCCGAGACGCACTGCCTAATCGCGTCCCGATCCAGCGGCTGCAGGCATCGCAGGTCGAGTATCCGGATGCTTCGGTTATATTCTTCCTCAAACTCCTGAACAACATCGAGGGCCCAGTGAACTCCGAGTCCATACGTGATGATCGTGGCATCCTCGCCCTCCCGGAGAATACGTGCATCGCCAAGCGGTTCAAATGAGCATTGATCCGAGGTTTTTTCTTTCAGACTCCGATACAGTTTTTTGTGTTCCAAAAGCAAGACCGGATTGGGATCGTACAGGGCAGAGTAGGTCAGATTTTGTGCATCCCGTACCGTTGCCGGAACTACAATTTTCAATCCCGGGTGTTGCATGAACCATCCTTCGGGCGATTCCGAATGAAACGGTCCTGCACCGACTCCGGCTCCGTGTGGACCGCGAATGGTTATATTGAGGGGCGGCATCCATCGCCACCTGCCTTTGGCAATATTGTTGATCAATTGATTCATGCCGCAGGTGATAAAATCAGCAAACTGCATCTCCACGACCGGTTTGAATCCGTCGAGCGCCAGTCCCACGGCCGCACCCAATGCTCCTGATTCGATAATAGGCGTATCCCGAATTCGCTCCGGTCCGAACTCATCCAAAAATCCTTCCGTTACCTTAAACACCCCTCCGTAGTCGGCGATATCCTGTCCCATCATAATTAAAGACTCATCTTCACTGAATGCCTGGTATAGCCCGTTTTGGATCCCCTCTATAAATCTTTTTTCCTTGTTATTATTGTTATCAGTTGGGAGGTTGTTTTTTGATTCAGGAGATTGGACCGCTGCGTAAATATCCCCTTCTTCTCTAGAACGATGGTACGATGGAGGCTTTGCATTCAGGGCCTTTTTCAGGGGTTCCTCTATCTGATGGTCGATCTCCTCCTTAATTTTGTCGAGAGCATCTTGGGTTGAAATGAAATTTTCCGAAAGCAGGTAGTTTTCAAAACGTACAATGGGATCCTTGTTCTTCCACTTTTCCAATTGCTCGTCCGGCACATACCAGGTCCCGGAGGCTTCTTCATGTCCACGCTGCCGGAAAGTTTTGGCCTCTATAAGAATCGGTCCCTCGCTCTGAACATAATTCCTTGCATCCGAAAAGGTTTTTATGACTTCAAAGACGTTGTTACCGTCTATAATTTCACTTTCAATTCCGTAGCCAATGGCACGATCGGACAGGTGGTCGCAGGCATACTGCTTTTTAATGGGAGTGGAAAGACCGTAGCCGTTATTTTCAATCAGAAAGATAATAGGCAGGTTCCATACAGCGGCCAGGTTAATCGCCTCATGAAAATCCCCCTCACTGGTGGCGCCGTCCCCGCAGAAACTTACGGCTATATGATTTGAATTTTTAAGTTGAGCAGCCAGCGCCAATCCCGTTCCGACCGGCATGGTGGCGGCAAGGTGGGATATCATACCCACGATCCGGTGTTCCAGGGAACCAAAGTGAAAGGTGCGATCACGTCCCCGGGTAAAGCCGTTTTCTTTTTCAAGCAGTTGACAAAATAAGCGGTGAAGCGGCACATCGCGGGTAGTGAACACGCCGAGATTGCGATGCATGGGCAGGATAAAATCTTCGTCTTGCAAAGCGCGGGTGACCCCCACGGCAATAGCTTCCTGTCCGATACCGGAGAACCATTTGCCAATCTTGTTTTGTCGCAGCAGCCGAAGAAATCTTTCCTCAATTCTACGCGGGAAGAGGAGGGATCGGTATAGATCCAGGGCCTCGTTCTTTGAAATCTTCTCGGGTGGATGTATTGAGCTCATAGATAATATCCCCAGTAATTCTCGTTTGACAATCTATTTAGTAATCTAACAGAAGGTTGCTTTTATTGAAAGAAAGTATTGCATCTAACTAATACAATGTAAAGTCGGTTCCCGAATGAATCTCACGTTTTACAAATCCCTGGTCGTGCTGGTTGCAGGAGTTTGCTTTTGGGGTGCGTTTCTGACCAGCCCATCAGGGGCACAGCAAAATGAGGAGACGGAAGAGCGTACTATTCGTTGGACTTGGGTAGTGGACGGGAAACCACACAAAATACCGGTGGCTTTGCAGGATTCACTGGCCTCAAATCGTATCCGCAACAATCAGGGAATGCTGGAATCCACTATATTAAAATATTACTACGGTCGGGGATACTTATCCGCCGTCATCGATTCGATCTCCCTCCGTGAGGGGCAAGAGAAGGCAGGTTATATTGCGATAACTCGGGGATGCAGTTATCGTATTTCGAGTTTTGATTGGACCTCGGACTCGCTGCGTCAAGATGCGGATGCTCAGTCGTATATTCAGCCAAAGACTCCCTATGCTCATCAAACCGTTGAACGAGAGATAGATCGTATCGTTGATTATTTTGAAGAAGAGGGATATCCACTGGTACGAGTCAGGATAGAGGATCTGCAAAGGGATCCTGAAAGATGTGAAGTCTCGGTAATAGTAGAGGTGGAGCCCGGTCCGCAGATGCGTGTAGAGGGCCTGCTGCTGCCAAGCCTGAAAAACGTAGATCCGGCGTATATCCGCACGGCGGCCAGAGTGAAAGATTCGGCGCTGATTACGCCCGAATTGCTGACTTCGGTCCGGGAACGGTTGCAGCAGACCGGTTTTTTTCGTCGCGTCGGGGAACCTCAGATCGTTGTACAGGATAACAAGCATTACCTGCAGTTATCACTCGAAGAGCGCAATCCCAACTTATTCGATCTCGTAATCGGATACAATCCGCAAGCCACTGGCGGTGGGACCATCGTAGGGGACGGGCAACTGCGGATCCGCAATATTTTCTGGCCCGGTAGTACGACCCGCCTGCGATTTGAGCGGCAACGTCGACTGGTGACCAAATTGAATGTCGGATTTGAGCGGAATTGGATCATGGACGTACCTTTCGGAGCCGGCATTCATTTTAATTTTCTGCAGCAGGATACTTCATACCAGGTTCGGGATTTGTCGCTCACCGGTTCCTACGCATTAACCAGCAATATGACCATCAACGGAAAAGTCCGCAGAAGAGTCTCAGTCGGCAATAAAAGTCTTCAGCAGGCAAGTAATGTATTAGATGCCGAAGGACTCTATGCGGGCCTTGGAATAGATTATCAGCGGGTCGATGATCCGTTGACGCCAACGCGCGGCATCGAGATGTGGGTCGACTTGCAAACGGGGGTAAAGACGATTTCAGATGAACGTTCAGCAAGCGACCAAATCGACGACCGGATATCGCAGCGCATCTTTGAGTTTGAGATCCAACCCTACATATCCACCTTCAGGAGACAAGTATTGACGTTAACGGCCCATGGTTTTTTGTTGGATGCAAGACAAATGACCGAAAGCGATTTAATACGGTTTGGGGGAACGCAATCGCTGCGCGGGTATCGTGAAGACCAGTTCAGGGCGTCGCGATTGATATGGGGCGACCTGGAATACCGGTATTTAATAGACCCGGCTACCTATGGATTTGTTTTCGGTGCCAGCGGGTATTACCGGCGTCCCAGGCTGATTACCGAGTCGACAGATCGCAATGAGTCGACCGACTGGTTGTACTCCTGGGGATTGGGATTCTCCTACCAGACCGGGATCGGGCGGCTTAAATTTTCATATGCCGTTTCTCCGGATGTTTCTCTAAGCAATGGATTGGTGCATTTTGGCATAGAAGCGGATTTGTAGTTGGAAATCCAACCTTATTTTTTTCTAAAAAAGGTGTAAAATTTGTTTATAAGGGGAGGTTGCATATTTTGAATTGATAGAAGCAGTTAAATCGATATGGATCGGTGGCTGTCTTGTAAGAATAAAATTTCATTATGATTATCTTGGTTTCATTTTGTTGAAAGAGTATGCTAAAAAGATCCATCTTCAAATTTGACTTGAAAAGGATTCAACCAATGAAACAGTTAAAAAAAGAAGCGTTTGAAGAGGTCCGCCGGCAGTGGGCTGATCAAATAAACAAACAGTTGCGTGAGGGGGTTGAGTCTGAGCAGGAATATCGTACCATCCAGAACTTGGGAGATGAAGAAGATTTTGGCCGGATGATGGTCGACTTCTTTATAACCAGTCTGGAGCATGCCGATACCTCTTTATATGCAGAATTTCTAAGCTGGCTTAAGAGTGTTCTGGAATCCAGGAATTTGTCGCCAAAGTATTTAACGGATCAGCTGGACTTTTTTCAGCGAGTCATCGAAGATACCCTGGATCAGGATAGCGCAGAGGGGGTGGTGGAGCATTTATCGAAAGCGCGAAAACGCTGGCAGAGTCAATCTCCTGTGGTTGAATCATTCATAAATGAAGATCAACCACTGGGAAATTTGGCTCGGGAATATTTCAATGCCTTGATCAACGCAGATCGTGCCCTGGCTCGAAAACTTATCATGGACGCCGTTGAGGAGGATGAAGTGCCCATCAGAGAGTTGTATCTTCATGTTTTCCAGGCCGTTCAGTATGAAATCGGCAGGCTCTGGCAACTAAATAAAATCAGTGTTGCCCAGGAACATTTTTCGACGGCTGTGACGCAGATGATCATGTCCCAACTGTATCCCTATATTTTTGCAAGGGAGAAAAAAGGCAACCGCATGATGGCCGCCAGTGTAGGCAGTGAATTGCATGAAATAGGCATCCGCATGGTAGCCGATTTTTTCGAGATGGAAGGATGGGATACCTATTACATGGGTGCTAATGTCCCTACCGAAGATTTGATGACAGAGATGAAGGAAAAACAGCCCCACTTGTTGGCCCTGTCAGCTACCATGACCGTCAATGTGCCGAGAGTTGAAGCATTAATTGCAAAGATACGAGAACATGATGAGTATGAAGATTTGACCATCCTGGTTGGAGGGTATCCGTTCCGGATGTCGGAAAACATGTGGAAGGAAGTCGGTGCCGACGGATTTGCTTTGGATGCTCAGGAAGCGATAAAAATCGCTGAAGAAAAGATTTCGAATTAATTAAACATACTGTGGATAATACAACTCAAAGTGCGGCGGGATTTGCCATCTATTGTGATGGAGAAGGAAAATTGTTGGAACTCGTCAAGGATGAGTTGGGTATCAAGCGTCGAATGGGGGCCGTGGACTCCTTTTATGATTTGGTAGCAAAAAGTGATCATTCGAAAGCCGGTAATTTCCTTGACACGGCGTTTAACGATCAAGCGGCACTTGACTGGGAGATCAATGTGAGTCTCCAGGAAGATATTAAACCCCTTCACTTTTCGGCGGCACGAGTCGAGGAGAAGGTGCTGATCGTTGGATCGACCAGTTACGAGCACACTCTCTCCTATATGGAAGAGTTAATGAAGCTCAGCAACGAGCAGATCAATGATCTGCGACGTCGAATCAAGTCGGATTTCGAACAGAAAAAGCTGGAGACCGAGGAACTTTATGAAGAGTTAACACAGTTAAATAACGACCTCTCCAATGCGCAGCGAAAAATTGAAAAGAAGAATGCGGAATTGGAGCGATTGAACAAGGTCAAAGATGAATTTCTGGGAATGGCTGCACATGATCTCAGGAATCCATTGAGTGTTATGTTCTCGTTGAGTGACTTGCTGCTGGATGAAGACGGGGATCCGTTAACCGAAGAACAGCGTGAGCTTATAGAGCAGATACAGGAATCCAGTGAATTCATGCTAAAGTTGGTGGAAGATCTGTTGGAGGTGAATCGCATTGAAGCCGGGAAGCTGAGCCTATCGATCGAGGAGACAAATCTAAAAACCTTGTTGGAGAGAATTGTCCATATGAACGAAGGATTAGCCCGAAAAAAAGATATAGATCTTGTTTTGAAGGTGAGCGAGGATATTCCGGCAATCGAAATTGATGCGCATAAATTGGAGCAGGTTTTTAATAATTTAATCAGTAATGCGGTCAAGTACTCTTACCCCGGAAGCAACGTACGGATTTTTCTGCAAAAGAAGGGAGATGAGGTTCGAATCGGGGTTGAAGATGAGGGGCAGGGGATCCCTGAAGATGAGCAATCCAAGCTCTTTGAACCTTTTACAACCACCAGTGCAGAGGCTACCGGCGGAGAAACGAGTACAGGGCTGGGCTTGACGATTACGAAAAAAATTGTCGAGGGTCATAATGGCTCGATTGAGGTTGAGAGTACGGTAGGGGAGGGAAGTACTTTTACAGTACATCTGCCACTAGAACAATGAGGGACTGTAATCCGGCAAATCTTTTATGATAAATGATTATATACGGCGACTGAGGCGGGCTTGGTCCGATGTTGAAGGGGAAAGTACGTATGTGTGGGTGCGGTGGTTCTTTTTGAGGGGGCTGGGAGTAATATCGCTAATTGCATTCATTTCATTCTGGGTACAGCTCGAAGGATTGGTCGGGTCGGACGGGATTTTGCCGGTCAAACAGTTTTTGGGACAGGTGGCCGAGCAGTTGGGAACCGAGCGATTTTTCAGGTTTCCCACGTTTGCCTGGTTGGGGAGCAGTGATCTCTTTTTACATTTGATGACGGCTTCAGGAGTGATAGCATCGCTGATGTTGACTTTCAATATAGCTCCCGCCTTGAGTTCATTCTTGATATGGGGGTTGTATTTGTCATGCTGTGTGGCTGGGCAGGTTTTTATGCAGTACCAGTGGGATAATTTACTGATCGAGACCAGTTTCCTAGCCATCTTTGTGGCTCCCTGGCAATGGCGGCCGAAGGCGGGAAACCGGAGGGCACCAAACAAGATTAGCATATGGCTCCTGCGGCTGCTGCTGTTCAAGCTCATATTTGCATCCGGGATGGTGAAGCTGGCCAGCGGAGACCAGACGTGGAGCGGGTTTACCGCCCTGACTTATCACTTCTTTACTCAACCGCTGCCGACCGTTTTCGGATGGTTTTTTCATCAACTGCCCGGGTGGGTTTTGAAGGGATTGACTTTTTTGTCGCTGGTACTCGAAATTGCCGTGCCATTTCTGATAATCACGACCCGCAAGCTTCGTCAGTGGGCCGGTTTATTGATCGGTTCATTGATGGTTATCATCGGGCTGACCGGCAATTATGGGTTCTTTAATTTGCTCGGAATCTTGCTTTGCTTGTCTCTGTTTGATGATCGGGCCTTAAAGTATGGGTATGGATGGATCAAGGAGATGTGGAAAATGGATCAATACATCGGCAAGGGCCGTTTACAGCAGGATATGTTGCCGGC
>CAJXOW010000071.1 GCA_913057825.1 uncultured Balneolaceae bacterium | reverse complement strand
TTGGTTTTCTAGACTTAACCAAATCTACCTATTGGGCAACACCTTCTCAATTTTTACACAAATATAGGGACGTCACCCACTCGACCTTTAGGATTAATTGCATATAAAGTGTCAGAACTCCCCCCCAATATTCCAACATATACCGTTCCTTCGGAACTAACTGTAGGAGCAGATGGATAGTCGGGCAATTGAAACTTCCATTTTTGATCTCCTTGTTGACTAAGAGCATAGAGAATATCATTAGTGGAAACTACATACACGGTTCCATCAGGCCCCAAAGCCGCATTTCTATCGAGATCTCCATTTGTTTCGAACTTCCATTTAAGGTTTCCATCTGGATTTATGGCATGAAAAATATTGCCCTGGCCAACATAAATTGTGCCGCTCGTACCAATAGTTGGGGAAGCGTTGCCATTACCACTGTCTAAATCATATTTCCATTTAAGCGTACCATCTGAATCTATAGCATGTAATGGACCGGTCTTAGGTGTAATATAAATCGTCCCGTTAGAACCAACTACAGGGGTGGTATAAATATGAGCTTCGGTTTTAAATTTCCATTTCAGAAATCCTTTTCTATTAAAGGCCATTAAATGTTTTGTGACCCTGTTTATATACACGGTACCATTAGGACCGATTACTGCTGCCTCTTGTATGGGGGACCTGCCAAGACCGTATTTCCATAATAAACTATCGGTTTCAGGACCTGCATATGGACTTAATCCGGTGTTTCGTGCATTATTTTGATAGGAAGGCCAGGGACTATCAGCAAGTTGCGCAAAACTCATTAACGGTAAACTTAAAAAGCTAAATACAAGAAAGAATCCAGAAAGTAATTTCTTTTGGTCAATTACTTTTTTACGAACCAAATAACTCTTGCTATCTTTTGGACTTGATGAGATTTTAGAAATGATGTAACACATATCTTCTTTGATCAATTTACCGAGACATGCACCTTTTTACCTCTCCCTGTATTCTATAATATGAACTTAAAAACCTATTCACAAACTCACTCTATAAAAATTAACTCATGCCCCACAAAACCTTCTTCCTCGACCGCGACGGTACTCTCAACGTTGACTACAATTTCGTCCATAAACCCGAGGAATGGACCTGGCGGAAAGGGGCGATCGAGGCGATTCGCTGGATGAATCAAAATGACTATAAAGTGATCGTAGTCACGAATCAGTCAGGGATCGCTCGCGGCCGTTATGATGTCGAGGATGTGCGGCAGCTGCACCGATGGGTGAATGAACAACTGGACCGGCACAACGCTCACATCGACGGCTGGTATATGGCGCCTTACCACCCGGAACATGATACCGATCCGCCAACGTTTAATCCCTCGCACCGCAAGCCGGATACCGGTATGTTTGAGGATGCTCAACAGGAATTCGACCTGGATTTTTCCCGATCTTGCATGGCCGGCGACAAACGGTCGGATCTGGAACCGGCTGTTAAGCTTGGCATGCAGTGTTTCCATATCCGATCGGGACATGAGGAAGAGCCTTCATCAGCATTTTTGGATGAACATAAGATCTCCTCATTTAACCATCTTGGTGAAGTTGTTAAGTACTTATCCGAATAATGAAGGGTTGATCGGTGAATCAAGTGAAAAAGCAGTTTGCCTGCATTCGACCACCTACTCAACCCTGAATCCCAGAATGCGGTCCGACATCATTACGGGCAGTACGACCAACTCCTGCTCCTCAATATAATCCAGATCGGCCGTACCCTGGCTGATTGTTTTCAGTATCTGGACGCCTGTCTCGGGATGATAACTCATCACTTCACCGGCGCCCCAGTCGGACAGAAAATATCCCCCGCGTCCGTTGGGTTGGACGGCATCCAGCTCACCGATCGGCTCACCTTTCCC
Organism: uncultured Balneolaceae bacterium; assembly: GCA_913057825.1. Classification (GTDB taxonomy): domain Bacteria; phylum Bacteroidota; class Rhodothermia; order Balneolales; family Balneolaceae; genus CAJXOW01. The sequence continues at coordinate 15,356 of CAJXOW010000071.1, read as the reverse complement.
CATGGGCATAACCTGGTGGCTATCGTAATCGATCGACTGCATCAATCGTCCCTCGCCGGCGCCTTTGCGGCCGGCGGCAATGACAAGTCGATCGGCCTCGGCATACACTCCATTGGGCGAACGTATGGAGTCCCCCTGCAGCCAGATATCAAATGTATCCCCCTTGAGGCGGTATACGGCACTGATACGGGAATCGGACACATACACGTTTCCGGCGGTATCGGCAGTTACATCATTCAGGAATTTGGCTTTATCGGCGGGATAGCGTTGAGCGACTTCACCGGTTTCAAGATCGATTTTGACCAGCGCGTCAATATCCGCCGCATACAGATAATCCCCGTGAATAGCCAAACCTTTCGGGGCATGCAATCCGCCCACCCAGCGCGGATCTTGCATCTCCCCTTCGGGGGTGATTTTGGAAATATACCCCTCCCCGTCTTTGTCCGACGCCCCGCCAACCATATTGGAAATATAAACTATGTTTTGTCCGGGTTCATAGACGGCCGACTCCGGTCGACGGATTTGCTCGTTGAGTTCCCATACTTGTTCTAATACAATGGAATCTGCCGTTGCTTTTACGGCCGCATCCTCAATTGTGTTAGCAGTATGTTTCTCATTTTGATTCTGTTGACAGGATACGATTAGGCCTGTAATGAGAAAAGCCAATAGCAAGGATAGGTATATATTACGATTGCACTTCATCGGTTTTGGATATATTAAGTTGAATGAGATCATCTATTCTTCCATTGACTCGAGCACGCTAAACAAGGTCCAATGGATCCGTGCACCTACACACTCCTGTTAATATTAACCTTAAGCAAATATCGAGTATTATCAAATTTACTAATCGGAACCACCAGAGGGAACTTCTAAAACCCATGTATCAAGCGATCCATACTCCACTTTCCCGGCCTTCTATCTAATACTTCAACTATTGCTGATTCTTTCTTATAATTATGGACTCCTGAAAGGATGATCTTTTGTTTACTAAACACCCGATTGACAGTATCTCAAAACACATTTACACGATTTAAATTCCATCAGTAAAAAGTATTTATTATGAAAATTCACGAGTATCAAGCCAAGGAAATTTTTGAAGATTACGGCGTTGCGGTTCCGAAAGGTAAAGTAGCCGACAGTACGGAACACGCGGTCAAAATTGCCAAGGAGATGAAAAGCGAAGGGGCGGACCTGTTTGTCGTCAAAGCACAGATTCATGCCGGCGGACGAGGAAAAGGTCGTACGAAGAAAAACAATGCCAGCGGCGTGATCCTGTGTGAGTCGGTCGAAGAAGTCCAGGAAGCCGCCTCCAACCTGCTGGGCGATGTTTTGGTTACCAAACAGACCGGCGAGGAAGGCAAGGAAGTCAACCAGATCTACGTCACCGAAGGCGTCGATATTGAAGAGGAACTCTATCTCGGGATCCTGATGGACCGCGCCCGCGAGCGCAACGTCCTGATGGCCTCGACCGAAGGCGGTATGAATATCGAGGAAGTCGCCGAGGAAACGCCGGAAAAGATCGTCAAGGAGTGGGTCGAACCGGGCATGGACCTGATGCACAACCAGGCGCGTCATATCGCTTTTGCCCTGGGACTTTCGGGGGATGCGTTCAAGAAGGCGGTAAAATTTATCATGTCGCTCTACGATGCGTTTGAGGATACGGACGCCTCGTTGATCGAAATCAACCCGCTGATCCTGACGCCCGATCAAGAGGTGTACGCACTCGACGCGAAGATGTCGTTCGACGATAACGCTCTCGGTCGACATCCCGATATCGAGAAGATGCGCGACGAGTCGGAAATCGATCCGATGGAGCTCGAAGCTTCCAAACACGACCTGAATTATATTAAACTCGACGGAAATGTCGGATGCATGGTTAATGGCGCCGGACTCGCCATGGCCACAATGGACATGATCAAGCTCTCCGGCGGCGAACCGGCCAATTTCCTGGATGTCGGCGGCGGAGCCAACGTCGATACCGTCAAAAACGGATTCCGTATTATCCTTGATGACCCGAACGTGGAAGCCATCTTGATCAACATCTTCGGCGGTATCGTCCGCTGCGACCGCGTCGCCAACGGCGTGCTCGAAGCGGTCAAGGATCCCGAAATCGCCGACAAAGTGGAAGATGTGCCCATTATCGTCCGACTGCAGGGAACCAACGCCGAGGAAGGCAAAAAACTGATCGACGAAAGCGACCTGAACGTTATCTCAGCCGTACTGCTAAAAGACGCAGCGGAAGAGGTTAATAATGTCGTAGCCTAGCTATCTCGCTTGGGCTCGGCAGGTGATTGGTGATTTATGATTAATAATTAATGATTTTGCAATGCAGGTGTTCTTTATAGAGCCCTCATATTTTAGCGATGGAGTGGTAATCATATAAACTCTCTAAAACACCTCTGCAACATCAGGGCTAACTCTCTAACTGATAGACGAGCAACCACCAATCATTAATTATTAATTATAAATCACCAATCACGACACTTTCGCCTTCAATTCCTCCCTCAACTTCTCATAATACGCCTCATACTGCGAAACCACTTTCGTAATTTCATACTCCTCGGCGCGTTTGCGGGCGTTTTTGGATAATCGCTCGAATTCATCTTCGTCCGACAAGATCTTGATGCCGTAATCGGCCATGCATTCGACATCGTCCAACTCGCAGAGATAACCGGTCTCGTCGTGTTTGATGAGCTCGGGCAGCCCGCCGATGTCGGAGCTGATTACGGGGACGCTGCAGCTCATCGCCTCCAACGCGGCCAGTCCGAAGGTTTCGTTGCCGGAAGGAATCAAAAACAGGTCGGCGATCGACAACACTTCTTCGACTTGATCCTGCTTGCCCAAAAAGCGCACCTTGTCGCAGATGCCGTATTCCCGGCATTTCTGTTCGGCTTTCTGCCGGTCGGGGCCGTCACCCACCAACAATAACTTGGCGTCGATGCCGCCGTCCAGTATTTTCTTGAAGATCGTCACCACTTCGGGAACCCGCTTGACCTCGCGGAAGTTCGATACGTGGACGACCACTTTTTCGTCGTTCGGACAGATCGCCTTCTTGAAGTGCTCTTTGTTGGATTTCTTGAATCGATCCAGGTCGATAAAGTTCGGGATGACCTCGATATCCTTCCTGATGTCAAACCGCTCGTACGTTTCATTTCGCAGGTATTCCGAAACCGCCGTTACCCCGTCGCTCTGGTTGATCGAAAAATCGACCACGTTCTTGTAGCTTGGATCACTCCCCACAATGGTGATATCGGTCCCGTGCAATGTCGTAATCAAAGGAATACTCTTTGCCTCCTCCCCGATAATTTGCTTGGCAAGATACGCGCTGGTCGCATGGGGAATTGCGTAGTGGACATGCAGCACGTCGATGTTCTCGTAGTCGATCATGTTCGCCATCTGGTTGGCCAGCGCCAGATCGTAGGGCGGATACTCGAACAGCGGATAGGTCATCATGTTGACTTCGTGGTAGGAGATATTGGTCTCAAACGTCTCCAGTCGCGCCGGACGGGAATAGCTCAACATATGCACGTTATGATCTCTCCGTGCCAGTCCCTTGGCCAGTTCAGTGGCCACCACACCACTTCCGCCAAAAGTAGGATAGCAAACAATCGCAATATTCATATAAGAACTTGTGCTTTATTTATACCGACAAGAATAACTCAATTATATTCTATGACATTAACGCGATAGTTGTATTTTCCTTGTCTAAAAAAGTAATTAAGTTTCGATATGGCGTTATCCTTTTTTGAATTAACTCTCTTTCATCTTTTCTACATCAATTCTATCCTGGGGCCTGTCGGTTGCTCTCTTATTTTTGTTCAATAATTCGAAAAACTCTTCGAAGTCCTTCGAAATTTCCATCCGGTTCTCCCTTTCTTCTTAATTTAGATCCAGCTCTACGAATTTTTTCCAGCGCTTCCAGCTTTTCTTCTGGAGTTTTTGATCGCCAGTACTTCCGATCTTCTTTATCCTGCTCTCCACTGCCTAAATCAAATTTCTTTATTTGCATAAGGAGAAATGTTGAGTATATAATGCTTTCACTTTTTTGCAGTCTTAAAATATACCAATTACAAAATTAATATCTTAATCACATATTGTTCCCGAAATGTAATCAATCGACATTCTTACCGTTGTATCTAAAGAACAAAACCACTTATTTATAAACTAACAGTGGTCTTTAATCTCGCAACAAATAATCTTAAACAAAGCAGTCCACCATGGCCGGTCATTCGAAATGGTCGAATATAAAACGCCGCAAGAAGGCGCAGGATAAAAAACGCAACAAGATCTTCAACAAGCATATGCGGGAGATCACCGTGGCGGCCCGCGAAGGCGGCGGCGACCCGGAGTACAATCCGCGGCTCGACATGGCCATCGAAAATGCCAAGTCGGATAACGTCCCCAAAGACAACATCGAAAAAGCCATAAAGAAGGGCACCGGCGAGCTCGATGAGGGCGAAGGTCGATATGAGGACGCGACCTATGAAGCCTACGGACCCGGCGGCATCGCGTACTTTATCGAGGTGACCACCAACAATTACAACCGAACGGTCGGGGATATCCGCTATATTCTTAATGAACACGGCGGAAACCTGGGGACCGACGGATCGGTGGACTACCTGTTTGAACAAAAGGGGATGATCAAGATTCCCTCGGAGGGACTTGATGAAGACGACTTCATGCTGGAAGCCATCGACGCCGGGGCGGAGGATATTGAAAATGAAGACGGGTTCTTTGAAGTCTATACAAAACGAAATGAACTCTTCGAAGTCCGCTCCAACCTGGAAGATGGGGGATATAATATCAAAAACGCCAAGCTGGTCCGCATCCCGATGACCGAAGTCGAGGTCGACCACGAAACGGCTCTTTCCAACCTGAAATTGATGGATGAACTCGACAACAACGACGACGTCTCCAACATCTTCACCAACATGAAGATGGACGATCAGACGCTGGCGGCGGCCGAGGAATTGTAACGGGTGTTGCCGGTATAAATGCCGTTGGGCGGGCGGATCCGAAGCATTAAAATTTTCTGTTCATATGTTGTGGTAGAGAAGAGGTAGTAGTTCTTGACGTATTTCACGTTGCCAGATGCCATAAAAGAAAAGTTTCCGAGCAAGGAGCCGCCCGCCCAACGGCATTTATGGCACCATCTTTCCAGCAAAAACAGTTAATTTAATCAACCTGGTTATACAATTTACCCCCAACAAAACTGGTGTGGGCAAATTACCACACTGCAGTCTTTTAACGTCCTAGAATTATTCATCATAAATTATAAATCATTCATCAGAATCCTCGATGGCAATTTATGATCTTTGCCTCACGTTTTATTATACTCCATAACTTGCAAACAGTATTAATAGCATTCTTTGAAAAAGCGGGCGGCGGTTCCGAAGCATTAAAATTTTCTGGTTGAGAAGCTGTATTAACTCCAGAAGTAAAAAAGGCCATCAAATGTTAGCTGCCAATAAACGAGGAAAAGTTTCCGAGCAAGGAACCACCGCCCGGTTTTTCAAAGAATGCGTCAATTCAGCTGCAAACGTAACTGCTATGGTTAAAATGCGATTGAGATCATTATTCCATTACGTATTCATTTTTTTGCTGCCGCTGACGTTGCTATCGGCGGATATCAATGATGCGCGTAAGGCGAACCAGGCGTATGAGTCGGGTAACTACGAAAAGGCGGAGTCTCTCTACAGACAAGCACTGCGGGATCAGCCCAAAAACGCCAAACTACAGTTCAACCTGGCGAATACGCTGGTAAAACAAAAGAAGTTCAAGGAGGCACTCAGTGCCTATGAACGCTACAAAGCGCTGGTTGACAAACCTGAAATGAATGCGAGGGCCGAATATAATATCGGCAATGTCTATGCCTCCCAGAAGAAATGGAGCAAAGCGGCCGACCATTACCGGCAAGCCCTGCGGTATGATCCGACGGACCCGGAAGCCAAACACAACTACGAATACGCCAAACAACAGCAAAAGCAACAGCAGAAAAAACAGAACCAGAACAAAAACCAACAGAATAACCAGCAAAACAAAAACAACAAACAGAAGCAGCAGCAAAATCAACAGAATAATCAGCAGAAGCAGAATCAGAATAAACAGCAACAGCAGCAGAACAAGCAGTCGCAAAATCAAAAGCAGAAACAGAATCAATCGCAAAACTCCCAACAACAGCAGTCCCAGCAGAAGAAGGGCGACCAACAGCAACAGAAACAGCAAGCTCGTCCCCAAAAAATGAGCAAGGCCGAAGCTAAAAAAATCCTGCAGGCGCTATCCAATGACGAAAAAAGCCTGTTAAGACGATTCCGCAAGCAGCAATCCTCCTCGAATAAATCCAACAATGAGAAGGACTGGTAGAGCACTCGTTACCTTACTTACAATCCTGTCTTTTGGATGGCTGACCCCTTTTCAAACAATGGGACAGGGGGGCGGAGGCAATCAGACCGAAGTCCAAGTACAGGCCAGCGTATCTGAATCGACGGTGGAAGTGGGCGATCGGGTTGCCCTGAAGGTGGAGGTCAGCGGCAAGGACTTCAACAATATTTCTCGCCCCTCCCTTCCCGAACTGCCGGGATTTCGACTGGTAAGCAATACGCCCTCCACCTCTCGCAGCTATCGGTTTGTAAACGGCCAAAGCAGTGTTTCTTACTCTTATACTTATTACATGGTCGCCGAGGAACCCGGGAATCACGTCATTCCCCCCATTTCCCTGGCGGTCGATGGCGATAATCGTCAGACGGGTCCGTTATCCATGACGGTCCACAAACGAACGGGCGGTTCGGGTATATCTGGCGACGGAAGCGATTCGGGCAGCAATGATGAAAACATTTTCCTGGAAATGGAGGTCAACTCCCGCAACCCGGTCCCCGGCGAACAAATCCTGGCATCCGTCGCGCTCTATTTTCGGGACGATATCCAGGTCACTTCCTATCAACCGGTTCCCGGCTGGAAGGCTGAGGGATTCTGGAAGGAGCGACTCGAAACCAGACGACCGGAGACTGAAGCCGTTATTCGAGACGGAGTACGCTACAAAAAAGCCGAACTGGTTGAATACGCTCTTTTCCCCACCAAGTCAGGGAATCTTTCGCTCAGCTCCTATAAAGTGGCTCTGGCCATTCGAACTCGCACGTCGGGACGAGATCCGTTCAGCAGTTTTTTCGGTTCCCGGCAAAAACGTATTGAGCTCAAGACAGAACCGATCAACATTGAGGTTAAATCCTTGCCACCGCTGGAAGATGCCCGCTACATCGGGGCCGTGGGGTCATTCGAAGTTAACCGGTCCATCAACACGACCGAGGCCGAAGTCGGACAGACGGTGGAGCTAACCACCCGCATCAACGGCACGGGTAACATTCCCCTGATAAGCAAGCCCGATTACGAGATACCGGCCAGTTTCGAGACCTACGCCCCGCAACAGTCTTCAAACATCGACAACGACGGTAAAGCGATTAAAGGAGAAAAAACCTTTACCGACATTCTCATCCCCCGGAAAACCGGAACGTTCACTATTCCGGCGGAAAAAGTAGCCTACTACAATACCCGGACCCAGGACTATAAAATGAAATATCTGCCGGCGATCGATATAACGGTCACCCGCAGCGCCGAAACCATCGCAGCTTCCCGCACCGGCGACCTGCCGATTCAGCCCGTCTCGGGATTGGTCCGATGGGATACTCCCTCCCAAACCATTCTGATATACCAATGGTGGTTCTGGGCCGCTCTTGGACTCCCTCTCCTGATGCTTCTCCTGGGATACTGGCAGCGCTCCTACCGCGAAAAACTCCTGAACGACCGCAATTTTGCCCGGTCGGAGCAAGCCTGGGACAAAGCCAAGCAGCGCCTTGGTGAGGTGAAGCGCCTGAGCCGGGATAAGAAGACCAAAGAAGTGTACAGCAAGCTGCATACCCTGCTCAACGCCTACATCGGCGATAAACTGGGGCTGCCCGAAGCCGGTGTATCGGATGACACCTATATCCGGGAGTTGACTTCGGCCGGATCTGACGAGCAGCTTATTAAAAAAGTTCGGCAAATTCTTGAAAAGTGCGCTACGATCAGGTATGCACCCAACCCCGACGACCGACATCTTCAGCGGGATGTGGAGCGAACCGAAGAAATAATCAAACAATTGAAGAAAGAACTGTAAGTTTTCGAAAGTATTTATATGCACGTTTGTAAAAATTCTGATCACCATCGTACGGTACACCGGAAAGGGGTATTTAACTTTTCAGGTTTAATTATTTCGATAGTTGTCTTCTTGCTGCTAAGCGGGGGACAGCCCCATTTCGTATATGCGGATACGGTGCAAACCCGATTCGACAGCGCCAACCAAAAGCTGAAGGAGGGTTATTATGAACAGGCGCTTGAACTGTATCAAACGATCGTCCGTACGGATAGTGTGTCGGGTCCCCTCTTCCTGAATATGGGAATTACCTACACCCGGCTCGACTCACTCGGGAAGGCAAAGTACTATCTATTGAAGGCCCGTAACTATCCCACTACCCGCAAACATGCCCAAGAGGGGCTCAATTTTGTAAACGACAAATTCAGCAATCAGTCGGCCGTCCTGCCCAAACTTCCGTGGGACCGTGCCATCGACTGGCTGAGCGCTCACTGGGGTGCAGCCGGGGTCTTCGGAATCGCACTTATTCTGTTGATGCTGGCCGTAAGCGGGACGATTTATACCTGGTTTTTCACCCGGCTCCGCCGAATTCTAAGACTCGCCTCGCGTATCCTCGCGGGACTGGGTATCATCGTGGTACTGCTTAGTCTCTATATGAACTACGTCGACTACCGTTACGAGCGTGCCGTGATGACGACCAAAGAGACGATAGTCAAACAGAAACCGCGCCCGGACGGGACCACCATCAGCAAAGCCTATGAGGGATACACTTTTACGGTGGATCTCACCAAAAGCCGATCGTCCGACCAGTGGTACTACGTCCGCCTCCCCAACGGAATGAACGGCTGGATACAAAGAAAAGAGATAAAATTATTATGACAGCCTGGCTGTCATAATAATTTTGCTCGAGGCTGGAGGTTGGAGGCTCGAGGCTTTGCCGGTAATAAGGGCATGATTCCCAGTTTTTGAATACCAATCGCATTGGGGGAATTTTTTCATTGCCATAATTTAAATACGAGCATTGCTTCCAGCCTCCAGCCTCGAGCTTATTTGCTTCGAGCGTCAAGAACCGGATGGTGGACGGACCGACATCAACCTTCAAAAAAGTTCTCCGAATAAAAGTCCGTCCGCCACCCGGTTCTTGACTTATTGCTTGTTTTCCCTAAAATTACCTTTCCATATTCTTTCACCTATTAAAGCGGTAACTATTCGCCATGTCAGACATTATTTCCTACATCGAAGAACACGGACAGGATTTCGAACAAGAACTTTTTGAACTGCTGCGCATTCCCAGCATCAGTACCAGCTCGGATCACAAGGATGATATCCAGGAGGCGGCCGACTTCCTGGTCGAACGACTTGAAGAACTGGATCTAGACAAAGTCGAAAAAATTCAGACCGACGGTCACCCGGTCGTCTATGCCGAATATATGCCACACCCCGATCGGCCTACGGTGCTCGTTTATGGACACTACGACGTCCAACCGCCAGATCCGCTGGAGGAATGGGAAACCCCTCCGTTCGAGCCCACTATTCGCGACGGACGTATATTTGCACGCGGGTCGGCCGATGACAAAGGTCAAGTGTACACCCACCTGAAGTCACTCCAGGCATTTCGGGAAACGGGAACCGAATTTCCCGTCAATATCAAGTTTGTCCTTGAAGGCGAGGAAGAGATTGGATCTCCCCATCTCGCCCCGTTTCTGAAAGAACACAAGGAAAAGTTGGAAACCGACATGGTGCTGGTTTCGGATACGGCCATGTTTGCCGAAGACACCCCCTCCATTACTTACGGACTGCGGGGGCTGGTATATATGGAGTTTGAACTCGTCGGACCCAATCGCGACTTACACTCGGGCGTTTTTGGTGGAGCGGTCGATAATCCCGCCAATGTCCTTTGTGAAATGATTGCCCAACTGAGAGATGACGACGGACAAATTCAAATTCCGGGTTTTTATGACAAAGTTCGCGATATTACGCCGGAAGAACGGGAAGCCTACCGGAAACTGCCCTTCGATGAAGAGGAGTATAAAAAAGAACTCGATATTAAGGCCCTAAACGGAGAAGAGGGATATACCACGCTGGAGCGTTCCTCCGCCCGTCCCTCACTGGATGTCAACGGCCTGTGGAGCGGCTACCAGGGGGAAGGAGCCAAGACGGTACTTCCCGCCAAGGCAGGGGCCAAGGTGAGCATGCGGCTTGTCCCCGATCAGGATCCCAACGAAATTGCGGACCTTTTCAGAAAGCATGTCGAAAACCTGGCTCCCGATACGGTCTCGATCGAAGTCACCGAACATCACGGTGGTTTTCCGGCGATGACTGACCCGGATTTCTACGGGCTGAAAGCGGCGGCCGAAGCCTATGAGGATGTCTACGGAAAGGAACCGCTGTTCAAACGCGAAGGCGGTTCTATTCCCATCATCGCCGAATTCAAAAAGATCCTTGACGCCGAATCGATCCTGATGGGCTTTAGCCTGGAAAGCAGCAAGATACATTCCCCCAATGAAAATTTCCTGCAGAAGGATTTTCACCGGGCTATCAAAACCTCGGCGAAATTCTTTGAGGTGCTTCATAAATATAAGGAGTGAGTCTCGGGGTGTGGAACCAAAATGGCAAAAATAGTCAAATTACGAGCATTTATCTACGATAATTAAAAAGGGGGGGCTAAATCAAGCTTCCAACCCCGACTTCAGATCATACGCCGTGTTCGGATGAGAACCGTCCAATTCCTTCTTGGGATTGTTATTTTCATCCACAACCACTACATGCGGAGTGTGATCGCGGGCCTCTTCCGGGGTCATTTCAGCATAAGAGATGATAATAATGCGGTCGCCAACCTGCGTCTTACGGGCGGCCGCCCCATTCAAACAACACACCCGGCTGCCTTTCTCTCCCGGTATCGTGTAGGTCTCAAGCCGCTCCCCGTTGTTGATATTGACGATCTGCACTTTCTCATAGGGCAATATGCCTGATTTATCCAGCAACTCCTCATCGATGGTAATACTGCCTTCATAAAACAGGTTTGCCTCGGTCACTGTCACCTGGTGCAACTTCGATTTGAACATCGTCAATTTCATAACAAAATATCCTCTAAATTCTCAATAACATGTTATCGATTAAACGGGTCTCACCTAAATAAACGGCCCCGGCCAGTATATAAGTATGATCGGACTCCATCTGCTCGATAGGTTCCAACGTTTTATAATCAAATATATTAAGATAGTCAATTTCGAACCCTTTGGCTTCCAGCTCGTCCTGCTGATGCCGGATCATGAGGGATACATTATCAACATCGGGTCCCAATTGCTGCTTCAGGTATCGCAGGCTGCGATACAACCCCGGAGCAATGGTGCGCTGCTCGTCTGATAAATACCGGTTGCGACTGCTCACGGCGAGCCCGTCGTTCGCCCGAACAATATCCCCCTGAATAAGCCGGATATCATGCTTGAATTCCCGGACCATCTGCTCAATCAAAATATATTGCTGGATATCCTTTTGACCAAAAACAGCCAGATCGGGCTTAACTACGTTAAATAATTTGTTGACGATCTGCAGCACGCCTTCAAAATGTCCCTCGCGACTCGCCCCACACATCGTCTCGTTGAGTTGATCGATTTGGATCGACAAATATTCGCGATCCTCATACATAATCTCGTCCGAGGGACAAAACACGGCGCCCACCCCTTCTTCTCGACACTTCTTGATATCATCTTCCAACTGGCGGGGATATTCCTCGTAATCCTCGTCGGGCCCAAACTGGGTGGGATTCACATAGATCGAAACCACCACCTCATCGGCATTCTCCACTGCCCGGCGAATAAGGGATAGATGTCCACTGTGCAACGCTCCCATAGTAGGAACCAAACCAACCGCTTTTCCCTGTTTCTTCCAGGATCCCACCACTTCACGTATCTCGTCAACCGCCTCCGCGACTTCTATGTCAACCTGTTGTTTCAAGGTATATGGGTTGGTTAATTTCGACTAATTTTGATCAGGCATGCAACGTTTGAACAAGCAAAACAAACCATATTTTCCGGATGTGTTTTTAACCATTAAAACGGAGCAATATAAGGGCATTTATTAGATCGTACGGTCGCGATCAAAATTCTCCATTAACTCTTTGACCCTGTTCAGAAATGCTCCGCCGTGCGCGCCATCGATTATGCGATGATCATAGCTTAACGACAGATACATCATGTGTCGAATGGCAATGACATCGCCCTGATCGGTTTCCTTGACGACCGGTTTTTTCTGAATCACACCGGTTCCCATGATGGCTACCTGCGGCTGATTAATAATGGGCGTGCCCATCAGGTTCCCCACACTGCCGTAATTCGTCAATGTAATGGTACCGCCGACCAGGTCATCCGGATCCAGATTCTTGTTGCGAGCTTTACGACCAAGCTCCTTGACCGCTTTGGCGAGTCCTTCAAGGTTCTTTTCCTGGGCTTTCTTGATGACCGGAACAATAAGTCCGCCCTCGCCCCCTTGTCCCAGGGCTACGGCCAGACCAAAGTTGATATCTTTTTTCACCAGGATTTCATCGCCGTCAACCGAGCTATTGATCAGCGGGAATTCCCGGATACCTTGAATGACCGCTTCCAAAAACAGGGGCGTAAAGGTCAGTTTGACTCCGGTTCGCTTCTTGAAGTCTTCCTTATTGGCCTCCCGCCATTTTACCATATCGGTCACATCAGCTTCTGCAAAGGTGGTAACGTGGGCCGACGTCTGCTGAGATCGAACCATATGCTCGGCAATCATCTTCCGCATACGATCCATCTTGATCACTTCCACATCCTGCTCGGGTCGCTCGACGTCCAGCTCACCAGCTGAAATCGATTCCTTGTCGGTCTTCTCCCGGGCCCGCTCCTGTTCTTTACGTGCCTCCTGGACCGCTTGTCCGTCAGTTACCGCCTCGGATTCAGCTTGTTCGGAAGTTTCCTCTTCAAAGGTAACTTCCCCGGCTTCTCGTTTCTCTATATAGTCCAGAATATCTTTCTTCGAAACGCGTCCACCTTTGCCCGAACCTTCAATACTTTCAAGTTCTTCCTGGGAAACCCCCTCTTCGCGGGCTATCGATCGAACAAGCGGAGAGTAAAAACGTCCGTCACTTCCCCTTCGCTGCGGCGGCGTCTCTCCGCGGCTAACCGTCTCCGCTGTCGCCGCCTGTGAGGTTTCTTCCGTTCCACCGGCCACCGGCTCCGGTTCGCTTTCAGGTTCTTTGTCGGGGACCTCTTCCGGTTCCTCCTCCGACTCGGGTTCTTCCGGCCCGCTCTCTTCTTCGGCCGGTGCTTCTTTCTGGCTGGAAGCAGATGCATCCGCTTTATCCTTATCCGTTTCAATGACGGCGATCGTCTCACCGACTTCAACGGTCTCCCCTTCTTCAGCCAGTATTTCAACCAGTATGCCGGCATCCGGACAAGGAACCTCCGAATCCACCTTGTCGGTGGCGATTTCCAGGAGTGTTTCGTCTACTTCTACTTCATCTCCAACTTTTTTATTCCACTCGGTAATGGTCCCTTCCATCACCGATTCACCCATCTTGGGCATTACAACTTCAACTCTGGACATTATACTCTGTAAATATTTTGTGAAAAGGATCTGTTCTTCGCGGTCGACAAGCTCCGGAACCTGTCAATATTACCCGCCAATTATGTAACATAAGCTAAAAATAACAATCTGCAAATAAAACAACTAACGGATCGTCGGCGACGATCCGTTAGAGCTCCACGCTCCAGGCTCCACGGGAATACGAGCAGATAACGGTAATTCTGCTTATTCATAACTATTAAGTGAAAACCGATACATGGAGAGTGTATCTAAACCCACCTATTAAAACCAGAAATTTATCACTCATACTTATCTCATGAATACCAGCTCGTATTCCCGTGGAGCTTGGAGCATGGAGCCCTAACACTTTTTCAATCGAGAACCCCTAAAGCCCTCTCCAGATCACTTGCAAGGTCGTCCACATGCTCCAGTCCCACACTGATACGTATCATATTGCCGGGCGTCTGCGATCCTTCTCCCTCGCTGCTCAACCGGTGCTCCCAGGTAGACTCCACGCCGCCCAGGCTGGTAGCGGGCGTTATCAGTTGACTTTGCCAGATGACTTCCTTGGCCTCCTCTTCGGTCCCATCTACCAGGAACGAAATCATTCCACCGGGTCCCTCCATCTGTCGTCGGGCCAGTTCGTAACTGTCATGTGATTTCAGTCCCGGATAGTACACTTCCTCTATCTTGGAATGAGCCTCCAGAAATTCTGCCAGCTGCCGGGCATTTTCGTTGTGCGCCCTCACTCGATAGGGCAGGGTGCGTATGCTGCGGCTGAGGAGCCAGCAGTTCGACGGTGAGGGTACAGCTCCAGCCATACTTTGAATACTTTCGATTCGCTCGTAAAGATTACTCGAGGTCGCGGCAATAACGGCACCGCCCAGCACATCACTGTGTCCGCCCAAATATTTCGTGGTAGAATGCACTACCAGGTCTGCTCCAAACTCCAGCGGACGCTGATTCACGGGGGTTGGCCAGGTATTATCCACGCACACTTCTGTTTCGTCGCCCGCCATTTCGCATACTGACCCGATATCGGTGATATAGAGCATGGGGTTTGAGGGACTCTCTATCCATATCAGCTTCGTATTATCTTGCATCGCGCGGTCGACCGCGCCCACATCGGTCATATCCACGAAATTGATTTCCAACCCCCATCGACGCATCAACTCGTTTAACAACTCCCGCGTGCCGTGATACACGTCTTCCGGGGCCAGTACATGGTCACCGGGCTCCAGGGCTTGAAACACGGCCGACGATGCGGCCACGCCGGATGAAAAGGCCGCGGCGTCCGAACCGCTTTCCAGCGCAGCCAGCTGTTGTTCCAACTGGGTGCGATTGGGATTGCCGGCTCGCGTATAATTGTAACCGGCTGCCCCCTCTTTCCCTTTTCGGTGCTTGAAAATGGTGCTTTTGTGAATCGGGGGGACGACATCTCCATGCGTACCGTCCGATTCCATCCCGCTGTGAATTGCGATCGTTTCCTTTTTCATATGTTAAAGTCTTATGCTTTAGTATTTGTAAATCCTCAAATATCCCATGGGCTGCTGATTTATAGAGGTCGTTGAGAAACCGGGCGGCGGTTCCTTGCTCGTATACTTTTCTTCGGTTGAATGCATTGAACGGTTAATCGCCCCTGTATACGATTACCGTTATTACTGCCTGCTACCCAGAAAAT
>CAJXOW010000070.1 GCA_913057825.1 uncultured Balneolaceae bacterium | reverse complement strand
ACCTATCCAGAAGAATTCAACGGACACCAAATCAAGCCGATGCAGGGCAAAAGTCTGCTACCCATTTTTAAGGGCAAAAACCGTAAACCCCATAAGTACATTTACTGGGAACACGAAAGCAACAAGGCCATTCGCAAGGGCGACTGGAAGCTGGTGGCCGAACACGACCGGAGTTGGGAACTCTATAATCTCGGCGAGGATCCCACCGAAACCAACAACATCATCGGGGAACATCCGGCCCTGGTCAAAGAGCTAAAGACCGCCTGGCAACAGTGGGCCGACAGCGTGGGCGTGCGCCCCTGGCCGATTGAGGAGTAGTGATTATACCTAAAAGCTTTTGTACTGATTTCAAGTGTAGTCGGACTAAAACTGGACCACCTTTGGGAAAACATGGGCATTTGTCACGGTGACCTTCATAGCAAAGATAACCGGATGCAAATCCTGGACTTCATATCAAACTTTTAGTAAGTCAAACAGGTACCGCTCCGTATTTATTCTGTAATCATACTCTCACCTATCCATTGCTTTTGCCCTTACCGATTATCTTTTTTGCCTTCCTGTTATATGGCAATTGGACTTATTCAAAAATTATGATTAAATATTGTCCGTCTCCCAGTGATATTACATACCTACTTGATCATTATAATTCGAAATGCATGCACGTACGAATCTGGTTCCCAAAGATTACTCAAGTTTCTAACCGGCTCCTATCTCTTATTTATGGTTTGAGTGCCATGGTCCTCCTTATAACCTTATTATTTAACCCGGTCCTTGCCCAGACTGATACCTCAGTTCACCTACAGCGCAAGGTTGTCGGTTCAAATGGTAACTACCTGCCTAAAAGTCACGAAACGGCTTCTTCTTTCACGGTATTCCTGAATAGTGATCAGGATACGATATTGACGGACCAAAGTCCATTCTGGGATTCTAATCAAAAGACAATTAATCTTGATGAAGGATCGAACTACGCGGCTATCGAGCTCGGTAATTTTACCTCTCTTGAATCCGGTGATACGGCCGTGGTACGTTTTACAGACGTGATTGGCCGGGAACAGGGTATTTACCGACAAGAAATTGGATCGATACCTTGGTCCGACCCGGCTCCGCTAGACCAGATACAACTGTCGCCGGAAACCATTCCCCGGCGGCCTGTGAACGTTTCTCTGCAGGTCAACAATAACCATCAACGGACCCTGACCTGGGATGCCGAAGCAGGTCTGACGTATCACGTGTACCGCCGTTCCAGAACGGATACCGTATCAGGCGGAAAAACACGATACCAATACACGAAAATTGCAGGAAACCTGGATACCGAATCTTTTACCGACACCAATACCGATGCCGACGCCCACTTTGGTTATATCGTATATGCTGAAAACAACGAGGGAGTGCTCAGCCGACACTCCAAAGACGCTGTTGTACAAAACGATATCAGCGGACTTACGGCGGTGGATGTAAAAACCAAAAATATCACGCTGGCCTGGGATTCGGTATCACTTGACCTGGGTCGCCTGGCCGGATACAACATCTACCGGCGCACCGAAAACTCTACCTACGACAGTGAACCACTGGCTTATTCGAGTCCCGACACGCATTACACCGACACCCGCCTCGAGCCCGGCCAAACCTATTACTACCAGATCCGGCCCCGAAACATGGAATACAGGGAAGTGGGATCTTCTACAGTACTGAAAGTCACAACCGAATCTTCCGGCGACTACACCAGCTATGCAAATCTGAAAACTGCTATTGTTATTTACCGGCATTCCAACGATAAGGATGGAGGTGACTATACGATTCCGCAGAAGCATGTCAATGAGATCAAGGAATACCTGGAAATTGCTAAAGAGTTCATCTGGCGCAATTCAAAAATGAGGTTTAACATCGAGTTCGACTATCTTATTCTGGATGAGTACACCCGTATCGACCCAAACGATACCATTGTATCAACCGCCCGACATTTGCGGGACCTATTTGGAGTGGCCAACGAGCAATACGATTTTATCTATCGCATCGCAGCCTCAAACAGCGGATACTGGTCGGCGACCAGCACCCCGCACTTTATTGGGATACTACCGGGATCTGACCGTGAAACCGGATTCTCAAAAATTCACTGGACCATGCCGCGATGGATGCGTTTCGGTTGGGATCTGCACCCTGAAAATGAGACGGCCAGCTGGCAAATTCAGCTCTTTATACATGAGGGATCTCATGCGTTTGACGGCATATTTAATACCAACGGATTCGAAACGTTTGGTCACGCCGATCACACCTACCAATATGTCTATCCCTATGGGAACCAATACCCGGATGATTATACCACCATATTCGGAAGTCTCGTTGAGTTCGAGGCCGCATTATTCCGTGATTTCGATCACTTCAAGGACCTGAAACCCAACTGGGGAGATATCTACCAGGCGCCGGACCGTGACGGCGACGGATTTCCGGACCGCGACTCGCGCGTAGCCTTTGATGAAAAACGGTTCGGCAGCAGTCCCACTGCCTCTGACACCGACGGGGATGGTTTACCCGATAAAAAGGAAGCCACCAACAGCATCCTCCGCTTCTACCCGTCCGATCCCAACAATCCCGATACCGATGGCGACGGAATTCAAGACGGGGACGATGTATATCCGCGATACGCGTTTGACACCCGAATCAAGGATCGCACTCAACTGTCCACCGGCCCCTTCAAACCGACCATCGACGGAGATCTCTCCGACTGGCCAAAAAGCACGCAAATAGCCGACACCGCCTACTTCGAATTCCCGGAAGGTTCTTTCGCTCCCAAAATCTACTTAAGCTACGACCGGGACTCCCTCTATTTTGCCGCCGATCTGCAGGCCGCCGGCAAAGCAATCTTTCAATGGGATTTCGATGACAATGGCTTTTATGTCGGCAAGGGAAATACCCAGATGATTATTAATATGGGGAACGGCACCTTTACCCGACTCCGAAGCAAAGATCACAGCCGGGAGTATGTTGACTGGCAGCTCTCCGACGACGGGAATTGCCACCGGCATTGTGGAAGCTGGGACGGCCAAAGCGAATACCAGGACCATTTCGGGCGACGTATCGTGCCGCGCAGCACCGTAAACATGGAAACCAATACATCTGACTACAACATCGAGATGGCAATCGCCAAAAACGACCTCGCCGGACTTACCCTGGAGGAAGGGTCCCGTATCGGACTGGAAGCACGCTACGAACAAGTCGACAACGAGTCCAAACACTATGCCGCGATGACCGATTACGGCATGCAGGCTTATTTCACCTTCGGAGAAACCACCACGTATTCACAGCCTGACGAGCCGATCGCCAAAAACTTCAAACTGCAGGGCAATTATCCCAACCCCTTCAATCCGACTACCACCATTAAATACACCCTGCCGAAAAGCACGCAGGTGGAGCTGACCGTCTACAACACCCTCGGCAGAGAAGTGACAAAACTCGTGGACCAACGACAAGCCGCCGGGTTTCACCAAGCCACCTTCGACGCCTCGAACCTTTCCAGCGGCGTTTACCTCTTCCGAATCCAGACGAATAGCCACTCGAAAACCGGCAAAATGCTGTTTGTGAAATAAACTCACCCCTTAATATTCTCCAACGACTCAAGCCACGGAATATCGGTCTGCTTCATGTACTCTTGCCACGGCAGGACGTTGTTTTCAGCAGCCCACTTTTCATACTGTCCCGCCAACTCCTTTACCTTTTCCGGAAATTTCTTTGAGAGATCATTTAATTCGGTCCGATCGGTGTCCAGATCATAGAGCTCCCATTCGGGATCCCCGGGTTTATGGGGCTGCGTAAAACTAAAGCGCGTCAAGAATTTCCAGCTGACATAACTCTTGGATACCAGTTTCCAATTTCCTGAACGTATCGCACGGTTGCCTTCGTGCTCCCAATACAAATAGGAGTGGGATTCACGTGACTCCCCTTCGAAACAGGGTCGCAGGCTTTTGCCCTGCAGCGGATGTATGGCATTTCCATCAAAATTCTGCGGGTACTCCGCTCCGGACACATCCAGGCACGTGGCCATGAGGTCTATGATATGCCCCGGTTGATGATTGATGGTATTCTGCTGCTGCCGATCGATCCCGGCGGGCCATCGCACGACCAGCGGCGTTGCGATGCCGCCTTCATGCACCCAGTGTTTGTATAATCGGAACGGAGTATTACTGGCATTGGCCCACGGGAGGTGGTATCCCATAAAGGAATCCGGTCCGCCGGGCGCCGTTTCGGAATTACGCCCGATCGCCTCCGCGCATCCCCCGTTATCCGAAAGAAACATGACCAGCGTATTCTCATCTAAGTTCAACTCCTTCAACTTCCGCATGACTCGTCCTATCCCGCGGTCCATTCGACCCACCATCGCGGCATACACGGCCATCTTTCGATCCCATCCTTCCTTGTCTTCAACCTCGTTCCATGCCGGCGATTCTTCCGCACGGGGAGTCAACGGCCAATCTTGACGCTTGAACAATCCTATCTCTTTCATCCTGTTGTATCGCTGCTTCCGCAATGCGTCCCATCCCTGCATGTACGTTCCGAGATACTTTTCGATATCCTCTTCCGGAGCGTGCAGGGGCCAGTGAGGAGCTGTATAGGCCAGGTACATAAAGAAGGGATTTTCGCGCCGGCCATACTCGTCGACATATTTTTCAGCTTCCCGCGAAAAGAAATCGGTCATGTAAAAATCATCCCCGACGGCCTTCAGTAGCTCATTCTGCTGCATCAGGGTCCGATTTTCGGGCTCGAAGTAGTTGGCAGAACCTTCCAGCAATCCGCTGTACCGGTCAAATCCGCGGTCGAGCGGACGTTGTCCTTCATCTTTACCAAGATGCCACTTACCCACCATCGCCGTGCTGTATCCATTATTCCCCAGCGCTTCTGCAATCGTCACACATCGATCGTTCAAATGCCCGCGATACGAGGGTATCCCCAGATCTTCCCGCATAAAACCCACGCCCGCCTGGTGCGGATACAGGCCGGTCAGCAGACTGGCCCGTGTTGGACAGCAACGGGCTGCGTTATAGAATTGGGAAAAACGCATCCCTTCTGCAGCCATCCGGTCAATATTCGGTGTCCGAATTTCCCCACCGTAGCAGCCGATATCCGAATATCCCATATCATCCGCTAATATGACGATGATATTGGGCGGCTCTTTTATTTGACGCCCACAACCCAGAGAAGGCAATGTCCATCCCAGGGTGCCAGCGGTGGTCACTTTTAAAAAATCCTTGCGTGAATAAGTGTTCATGATTATATCCGGCTTAACTGGATACAAAAAGAAGATGCATTATTATCTCTTCCGGAAGGATATCGGAATCACTACCGGTATAATTAATTTACTCAGTAAAAGAATAGATCCGAACTAAATTAGGTGGCTAGGTGTGAGCCTCGAGCATGGAGCAATCAAATAAACGGTGATGTTGTCGCCGTTTATTTGATTAACATCATTTTTCTTGTTTGTATTTGATTTCCTGCTTTCAATTGGTAGGTATAGACGCCGCTGGCCAGTCCCTGTCCGTCGAACATTGCCTGGTGACTCCCGGCTTTTAACTTATCATTTACGATAGTTGCCACTTTTTGTCCCAGGATATTGAACACCGAAAGACTGACGTGGTCAGTTTTAGTCAGTTTAAATGCGATTTGGGTCGTCGGATTAAACGGATTCGGATAGTTTTGAGACAACTCAAATTGCAGGGGGTTTTGTCCACCTTTTTCCGATATAGCAGTAAAAACAAACTGGTTTTCGAACCACCTCACCTGATCCCACGCTTCATTTGACGCTACGAGATCGGGCGAACCATCCTGGTTCATGTCGGCCAGATCAATCGATTTAGTCCACGAGTAGAAATCATCAATCTGTTTCGCATCCAAAAAGGAACCGGCCTGATCGTTTTGGAACCAGATAATGGAGCTGTCGTGTTCGGCCACGAGATCAATATATCCATCATCATTTAAATCGCCCGCTTCCAGATGCCATACCCCCTTCAACAACGTAGGATCCATCAGGGACCGGTGATGGCTGAAGTCATCACCAAGATTTTCAATCCATGCAATTTTGAATGCCGACCCGTTGGACGTTGTGGCCAAATCGAGGTCACCGTCATTATCAAAATCTGCCACTTCCACTTCCCGGGCTCCCAAAACACTATCGCTGATTACGATCTTACTTCCAAATCGGCCTCCGAGCGACGTATTCTGATTTTTAAACCAGACCAGTTCACCGGGATTCGATAAAGTGGCTATGATATCCAGATCCCCGTCGCCATCCAGGTCTTCCGTGTCGATATCCTGGGCTCTCGGGGCATTTTCGGTAATAATATTAGGTGGCGAAAAACCGGTTGTCTGGTTTTCATACCAGACAATTCGACTTCCAATAAATTCTCCCGTCACGATATCCAGATCGCCGTCATCATCCACATCTTCAGTGTGTATAACATTGGCCCGTTTTGCAGAATCTGAAACTACAATTTCGGTACTGAATCGTTTTCCCAAGTCCGTCCCCGAGTTCAAATACACTTTCAGACTGTCAAAGGTGGTGGACACCAACAGATCCACATCTCCATTACCATCCATATCCCCCGTCTGTATGGTCCGTCCATCGATTCCGTCCACCACTTTCGGGAGTGAAAACCCCTGATCTTCCTGCTTCATCCACGCGAGTTGATTGGTGGTTTGAAACAGTAAAACCAGGTCAGCTTTACCATCGCCTGTCAAATCTTCTGCTATTATTTCTGAAAGACCGTTAAATGAGGGGACACGACTTACCGGTCGCCGCTCAAATCTTCCAAAATCCTGGTTGTCGATCCAGTCGATTCTGTTTCTATAATTATCCACATGAACGAGATCCGGATCGGTATCCCCATCCATATCAGCAATGAATATATCCGCGTGAAATCTTCGTTCGTTAGGAAAAATCACCTTTACTTCGGAGAATCCGGGATCAAGATTTTCAATCCATTCAAGTTCATCAGTTGACCTAAAATCATAAAATACAATATCGGGATCCCCGTCAAAATCGATATCAGCCGGCTCAATATGTCGATGATCAAAGTTGAATTCATGGATTAACGTCGAATCTACGAAACTGCCATCTTGATATTCGTGCCATCGAATTTCGCCTCCCCCGTCAAATCGACTTTCGGCCGTTAGCAGATCAAGATCACCGTCCCGATCCATATCCGCCAATTGTATACTATCAAAGTCACAACCCAGGCAATCAGTGCCTGTTATATAGGTGCTATCGGATCGATATCCGGAACCGTGATTCTCCCGCCAATATATATTGTCGTCTGCCGCATAGAGAACATCAGGACGATTATTCTTGGTAAGATCGCCAATCGTAAAATCTTTAATATCTTCAAAACGAGGGATATTATTTTCAATCACCACCGGGGCATCGAAACTTCCGTCCGTATTCCTGTACCAGACCAGGGCCGTATCGGATCGAGCCAATATGATATCCGGATCCCCATCTACATTGACATCGGCAGTTTGAACCATTCGATTTATTAAATAGGTGGATCGATCAGACAAATTAGCATCAATGACATGAGAGGTTGAAAAGCTCTGTTGATCATTCTCATACCAGGTAAGCGTTTGGCTGTTAAAGGATGCCACCAATATGTCCCTGTCGCCGTCCGAATCGAAATCCGCCGCCTCGAGACTTACGTGACCCGGTTCTGCCGTTCCAATAAATTTTTGTTCGGAATATGAACCTCCCTGATTTTCATACCACACCAGCCGGCCGTCCTCTGTTGAGGCGGTAACCACATCGTTGCGCCCATCATTATTCAAATCAACTACATGAACCACGGTCGGATGCAGCAAGTCGGGCCTGAATAACTCTTGCGCATCTCCCAACTGTGCCCGGCTTGCTGTAAAAACCCCCATAGATAATAATAGTACACTACAAATGGTAAACCTGCGGATTGTATTTATGATAGACATAGATATGACAATGTTTAGTTAATATATACTTTTTCCCAGTGCTATAGTGAATACGGGCTAATTCCCCTTGGATTTGAAGATACTGCAAAAAGTTTAGTAAAGGAAATGCTTAAATTAATTTGTTCGATAGACTCTCCACTATTTAGGGGAGATTAAAAGCCGGGCGGTTGCTCTTCAGCCGGAGAAATTCACCTGTCATTTTTTATGAAGGTGTCAAACCCTAAAACCGAAAAAGTAACAGTTAGACGACCTTGGCCGTGGGGCTGAGCGATTCAAGTGTCTCGGAACATCTGCCCGGTTTTCAGAACAACTTAATAATTTATTGTTTACATCTTCTCCGTATTTATTAAATTAACACTAAGTACTTCCTTGAACTAAAGCCGGAGACCTTATGAAGGGAAGAATTTTAATTTCATTAGTATTAATAGCGGGATTCTTCAGCACGGCTTTTTCCCAAATGTCGAACACGGATTCGATAGAAGCCGAAAAAGCCAAAATTAAAGAAGTTATTAACCAGGAAACACGCTATTACGCCACGGGTCAGTATGACAAATGGAAGTCCACCTGGCTTCACGATGATCGGGCCTTACATACGGGAGCCAGTAATATCGGTTTTCACAAAAGACAGGGATGGGAGTCTATCGAATCTTCCCTCAAAAAA
Organism: uncultured Balneolaceae bacterium; assembly: GCA_913057825.1. Lineage (GTDB taxonomy): Bacteria > Bacteroidota > Rhodothermia > Balneolales > Balneolaceae > CAJXOW01. Next base: position 8,929 of record CAJXOW010000070.1, on the reverse strand, counting down.
TACATCCTCGACACCACAACCACCGTCAAGCCCGAGGTATTAATCCTGAAAAGAGATAAATTCAATATGGTCCTTGAAGGTGATATGGCCTGGGTTTATTTCATTTCAAGGGATAATCTCGGCGACCCGGACACCATCAATGACAAAATGGAATCACGAGTCCTGAAAAAGGTAGGCGACGAGTGGAAAATTATGTATGTCAATACGATCGACATATCCACCTACGAGGAATGACATCAACTTGCGAAGAATACGCTTCGCAAGTTGAAGCTGGAAGCTCGAGGCTCGAGGCTCGAAGCTGAGTAAGCTTGTATTGGTACTTTTAAATGAATAATTTGATTTTCAGCTCGTAATTGCACTTACTAGGAGGCTTCTATTAATTTATAATTGACAGATATACCCCTTGGTGGCAAATCATATTGCTGCCCTTCCCCCATTACCGATTACTGTCTGTCCTAGAGCCTCCAGCCTCGAACCTTGAGCGGTTTGTTTAAGCCGCGGCTTAAACAAACCTTATCCACTTGCTGTTCTCTTCATAATGTTCAACAACTTCGGCTGTATCGGGGCTCTTGAAAGTGGCGAGGAGCGTTTCTATGCGTTGTTTTTGTGCTTTGAGGGCATTCGAGATCAGCTCCTGGTTAAATCCTTTCTCTCCCAGTCGAATGGTAAAATCCATGGAGATAATCCGGCTGATTGCCCGTCCCAGATCGACCATCTTTCTTTGAACGAGGGTATGGTCAACTTCAAAGTCCAACAGGTCGTCGAGTCGATCGGCCGACCGGTGGGTCAGTTCGTAATCAGAGAGGTATTCGGATAGATTCTTCACCTTCAACTTGCGCATCTGTTTAAGTACCGACTCGGTAATCTGCTGGTACAAGATGTCGTTTGATCCTTCAAAAATCTGGAAAGGTCGACTGTCAATGACCGAACGACCGGCTATATGATCGAGTCGGTATCCTTTGGCTCCCATGAGCTGTAAAACAGATTGCGCGGCTTCCTGCATGAGGTCGGTCGTCACCGTCTTGATGGCATTGGCCTCGAGACTCATGTTGGAGACGTCCTTGCTGAGAGGGATATTTTTGCTTGTATAAGCGCATAGAGCCGAACAGACGGTAAACGACATCTGCAACCCACTAATGCGCCGTTTAACCTGATCATAATCCAATAGCTTCTTTCCTCCCACAAATCGCTCTTTGCAGTGCTGGACAGCCTCGTCGAGCAGCCGTTTCATATATCCGATGCCCATTCCCGGGAACTGCAGTCGACTGCGGTGCAGTATATCCAGCATCATTTTGATACCGATACTCTTCGGCTTCAATTTATACGATTCGGGAACGGTGATATCGATTTCATTCCGTCCATAGGGAAGCATATAAAGGCCCAGGTTCTTATAATACTCTTTTACATCAATACCGCCCCGGCGACTGTCGTGAATAAATATATCGATATCGCGGGACAACCCATTTCCATTCCCCTGCTCTTCACGGGCCGTAATCAGCCAGTAGTCCGCCATCCCGGTAAGACCCGCCCAGTGCTTGGTCCCCTTTACGTGGTATGCATTTTGCTCCTCATCATAACTGCAGGCCGTCTGCATCTGCAGGGCATCCGACCCGTAATCCGGCTCCGTGATCATGAGTCCACCGGTACACCGATCATTCATAAACCGGTCCAAAACCTCCTTGCGCGTTTCTTCTTCGGCATAGTTCACCACCGGCTGAATGAAAAGCGCCCCGTTGATTCCCATCATCAGAGAGAGAGCCAACGATTCATAACCACTCGCTTCCAACATTGACATCGCCTCGCCGGTGTTTCCCCCGAGTCCGCCGTACTCTTCCGGCACCCACACCTGCAGGGGATTGCAATCCATTATTTTTTCGTAGACCTCGTCTGGCAAGCCACGCTCGAGGCTGATCTCATTGATACCGCCTTCGCCCCGAAAAAGTTCACGCAATTGTTCTCGATAGTGTTTGATAAATGAGTTAAATGACATCTGGCAATACTACTTATTTTCAAATTATTGAGTTTATTCACCGATCATTTTACAGCCGGCTAAGTTGAACAACAACTGACAAATCTATAAAGATCGCTCATTTCTGGCAAACTTAAACGCCCAAATAATTTATTGACTGACAATCCACATTAATATGTTAACTATCAACGATCCCTCCAATGCTGAAATCCGCCGACGATCAGATATAATTTCCAATATCTATAACGCCAGTCGTCTTCATATTCCTGCTGTTCGGTGCATCGTGTCGACCCGGAACCCGGTTCTTCAAAGGCCTCTAATAATTACTAATTATTTGATTCTGACTAACCAGAAATTTATCTTAAATAAGAATTTAAGATAAAAAACTCTTATTTAAGATGAAAAAGAAGCAACTGATCGTGTAAAAATATTTAAAAAAGGTGAATGTGGTTACCAGGACCGGTGGTTCTTTCATCATTCGTTTAAGTCCCATTAAACCCTCTGGTTTATTCATCAAACATTACGGATATCCCTGTCAGCCAGCGATTATGGTGGATTCTAACGATCGCTGATTGGTTCGGGATATCCGTTTTTTTATGTTCAACAAGACAGTTCCTGCATAATTATCCGGCATTTTTTGTAGTTTTACTACACCTGCGGTAACTATCAAAAACGCAAATGACCATGTCCTCTCATGTCAAAAACCTGGCTCCCGTTTTATTAGTATACCTACTCATGCTGCTCCCTCATGTTCAGGCACAAACCCAGGAAACCTGGCTAACGGTCGATGGAGGATACCTAGAGCAGCAACTGCGTCCCCTGCACCTGACTTCCCCTGTCTTCCGTAAAAGTACGGGACAAACTTTTGGCCTCGGTCTTTTCTACGATCTGGGCGATTCCTATCATAAGGGCGAAGTCAACTACCATCTTCAACGCCGTTCAAAGCTTCATCCCTCCAGGATCAATGCTTCGGCGGACCAATATGCGTCCCTCGCTCTCAACTACCAGTACACTCATTTCTACTGGCATGATATTGCCGATCTAAATCTCAATTTTGGGTCCGGTCCTTACCTGTTTGTCGAAGATCAAACCACCGATTATCCACGCGGGGACGACCCCGACATCACTTCCGGCAGCCTTCTTTACGGGGGCGGAATTAATGTAGTCCTGCGTTATCGACATCCCCAAATTCCCTTGAGCACGGGCTTGCATTTTATTAACGGTGGATTCCTGGGGAGTGAAGAGGTCGACCGACAAAGTGACCGTTATCAGAGCACTTCGATGAACGGATGGTTTTCAGAAGTTGATCTTCATGTGGGATATGAAGTCCAAAGTAAATGGGAGATCTTTCTCACCTATGATTGGTCGGAAAAACTTGAATACCGCTCTCTCATTTCCCAACGCAGAACCTTTGAACATCTGAATTTAGGTATAAGCTACCGGTTGGAGGACGACTGACCATGATTCGTCGCGGGCATATATATCTGCTAATCTTTCTCGTTATCACGAGCTGCACCCGGGTGGTAGATTCGATCGACTCAAAAGAGTCGGGCTGGGATAAATACGAATCCGAAAACTATCTGATTCACGTCCGACCGGAAAGTCAGGCTGCCAATTCCATCGATCAGATTCAACAGGAACAGGAATGGGCTTACAACGAAATTAATGAACGACTGCAAATAGATTTCAATAAGAAAATCTTGCTTTATATCTACAATTCCAGGGAGGATATGGGAGCTGCCGACCGAACCGGCAAAGCTTATCCCGAATTAAGCACGATCGAAGCCATCTATAACAGCGAAATTAAATCTATCGGTCGCCGGGGTGTGTCCCTGCATGAATTGACTCATGTGGTGGCCTACTATGAATGGTGTCCGTCGCCCTTATCTCTCTACGGTGAAGGTCTTGCTGTCTGGATGGATGATTATTGGTCGGTCGAAGGCTTAAACTCACATGAACTCTATCAAATCAGCAAAATTCGGCTGCAAAACGATAATCTTCCGTCGATTGGGCAACTGGTTAATCATTGGAATCAGTATCCCGCATCAATCAGCTATCCCGCCGCCGGTGCATTTGCAAAGTATTTAATCCAAAGACACGGGGTTGATGCTTATAAGCGGGTTTACTGCAGCGCAAGTGCTGATAATTTCGATGATGTGTTTTATGATGTATATGACCGGCGAATTGGGATAATTGAGGATGAGTTTCACCGGTTTTTGAGGAATTATCGGTAGGGTGGAAATTTTGTAAACGCCGGGCTGTCCGATCATCTATTTGGACTTATTTTGGTCGTCGCCCCCTTTCCCCTCTGTAATTTGGCGAACATTGCTCTGTCAGGTCCTCCCCCTTACACCCCTCCGAAGGGGGAATGTAAGGCAACCGAGGTGAAAAAGTATCCCCCTTCGGAGGGGGAAAGGGGGAGGACAAAAAGCAGCCAACCAAGAGCATCAGTAAAAAAATGGAAAAGCAGTCAACAGGCACCCATCACCCTGCCACCAATCGATATATTCCAACAGCTCCCTTGACAATAAGCCGCACGATCCACTGCACAAGATAGAAAAATACCGCAATTGCCACCACCATTCCGGCCATGGAGTACAGCTCGCTCCATTGGGTTTCATAGGTCATAATCGCATAAACATTAACCAGGACAGCGGCGACCAGGCAAACTGCAAAGATGATCAATTCTCGTTTTTTAGCCTTGGCGGTGATCAGTGTATCTTTCATAATATTTCCTGTTGCAATTTTATGACTTGAATTCGGGACGTATCCGGTACCCGTCAATCCGCTTCGCCAATTTTTCCTCGGGCCAGGGAATAACTTTATCCTGCAACATCGCTTCGTGTCCGAGAATCACGGCAACCGAAGCATATACTCCGTTCTCGGCCGCGTCGGGCAACTCCTCACCCTGACGTACACTTTCTATAAACGCTTCATCCTGCAGCACCGCCCTGTTGGGGAGAGGATACTCCTCGACTATGTAATTGCCGGAAGTGTCGGCTGCCCGTTGCGGATTCCATGAGTCGCCGCCCAGCGGGGTAACCCCGAACAAATCATCTTCGATATCGCTGATCAATTGCAGGATCCCGGGCGCCGGGGGCGGTTTTTCGTAATAATATTTCCCGTCTTGCATCTCCAAAGTTCCTTCCGGCCCCATAACCTGCTCTTCCAGGCTGTAATGCTTGTTGCTGATCAATGAATCATAAATAACGTTCACTCCTTTCGGATAGCTGTAGACCAGGTTTATATTGTCATAGACTTCACGACCGTCTTCCCAGTAATTTATGCTCCCGGTACCGCGAACCGACAATGGCAGCGTGTCTAAAAACCAGTTGGCGACATCAAGCTGGTGAGTTCCCAGTTCGGTGACCAGTCCCCTGGAATACTCGCGATACAGCCTCCAATTCAATTTGTGTTCGAGCGACGGATATTCCGGATCAAGCTCCCAGTCCGGGAAATCCTTATCGGGTACCGATCGCCGCCAATCGCCATTGCGATGCCACCAGGCGCGGATCTGGGTAATCTCGCTTAAAAATCCCTCTTCAATCATTTTGAGGGCCTGCAGATACTTAATATCGAAGCGCCGCTGCATACCAATCAAAAGTTTGTTGCCGGTCTTTTTGTGCGCTTCGTACATATCCAGCGTACGATCCACCGTATTCGCCATATTTTTCTCGCATAACACATGGGCACCGCTCTCCAATGCATCAATCGTCATCTGCGCATGCTCATGGGGCGGCGTAGCAATCACCACTGCATCGGGCTGGTCCTTCTCCAGTAATTCCCGATAATCCCAGTAAGCATCCGCTTTCCCGTCCGTCAATTCTTTAGCTCGTTCATAATAAGGGGGATAATTATCACAAACAGAAGTGATCTCCGCCTGGGGAATACGATTCATAACTATCGTATGATACCGCCCGCGGGAACCCACCCCAATCATGCCTACACGGACCCGGTCGTTAGCGGAGAAGTTGCGTTTATTGAGCGAATCGGCAAACGAAACACCCGGCACCGATCCGGCAAGCAGGCCGGTCCCGGTAATAAAGGAAAGTTGTTTTAAAAATTCTTTTCGAGAGGGTAAATCTTGTGACATAAATATTTCAGGATAATAGAGAGTGATTTATATCGTGAACATCGACGAATCGACCGCCGCGGTCATATTTTATACGTACTGCCCGATCCGGATTATAGTTCTGAAGTATCCGTCTTTCTTCTCGTTGACCAGCCAATAACAGGGCAGTGGACAGTACTTCGGATTCTACGGGGGAGGAGGCAAGTACCGAAACCGTCTGATAAGTCGAGGGCGGCCGGCCCGTTTTGGGATGCCGCAGGTTGCCTTCGTTGCGTGGAGTATGGCCTGAAGTGGAGAGCGCGTGATTTTGCATGTCAAAGGAGGTCCGGTGCACCGTATCATCATGGATATCTGAAATACCGATCTGCCACTTTTTCCCGTGCGGATGATGGCCGCGGGTTAGGATACTGCTTTCTCCGAAACTGACCAGGATGTTTTCAATCTCGTATTTATCGATAATATCCTCAACCAGTTCCAGGGCCATCCCTTTCCCGATGGCCCCGAAATCGACCTGGGCTCCCCGATCTTTTACATGGACCGTTCGATTTTCCTCTGAAAACTCCAATTGGGTAAAACCGGACCGGTTATTACTGGCTGAACTACCCGCCGGTTCATATTCCCTTCGCTCTGACATGGTTATATCAAACAATCCATGGGTCGCCTCGAAATGTGCCCGGCACGTTTTCAACGCCTTTATAACCGTCTGGGGTACCGGCACTTCTTTCACGCCGGCATTTTTATTTACAGCCGTAACGGGACTCTTCTCGTCATAGTGGGAAAGATCTTTCTCCAACTGACTGATTTGCTCGTCCATTTCACTAAAAACCGAACGAGCAAACGACTCGTCAATGCCCCAAAAAACCGCTTCAAAACGGGTGCCCATTAAAAAACTGTTATCGTGGAATACGTTGACAGACATAAATAGTTGCTGTTCGTGAATATCGCTTTAAAATTCCAACAAACTTCTATTTGATTGATAAGAATTATTTATTCATTAAGCAATATCAGATATGAAAACTTGCGTCAATTAATCCAGCGACCGAATTTTTATGTTCCGGAAAGCAACCCGGTCGCCATGGTCTTGCAACAAAATTCTTCCCTCAGATGCTTCTCCGAATCGCTTTCCATAAACGTTAAATCGCTCATTGCTGTATTTACTTTTCTCCACCATCCGCCGAAACTCTTCACTGCCTCGTTCAAATTCCAGGACCTTTTCACCGTTTAGCCAATGTTCAATGTGATGGTTATGAGCAACGATTTTAGCGGTATTCCACTGGCCCACAGGCTTCGGATTTGTCCCTGATGCCGGCAAAATATCATAGAGTGCAGCAAGTTTACGATTGCCATTGCGACCTCTATCGGCGTCCGGGTGTCGTTTGTCATCCAATAACTGGTATTCAAGTCCGTAGGAGGTACCTTTATTTTCAACTACATAATATTTAATTCCACTGTTAGCTCCTTTTGTCAGACGAAAATCCAGTTGCAACGCGAAGTCACTGAATTTCTCGCGCGTTACGATGCTCCCTTTCCCTTTTCCGAGCACCGTCATATTCGCATTATGAATAAGCCACCTGGACGAGGGAAAGGTATCGGCATGCGGACTGCGCCACTTCCCGGTTGATCCTCCATCAAAAAGCAGCTCCCATCCATTTTTCTTTTCTGTCGGTGTAAGGAAATTATGCAGGTAGGTTTTGGGAGGCATGGATATTGATCGGGCGTGTCGTCTGGCCTTCTCTCCCGTCATAATGCGCAGATCTCTCCACCGCACCGTCAAACCTTTCTTCGACCGGTCATTACCGATTCCATGCACCTGCAATCCGATAAAACCTTTATCCGTCATATTATCGATCACATGCACTCCCGGCTCGCCATTGACCCAGGTCCGCAGTGTGTCGCCGATCGCTTCCACTCGATACGTATTCCACGCTCCCGTTTCAAATACCACCGGTGGATTCTCGAGAGTTGCCCGGTCGAACAGCCATCCGCGCCGGGCTTCGTCATATATCCCCCCACTCTGAACGGGGTGCTCCGGATCGATTTCCACCTGGTAGCCATGTACCCGGTAGTCGTGATATTCCGCAATGCTGTTACTTCGAAATTGAACACCCGAATTCAGGGGACCGTCCACTTTGACCTCAAACTCCAGGATAAAATCCTCAAAATCCTTCTGGGTACATAGAAAACTGTTGGGCGAATTCAATACCGCTTCCCCGACAATGGTACTATCCTCCACATAATATTTGGCATCCCCGCCTTTCTGGGTCCATCCATCAAGCGTAGCCCCGTTGAAAATCGTCTGCCAATCGCTATTGGATTGGGCGGAGGCCGAGATCGCCAGCGATATAATAATCCCTGCCATTACAATACGACGCCATACGCATTGCAAACTATAAAGAGCCTTCATATCACTCACCGTAGATTTCATATTTGGGATTTTCTGGTGCCAGGAGTCTGTCGAACTTTCACAATTCTACTGCAAAAAAAGCCGACTTTGAGTATCTTTTCGTTTCGAACCGGAAAGTCCGACAGACTCCTGGGTTACCTATATAGACCGAATTAGTTTTCTGATTTTTAATAATTCATAGTTTGATTATTAATATCAAGAAGAGTTTGCTCGAATTGGCTTAAGACGGATTTCAGGCGAAACAGTTGATCTTCGTGCAGCTGATCATCGATCTATTCTTCAGACTAAATTACGATTCCATGGGGAAGTGTTCTTTTGATAGATTCATACTTGCAGGTCCTCCCCCTTTCCCCCTCCGAAAGGGGATATCTTTTCGCCTCGGTTGCCAAAAAGTTCCCCCTTTCGGAGGTGTAGAGTTCGGGTACATCCTTTACAGGTGTTCGGGGACATCCTTTACACTTTTTAGTTATCATTTGTTTAAGGT
>CAJXOW010000069.1 GCA_913057825.1 uncultured Balneolaceae bacterium | reverse complement strand
TCATACCAAATGGTTAGTTTTTTACAAGTGTAAAGGATGTCCCCGAACACCTGTAAAGGATGTGCCCGGTCTGCACACCCCTCCGAAGGGGGAATGTAAGGCAACTGAAGTGAAAAAACGTCCCCCTTTGGAGGGGGAAAGGGGGAGGACCAAACCAAGCACCATAGATTAATAACAAAAACCATACCTCAAACCAGGCACACAAAAACATCCCCCGAAAAGTCTTATTGTATCAACAATTCAGGCGGAAATAACTGTCACTCCAAATCCAAATCTACCTAAAAGGTAACAAATAACTGTTCGAAATCGAACACCTATTGTTCGCTGCCGTACAGATCCTTCCTGTTTAATTAATTCGTGGTATTATCCAAAAACCCTTCAGAAAGCCATTTCAGCCTGTCCAAAGTAATTTGGAACAATACTTGCAACCCTGCTAACCTGAATCAATAAAAATCACAGCAATCCCACAACACGAATGGCACAAGACGGTCCCAAAAAACGAATCTCCAGCGAGGGGATGGATCGGCAGATTCCCAAGGAGTTTTGGACGCCGAAGCGGATCGCCATGATGCTCGGCGGATTTGCCATTCTCGTGCTGTTTATCTATAGCTTCGTGTTTATGGACGTGCGGTCGACGCTCAATGTGGATCGTGACAAACTGACGATCAGCACGGTGCAGCAGGATACTTTCCAGGAGTTTATCCAGGTGCGGGGGACGGTGCAGCCGATTCGAACGATGTACCTGGCGGCCCAGAGCGGCGGAGTGGTGGAGAAGCTGTTTCGCCAGTCGGGAACCATGGTCCAACAGGGGGATACGATCCTGACCCTTTCGAATTCCGACCTGCGGCTCAACGTGATGCAGCGGACTTCCTCGATTTACGATCAGATCAACCAGGCGCGTAATTCGCGTTTAAGTATCGAATCGAATACCCTGAGCCTGAAGCAGCAGTTGGCCAATGCCGAGAAGCAGTTGCGGCTGACCAAAGCCGAGTATGAACGACAAAAACAGTTGTACCAGAAAGACCTGACGTCGAAGAAGAAATACCTCGAAGCCAAAGAGAATTACGAGTATCAGAAAAAACACTATAATTTGATACACGAGTCGTTTCAGCAGGATTCGCTGCGGGCCCGGATGCAGCTGCAGCAGATCGACGAGTCGCTCGACCGGATGTGGACCAGCTTGAATGCCGTGCGGGATATATTGGACAAGTTGGTGGTTACGGCCCCCATTGCCGGACAACTGTCGATGAAAGAGCTGCATCCGGGTCAGTCGATATCCCCCGGCGAGCGGATCGGACAAGTAGACGTGCTCAAGAATTACAAGGTGCGGTTGAATATTGACGAATACCATCTGCCGCGCATTTCCAGGGGATTGGAGGGGAGTTTTACGTATGATGACAAGCAGTATAAACTGGAGATATCCAAAGTATATCCCGTGGTGGAAGAGGGACAATTTGAAGTGGATATGGAATTCGTCGAAGGAAATCCGACGAAGCTGCGTCGAGGTCAGTCAGTTAGAATACGCCTCGAGCTGGGTCAGTCGTCCAAAGCCAAATTGCTGTCCCGCGGCGGATTTTACAGCAGCACCGGCGGCAACTGGGTCTACAAGGTGGTGGACGGCGGAGACCAGGCCGTCAGACACCCCATTGAAATCGGTCGACAAAACCCCGAGTATTTCGAAATCATGGAAGGATTGAAACCCGGCGACAAAGTAATTACCTCAAGCTACGACACCTTCGGCGAAAACCAGGTATTGGAACTGAACTAAAGCTGAATGTTCAAAGCTGAAAGCTCAAAGCAGCATCTAGCGTAATATCAATTTGCATTATGGAATGTATATGAAATCAGAATTTAAAGCAGTAGTTAAGCCAGGTGCTGCTTTCAGCATTGAGCTGTACGAATTAACATCTACGATCATTAAGACCACTAAAAACCGAAAGGAGGGATAATCCAATTTAAACAGAAAATGAAAATAAATACCGACTTTTATCTATTTCGTCCCTCTTTAATATGAAGCGGCTTGAAACAGTTACGCGATGGAGTCGGTTGACTTCTTTTTTTGTTGTTTCCCGATACCGACGGCAAGCAGAGTTTGAACATAAGAATTAAGAGAAACTCCTTCACGAGCAGCTTGTTCGGCAAGTTGTCTATGCAGGGACTTGGGCAGTCGTACCCTGAACTGTCCGCTGTACTCTTCTTCCTTCTTGGGGGAGGGCAGCTCCCTGTCATGAGCTTTATAGGATTCAATGATGCCCTCGAGGGCTGTAGAAGCTTCGTTGAGAGCTTCCCCGGCAGTGTCCCCGTGAGCTGATAATCCGGGAAATTCAGGGCATCGTGCGATATAGCACTGATCTTCATCGCTGTATTTGATCTCGAAGCTATAGTTAGTATCCATAATTTTCCTCCAGTTCCTCTATAATTCGTAAGACTTGTCTGACCTGGTATTTCTTGGCTTTTCCGCCATTGGCAGCTTGCAAATTTATAATATCCGGATAATCTCGATGAACTAAGATGATATGACTCCCTTTTTGACGGTCAACATAAAAATCATATGCTTCAGCAATTTTAATAAGATCCTTTAACCTGAGATTTTGAGGACCTCGCCTGGCTTGGCGTAAAAGTTTTTCGAGTTTTGCCATTTAATAATATGATAAAGGTACCACATTTGGTACCATGTTTCAACTTGTGATGCAACAGGTATATGAAAAATCTCAAACTACTTAACCGGACACTACTGGAGTGAATTGTAAATCGAAAGAGGAAAAGCCAGTTAATACTACTCTGTATATTTACCCATATTCTATTACTCATCAGAGTATACTGCCGGGGTATCCTTACAGAATCTTTTTTGTGGTTTTTTGATAGCAGATTAAACCTTTATCACACTTAAATACTGTACGATTCCGAACACTCAATGTGCGCAGACGTACAGTCAGTGATCGATCAGTTAGAAAAAAATCCCTCTATCATGGGGTTTAAACCCTCACGAATATTTTTGGAACAGTACTTGCAAGTATTATAAATGGGCAGGCAAATAGATTGATTTCATTTTCTTTGTTAGGTGGTGGACATTGAATAAAATCAAATAGATATCTTTCAGCTTACTCAGTGAATCACGAACTGGCACGAAGATATAAAGAGAGCAATAATAGTAACTACAATTAAAACGCTGAATTTATCATGATTAAAACTCGCAATTTAAAGAAGATATACACTACCGATGAAGTCGAAACCACCGCCCTTAACCAGGTGGATCTGGAAGTGGAGGAGGGGGAATTTTGTGCGGTTATGGGGCCCTCGGGGTGCGGCAAGTCCACGCTGCTCAATATCCTGGGGCTACTCGACAATCCGACGGAGGGGGAGTATGAGTTCCTCGGACAGGAAGTCTCCGATCACTCCGAACGCGACCGGGCACAGCTGCGAAAGGGGAACATCGGGTTTGTCTTTCAGAGTTTTAATCTGATTGATGAGCTCACCGTATATGAAAATGTTGAGCTGCCGCTGCTCTACTTGAAAGAAAGCACCGATCAGCGGAAAGAGAAAGTGGAAGAAGCCCTCGACCGGATGAACATGATGCACCGGCGCAACCACTTTCCCCAGCAGCTCAGCGGCGGACAGCAGCAGCGCGTCGCTATCGCCCGGGCCGTGGTCGCCAATCCGCGACTCATCCTGGCCGACGAGCCGACCGGGAATCTCGACTCCGACCACGGCGACGAAGTGATGAAGCTGCTCACCGAACTCAACAACCAGGGGACCACCGTCGTGATCGTCACCCACTCGCCCCACGACGCCGACTTCGCCCGACGGGTCATCCACCTGTTCGACGGAGAGATCGTCACCGAAAACATGCAGGAAGGCTTTCATGTGTGATAGGAGCAACTGAGCTGAAATCATTCAAGGGGAAATAATTATTTATTCATGCTCAAAAACTACCTGAAAATAGCGTGGCGAAACCTGGTCCAGAACAAGAGTCACTCGATTATCAATATCGTGGGACTCTCAATCGGAATGGCTTGCTGTATCCTTATCGCCCTCTATGCCCGACAAGAACTCAGTTACGATGATTTCCATGAAAATGCCGATCGAATTGTGGCAATGGGACGCTCGCATCCCTTTTTCGGTGACGGGCTTTCAACACCGTATCCGTTGAGCAGGGAAATGGAAGAGCAAATTCCGGAAGTAGAACAGGCGACACGGATTCGAAGACGCAGGGCCGTTAAGTTGAGTGGAGATGGTAATAATTTTACAGGATTTGATGGTCGATACGCAGAATCCGATTTCTTTAAGATATTTTCATTTGAGGTCCTCGAAGGACAAAAACGGAATTTACTCGATTCGCCTAATGAGATAGTCATAACATCAAAAACCAGCAAGAAACTTTTTGGTGATGATAATTCATCAGGAAAGAGTATATACTGGCAGCGTCGCGATACTGTGGAAATGCTACAGGTCAGCGCAGTGGTCGAGAATCCGCCTGCTCTAAGCTCGATAACGTTTGATGCCTTGATATCGATGAAAAATATGGATGAAGACAGAAGGCGACCGGACGGATGGGGTGGGTATATGTTTCGAACTTTCGCCATATTGGATCAACCGGCCGACCACAACCTGTTTACAGAATCCATTAATGATATTATTAGAAGCAATTATGATAAGGAGGATGAAGAGAAAGTTTCGTTTTTTACCATTCCACTGACTGCTTTACACCTGTCGTCCCTAACCAATAATCAAGGGTTTATTGGCGACCGGAGTTATCTCTATTTATTCGGGGCCGTAGCGATATTTATCTTGCTTATCGCCTGCGTGAACTATGTGAACTTGGCTACAGCCCGGGTATCGGTTCGTGCTGTGGAAGTGGGCATTCGAAAATCGGTGGGAGCCAGCCGGGGTCAGCTGGCTGTGCAGTTCCTGGGAGAATCGGTGGTGTTGAGCCTGGTGAGTTATCTGGTTGGTATAGGACTTGCGGAGTTAATTCTACCGTTCTTTAATCAGGTATTCGGCACTTCTTTAGTTCTTCTTGAGCACGGAGTATTGTTGCTCTGGCTGGGGATGGGGGCAATTATCATTGGGTTGCTGGCAGGATTGTATCCCGCATTATACCTGGTGCGCTTCTCCCCATTATCCATCCTGAGAAATCGATTGCCCACGGGTGAATCACGCTCCACTCTTCGAAAAACCTTGGTTGTCGGACAGTTTGCTATTGCACTGACCTTGATCATGGGATCCCTTGTTATCTATGAACAGATCCAGTTTGCTCAAAACAAAGATCTTGGGTTTGAGGGGGAGGGGGTGGTATCGGTCGACTTTCCCAACCGGCAATCCTGGAGATTGAAGAACGAAATAAAGAGAAAGCTTCGAAAGAATCCCCTGATTGGAAATGCCAGCGTGGCCGATGCTGTTCCCGGTGGATTCAGTATGCGACTTGGGTTGAAACCGCAAGAGTTTTCTCCGGAGGAGAATACACCGAGTGAAGAAACCATTTCCGTGACGCCGGCGGGAGTGGATTCAACCTACCTGGAAGTGCTGGATATCAAGTTGATTGCAGGGTCAAACTTCTCAAAGCGGAACAATGCGAATGCAAAGTTTACCTATATTATAAATCAAAAACTGGCTGAGAAACTGGGTTGGACGCCCGAAGAAGCCATTGGTAAACCGATGAGTTATTACAAGGGGGATAGTGGTCCGATTGTTGGGGTCACAGAAAATTACCATATCCAATCCCTGCGCAGCGAGATAGATCCGGTGGTTATGCAATATCGTCCCGAAGGACCCCGAAGAATGGGACAGATGCTGGTTAAATTAAAACCGGACAACTTTTCAGGGGGACTGGACGCAGTCAAAACGACTTTTTCCGAATATGCTCCGAAAGAACTGTTGAACTACAACTTCCTGGATGACCGCTTCGAGGCGATGTACCAGACCGAACGACGATTCGGCAAGATCACGGCCTCCTTTACCATCATCGCAATTCTGATAGCCTGCCTGGGCCTATATGGGCTGGCATCTTTCGCCGCTGAACGTAGAACCAAGGAAATCGGCATCCGCAAGGTAGTCGGAGCCAGTGTACAGCAAATCCTGTGGTTGCTGAATAAAGATTTCCTAAAACTGGTACTCATCGGGTTTGTCATTGCCGTTCCGATAGCCTGGTATGCCATGCACCGGTGGCTTCAGAACTTCGCCTACAAGGTGGATATAGGAGCGGATATATTCTTGATCGCGGGATTGGGCGCCCTGTTCATCGCTATATTGACCGTCAGCTGGCAATCCATCAAAGCAGCACTCATGAATCCGGCCGATTCAATCAGAATGGAGGGATAGAAATTCATGCTCAAAAACTACCTCAAAATAGCGTGGCGTAATTTAGTTCGTCACAAGAGCAGCTCTGTTATAAACATACTGGGGCTTGCACTTGGCATGGCATGTTGCGTGTTGATTAGCATGTACATTCGGGAAGAGCTCAGTTACGATGATTTCCACGAGGGAGCGGAAAGAATTGTTTTGTTGGGGAAAGTAGATAAAGATTATGGGAGATTCCTTCAGACACCCTATAAATTAGCCGAACAATTACCCAAGGAAGTTCCGGAAGTGGAGGGGACGGCAATTGTAGATTGGAAAGATGGTATATCAATGCGTGTTACCAGGGACAAACAAAATTACCAAGGCATTTCTAAGGTAATTAAGGCAAATGAAGGATTTTTTGATGTATTTTCTTTCAAATTAATACGCAGAACAGAAGACCAGGTGCTGGATGAAGCGGGAGAAGTTGTATTAACCCCGAAAGTTGGAAAACGGCTATTTGAGAATGAGGATCCGTTGGGGGAAATTTTTTACTGGAAGGATAGGGATACACTCATAAAAATGCGGGTTAGCGGGATAGTGGAGGAACCCCCTGGAAACACTGTACTTTCGTATAATATGATCGTTTCAGCCGAAACAAAACGTCATATTAGTGGGTTGCGATATAGAGGAGGAAAAACATTTGTCAAATTGGATCAAAAGCAAAAAATCGATGATTTGCCTGGTAAAGCCGAAGCTATACTGGGTAATATCCCTATTGATACAGACATCACACAGGTTTACACCGTCCCTCTGACCTCTTTGCATCTGTCGGATTACCATAATACGGCAGGCTTTACCGGCAATGCGACCTACATCTATATTTTCGGCTCCATCGCTTTGTTTATTCTGGTCATTGCACTTATTAACTATATCAATTTGACGACAGCCTATGCAGCGAAGCGAATGAAAGAAGTGGGGATCCGAAAGTCATCCGGGGCTGGGAGATTTCAATTGATAACCCAATTTTTGGGAGAAACGGTGTTGTTAAGTGTTTTGTCATTTATTTTGGCTTTGTTGATGGTGGAATTGTCGATGCCCGGATTTAATAAGGTGTTTGGGACCCGTTTGTCGTGGGCCGGAAATGTAGATTTCATACTCTATTTGTTGGTTGCCGCTATCGCTATAGGATTGCTGACAGGATTATATCCGGCTTTTTATTTGTCAGGTTTTTCGCCTTCCACAGTGCTGCGATGGGATCAAGCCAGGGGACAATCACAGGGGTGGACACGGAAAGGGTTGGTTATTGCTCAATTCGGTATTGCCATAGCCTTAATTACCTGCACCCTGGTTATTTACCAGCAGCTCCGGTTCACCCAGACGAAGGATCTGGGATTCAATCCCGAAGGCGTGGCAGCTGTAAAATTTCCAGGACAAAATGCCTGGAATCTGCGGACTATTATCTATCAGGATATAGTGAATTTGGAAGGGATAAAACAGGCTGCCCTGGCGGAAAACTTTCCGGGAAATGGATACGGAGGAATGGGAGCTTCACCCGATGCCAGTCCCATAAAACCGGAAGTCAACGTAAATCAACGAATTACGATTCGTAGTTCTGGCGTGGATACCAATTATTTCGATCTGATGGATGTGGATATAGTCGCGGGTCGAAATTTCAACGCGTCGGATCTGGACCGGGGAGTACCAAGGTATATCATCAACGAAAAATTAGCGGAATTGATGGGTAAAGAACCCGGCGAGGTCCTGGGTCCCATGCAATGGAGAGACGAAGAGGGTAAAATAATTGGGGTCGTGGAAAATTACCATATTTCTTCATTTCGAAATGAAATTCCTCCACTTTTCCTTTCTTATGCGACCGATGAAAGGTGGGGCGAGGGATGGATTTTGTTGAAAACCCAACAAGGGAAGTCGCAGGCGGTAATGGACAGTATTGAAAGTATTATGGCTCAACATGCTCCGGTAAAAAATCTAAACGTCCAATACCTCGATCAGAAATACAGAGCGATGTACCGGACCGAGCGAACCTTTGCCAGAATTATAGGCTTCTTTACCCTGATAGCTGTTTTATTGGCCTGTATGGGATTGTATGGATTGGCTGTTTATACCGCGCAACGAAGAACAAAAGAGATCGGCATTCGAAAAGTCTTGGGCGCCTCGCTAACCAATATTCTCTGGCTGTTAAATAAGGATTTCCTGAAGTGGATACTAGTTGGTTTCTTGTTGGCAGCACCGGCGGCCTGGTACCTTATGCACCAATGGTTGGAGCGGTTCGCTTACAAAATTGAAATCGGATTCAGCCTGTTGGCAATGGCAGGTTTCATTGTGTTTTTAGTAGCCCTCATTACCGTCAGCTGGCAGTCCTTACAAGCCGCCTTGACCAATCCCGCAGAAAGCATCCGAAACGAATAAACCTCATGCTCAAAAACTACCTCAAAATAGCGTGGCGGAATCTGGTGAAGGGGAAGCTTTACTCGATCATTAACATCGTCGGGCTGGCGGTGGGCGTTGCCTGTTGTATTATGGTAGGATTATATGTGTATGAGGAGCTTCGATACGATACGTTTCACGAAAAGGCGGATCGTATTTATCGGGTAAATATGATAAGTCCACAGGGACGGGTATTTGCTAAGACTCCGCAACCTTTAATTAATCATCTGGATAATGAATATCCAGAGGTCAAAAATGTCGTACCGGTCGATAAAGAACGGGGAGTAGTTAGGGTCGATCAGCAATTATTCGAGGAGCGTTTTTTAGTAACAACACCATCATTTTTTGAAGTTTTCGATTTCAGCGTCATAGAAGGGAATCCCGCAAAAGATCTTGCAAATCCCAAGACGGTCTATTTGTCCAAATCAGCAGCCCGTCAATACTACGGGAACATACAAGTGGTAGGTAAACCAATAGCATTACGAATTAGTGGAGCCTACTATCGAGCCACCGTGGCCGGCATAGTGGAAGATCCGGTAGATCATTCCAGTCTTCAATTCAAGGTGATCCTCCCTAAAGCACTTTGGCGAAAAGCCGCACCGGCGTCGGAAGTGAAAAATAACTGGAACACAACGACGGGGACTATTTTTGTAGAATTGAATAAAAAGACGCAGCCGGATTCGCTAGGGAGTAAAATAACTTACTTCGTTCGAAAAAATCCCGATGCCAATAGCATGGGTCAGGTGGGTTTTGAGCTCCAAAATATTCAGGATGTTCACATAGGAGATCGTACAATCAAGCTGGGAAATAATGTGATGTCGCCTTCGGTGAATCCAAATTTTATATACATCGCTATCCTGGTGGGCCTTCTGGTTCTGACAATCGCCTGTATCAACTATACCATATTATCTATAGGATACTCCGCTCGTCGGGCACGCGAAATCGGAATGAGAAAAGTAGTGGGTGCGCACCGCAGGCAGATCGTCTACCAGTTTTTGGGGGAGATGGTCATTATAGCCGTGTTTTCACTGTTTGTAGCATTGCTTCTGGTAGAGCTGCTTTTGCCCTTTTTCAACCAGGTCATGGGATCGACGCTTACATTTAATCTGCTGCAAAATCCGGGCTATTTACTCGTTATAACGGGTGTTGTCGTATTAGCTGGATTGATTGCGGGCAGCTATCCGGCCCTGTATCTGTCCAGGTTTCAGCCTACTGAGGTATTCCGCAGTACTATGACCATTGAGGGACGATATACTCTTTCACGTATATTGACAACCGTCCAGTTTGCACTTGCGGCCTTGCTGATTATTGGAAGCCTGGTAATGCAGCGACAAATGAATATGCTTCAGGAGCGTTCACTTGGGTTCAACGAGGAAGAGGTCATCCAGGTGGAGGTTCCGTTCGGAGAGGGGTATGAGATTCTCGAGAAGATGCGCACGATGACGCAAAATTCCGTCATTAAAAACATTTCGGGCACTTTTGAAATGGTCGGCGGCGGCAGCATATCCTACAACGATTCGGATATCAAGTCGGGCGATGAGAAGGTTCTAGGTAAACATATGGGAGTTACCCCCAATCTGATCAAGACGCTTGAAATTGAACTGCATAAAGGAAGGCATCCACGCTTGAACAATGATAACTCAAATACCGAAGTACTCGTTAACCGGAAATTGGTTGAGGAATTCGGGTGGGAGGATCCCATAGGGAAGAAGACGTCCATCTCTTATCTCGCTGCCTTGAATAATGCCACCGTCGTAGGCGTGGTGAATAATTTCCATTATGAATCCCTGCATTCCAGGATTTTCCCTTTGTTGATGTACCCGAGCACGAGCCTGGTACAACTTTATGCAAAGTTTGAGAAAGGGAAAGAACGACAAGCTATCAAAGAACTGCGAAACGCCTGGTCCAATGCGGCACCGGGGATCCCTTTCAAATATACCTTTCTTGAAGATCATATCGATCGGCAGTATCAAAAAGAGCGGCGATGGATGCAGTTGATCGAGTTGGCCTCGGCCATTACTATTTTTCTGGCAGTCATGGGATTGTTCGGCATGGCGACGATGGTCATGTCCAAACGGTCGAAGGAAGTCAGCATTCGCAAAGTATTGGGTGCTTCTACCGGTTCGATATTGAAATTGCTGTCCACGGATTTCCTGAAACCTGTGCTCATCGGCTTTTTTCTGGCCGTTCCACTGGGCTACCTGTTCATACAAAACTGGCTGCAGAATTTTGCCTATCGCATCGATATGGGAGTCGGAGTGTTTGCGATGGCAGGGTTGATCCTTGTAGCTATAGCCTTAATAGCTATTAGCTGGCAATCCATTCGCGTGGCAACGGCTAATCCGGTAAATCACATAAGGGGGGAGTAATTTTATGCTCAAAAACTATTTCAAAATAGCGATACGGCGTCTTACGAAACACAAGGTGGACTCAGCCATCAGTATCGGTGGACTGGCTGTTGGAATCGCTTGCTGTCTTTTGTTGATGTTGTCGGTACGTTTCGAGTTTACTTATGATGATTTCCATGAAAAGAAGGATCGTATTTTCCGGGTGTACAATCATACTGAGAGGGGATACGTTTCGAAGCATCCGATTCCAATGGTGCCGGCGATGGATTCGACCTTTCCGCAAATTAAAAATACGGTCCGTTTTCATAAGTCCTCGGTCAAAATGAAGCGAGAGGGAAAGTTTATAAGTGAAAGGGTGTTACATGCTGATTCCGATTTTTTGGAGGTTTTCAGTTTTCCCTTGCAATCCGGCGATAAGGATCAAGCGCTGTCGGATCCCAACAGTATCATCCTGTCGCAGTCGATGGCCAGGAAATATTTCGGGGATCAAAGTGCCGTGGGAAAATCGATGGAGCTGGAAATGCAGGGGGAGGAGTATACCTATCGGGTGACCGGAGTCGTGGATGAGATCCCGGCGAATTCAAGCATTACCTTTGACTTTTTGCTGCCTTTCCAGTCGCTCAGCCGAACTATGAGTACGCAAAGGTATGAAGCTTTTAACAGCTGGGATACCTGGCCGGTCACCGTCTGGGTGCTGTTGAAGCCGGAAGCCTCAGAGAAAGCGGCAGAAAAGAATTTCCCCGAATTTATTGAGACGCATTATCCCTCGATGGATCAATCCAATACCATGGGATTACAGCCGCTGAAGAATGTGCACCTTAGCCAGCGTTTCGATCATGGCTATGCAAAGCATACGAACCTAGGCTATACCCTGCTACTGGGGCTGATAGCCTTGATCATTCTGTCGATCGCCGGTATGAACTTCATCAGTCTGACCCTCAGTCGAATTAGCGGCCGGGAACACGAAATAGGCATCCGCAAAGCGTCGGGAGCGGATCGCCGGCAGTTGGCTTTCCAGGTACTCGGTGAAATCATGATCACCAGTACAATTGCTTTAATCATCGGACTGGTGCTGGCCGAATGGGCGGCTCCCTGGTTTCAGGATATCATCCAGAAGCCGGTTCATCCCCACTTGCTAACTGATCCGATAGCCTGGCTGTTGATACTTGCGGTCATTCCACTGTTGACGATAGTTACCGGATGGTACCCCGCCTATGTGATTGCCTCTAGAAAAGCGATCGGTCTGTTTCGGTCCCGTTCCACCGCCGGGCAAATACCCCGCTTTGTAAAAGGATTGATCGTGGCGCAGTTCGCCCTGACTTTTGCATTCCTGATTGGAACGTTTGTCATGCGCAACCAGATTAATTACCTGTTCAATAAGGATCTGGGTTTTTCGCCGGAAGAAGTAGTTGCCGTAGACTTCCATGTTCAAACCGATAATGTCCTTGATCAGGCTCAACTGTACCGGCAACAGATCAATAGAATTCCACAGGTGCAAAATGCTTCAATTTTGTCCAGTAGTTATAGGTATCAGAGACCTTATTTTGGGGGCTTAATTGGTTGGCAGACTCGAACGAGCCTGGACGGCTTGAGAGTAGTGTACAATGAGCGGGTTGATGAAAACTATCTGAAAACGGTGGGACTTGATCTAATTACCGGCCGGACATTTGATCGTAATCGTCCATCGGATATTAAACGGGGAATTATCGTCAATAAGGAGATGGTCGATCTATTGGGATTGGAAGAACCGGTTGGGAAAACGTTAAACTCAGATGAGAATCGTCATTTTGGCGTGCTGGATGGCAAGAAAATTATCGGCGTGGTAGAGAATTTCCATTTCCAACCTTTATATAATGAATTGGGGCCACTATTTCTTGAACATCTGGAATCTGAGTCAGACCCAAGGGTGGGGACAATATTAATCAAGACAAGAAAAGAACACAGATCCCGTGTTGTGAAGGCACTTCGAGATACGTGGGATAAGATTCTTCCGGAACAGTCATTTACATACGCATACCTGGACGATTTACTGGCCAAACAATACACCATGCAAGAACGGTGGAGATTTATCATGGAGGTGTCATCCATAATTGCCATTGTACTGGCCTGTTTCGGGTTGTTTGGGCTGGCATCGCTGACAACCCAGCGCAGAACCAGAGAAATCGGGATTCGCAAAGTTTTGGGGGCACGTACGGCCCGGATTGTATGGCTGTTGAATAAGGACTTTCTGAAATATGTACTGACGGGATTTGTGATAGCCGTGCCTATTGCCTGGTATGTCATGCATCAGTGGCTCCAGATCTTTGCCTACAAAATTGAAATGGGTCCCTCGTACTTCTTGATGGGCGGCGGAATAGGGGTGTTGATTGCACTTGCAACGGTCAGCTGGCACTCTGTGCAAACCGCCCTGACGAATCCGGCCGATAGCATTCGGAATGAGTAAAATGAGAATCGAAGAGAGGTGCTGAAACTTATGGTATTAAAATAAATGTTTTTTAATTAAGATCGGATCCAATATATAGCTATTCGAAAATCACATAGGAGAGGATATATATGAAGAGAGTCTTACTATTTTTTGGAGTTTTAGGATTACTGATCTCACCAAGCACGGCACAAACTACCCTTCAGGATGTCACAAAACTCGAAGGGCAGATTAAAGGGAAGCAGGTAGATACGCTGTACCTGTTTAAGGCGACGAGCGACTTTCGGTCGGAGCCGGAGGCTCGTATTCCGGTGAATGATGGAAGGTTTGAATATCATACGAAGTTCAGACACAACCAGGTATATAAGCTGATTTATAAATATGAGTTGAATAAGGGGGCGTGGCGACCGATCGAGTTTTTCTCGGAACCGGGTAAAATCGAATTTAAGCTCTATCCCAAAGCGCCGGCGAAGAATAAGATTGAAGGGGGAGAATTGGTTAAAGCCAAGCAGGAATTTCAGCGTAAGCTGCGCAAGAAACTGATGCCGGTGGTGAAGCGAATAAATCGCCAAAAAGATTCGCTTGAGAAACAGAACTTATACTATGCCGATTCGGCACGTGCTTTATTGGATAAAAGCCAAAATGCGGAAAGTTCTCAACAGCGCGATTCTTTATTGGACAAGTTCTCCCAAATGAAAGAGAATCGATCTCATCTGTCCCCGACGGGCAAGCGGCATAAGCAGAAAGTGGATTCGCTCAGGCAGTCCGTCCAAATAATGAGGAATCAATATATTCGGAATCACACCAATATCCTGTCGTATTACATGGTTTATGAATCGCTCAACCAGCGGGATCAGTTTGAATTAGATCTCGCCGGGTTGAAGAAGGCGTATCAACGTCATGCTGAAAAGTATCCGGACCATCCCTATACATCACTTGTGAACACGGAGCTGAAAGCAGCTAAGCGGATTAAAATCGGGAATCAGTTCATAGATTTTAAAGTGCCTACCCTGGAGGGCGAGCAAAAACAGTTATCCAATTTGATCGACGGAAAAATTGCACTTCTGAATCTCTGGGGATCCTGGTGCGGACCGTGTATCGAAAAGAGCAACAAAATGGTCCCGATCTATGAAAAGTATGCCGGGGAAGAGTTCACGGTGGTCGGCGTGGCCCGCGAATTCGAGGATACCTCAAAGCTCGAGAAAGCGCTTGATCGACTCCAATATCCGTGGATCAACCTGGTAGAACTTAATGACAAACACCAGATCTGGCGAAAATACGGAATCCCCTATGCCGGTGGCGGAATGTTTCTGATCGGCCAAAACGGGGAGATACTTGCAGTAAAACCATCCCCCGAAAAAGTGCGGGAAATTCTGGAAGAGAAATTATAAATAATATTGCGTTCATTAATCCAGCAATAGAATCAAATGGGTAAATTTTACGTCATCCAAAATTGCCCCAAAATTTCCGCTAAGTCCAATAAAAACCGTAACGCCATACAAGTAGCTATTTAAAATAGCCTCCTGAAAATTTAGCATACGGAGGTAGCTAATTTAAATAGCAACATCGGTTTTTAAATTATTAACCCGTGCCATTTACATTGGACTCCCGGCTATTAAAGTTAATGAGGAGTGTATATTTAATATGAAGGTCCGATATTTAAATAGGAAAGAGTATAATTTAAATATGTTCGTTTAAAATTAAATAAGTTTCCAGGTCAGATTGAATTTCTTCGTGATTGGGGAAATCGTTATTGGCGACTGGTTCTTCGAAATCCGAATCATACTCTTGCTCACGAGGTAACTGCGAAGGCATTTGAAATCTACGAAAAGTTAAAAGATCCAACCATTATCTCACAGAAGATACAAGAAGTCAACGCCGTCAAAGAATTAGAAAACACCACCTTGGCAGAGGCCGTCTCCAAGTTACTAGGTAGGGAATGAGTAAATTAGTTTTGTAAGGATTTAGGGGAAACTTCATCAAGTCAATAGTAATAAAATCTATTTGCTAATGTTAACATAATTGTTAACTTGAATGAGAGAGATTAAATTTTATCGCACGAGTTCCGGACGATGTCCGGTCGAGGAATTTTTAGATTCTTTGCCATCAAAACATGCACAAAAAACGTAAATTCAAATATTTACATAGTAAAAGGTGAGCACTAATGAGTGATCTGAAAGCCTATATAAGCCGGCGGAAAAAAGAGGATTCGGATTTTGCGAAAGATTATGAGGAGGGATACCTGCATTTTAAAATCGGAGCCTTGCTAAAGCAGGCGCGGGAGGAGGCAGGAATGACCCAGGAGGAGGTGGCGAAGCAAATGGGAACTCAGAAAACGGCCATTTCGCGCATTGAAAATCATGCCGAGGATATTCGTCTGTCAACCCTGGAAAATTATGCTAGAACTTTCGGTAAAACCTTGAAAATTGAACTGGTGGACTGAGTTAATGTTTGCGGGCAGGTAAAGTCTTAAGCGGATATCTCTTATGGAACAA
Organism: uncultured Balneolaceae bacterium; assembly: GCA_913057825.1. GTDB lineage: Bacteria > Bacteroidota > Rhodothermia > Balneolales > Balneolaceae > CAJXOW01. The sequence goes on along the minus strand of CAJXOW010000069.1, from coordinate 1,890 downwards.
TACGCGCTGCAAAAACTGCTGTACTGGCTTGAATACGAAAAGCATACGTGGTATGCCGGAGCCGCTATTGTCTGGGTGCCGTATGCCTATATCATGCATGGATTAACCCTCCTGGCGTTGGTTTTTGGGCCATACATGCTCTGGCGTCTTTACCAGGCGCAATGGCGGATAGCGATCGGGGTCTTTTTAGTCTTGGTGGCGGTGCCGTTTGGGATTGGATATTTATATCCGTTTCAGAGTCCCATATTGTCTATACTGTTCAAGCTGCTGCCTCTTTTTCTGTTTTATCTGTATACGTGGACATTGAGTTTTATGGTAAAAGAACGACTGGCGGACCTGAGTGGGGCAGGCCAATTTGATGATATGAAGCAGCAATTACAGCAGAGTTTGTAACTGATATATGAGGAAGGATCCGGTAGGGAGTGGGATGGGGAGTCCACCACTCATATGGCAAAGTTTCAGATAATGGATGGGGTGTTAGGAATGAAGTTTCTCTGGAACTCCCGGAGCTACTCAAAAAAAGTCAGGAGTCATTTCACTCAAATGCGTTCACTGTTTCGCAAGGGGGCCGTACCGGCCATCGTCCATATATCCAGTACTTCCTCTTTGTTCCCCAGGTATCTCCATTGATGTCCACGGTCAATGGCCTCCATTAACCATGGTTTGTCCGGCGTCCACAAGGCTTCATCTATCTTAATAGTCATCTCCTGCATCGATCCGCCTGCTACGTCGAGGACCGGTTTAAACAAATATCCGTGCTTTTGACTGATCAAGTGCTTCCCCAAATGGGATAGGTCGATGCAGTCACCGGGACGCGGCGCTTCTTCGAGATCCATACGCAGATAGGAGGAATCTTCTTCCATCCGTTCTGAGTAGGGTTGACACTGGTCGGGATGGATAAATATTTGAATTTGGATGTCCATGGCAAATCCCTCGCTTTATTGGATTGGAATGCAAATGAATTTACGGGATCCGTAAGTCAAGGACCTCTCTCAGATTACAGCTACCTTGCCCATAGCTGCAGATAGGTAATCTGCTATTTATAGATGTTGGCGATTTTCGAAAATTCGCCTGGAGGGATTGAGATAGGAAGTCGCCAGCTTCTTTCAGTTTTGCAGGTAAGTCCTCGTTACTCTTCTTACCTCCTCAGGTGTTTACATTTTAACTATTCTTTTATATTAAGTCAAATATCAGATTGTTAGCTCGCATTGCACTTCATGGGGATTTTTATTTAACATGGGTTTTCAAAGGAGCAGATTAACTTTTGCTAAAACCGGAAGAGGTTAATGACTTTCGAATGAATCGATACATGGAACCAAAATGGCAAAGTTCTGCGCTGCTAACTATCGATATGCAGGAGGACTTTGCCAGACGGGAGGGAGCGGCGTATATAGAAGGGACACGTAATATAATCCCCAAAGTACAGCAACTTGTTCAATTTTATCGTTCAAAGGAGTGGCCAATAATTCATGTCGTTCGACTCTATAAAAAGGATGGATCCAATGTTGATCTCTGTAGACGAAAATCGGTGGAAGAGGGCAACCCTATCGTTAGTCCCGGTTCGGATGGTGCTGAACTGATTAACGAGTTGAAACCGGATGATTCTGTAGAGCTGGATGCAGACATATTGCTGAATATGAAAGCTCAAAAGTTAAACGATGGGGAACGGGTACTATATAAACCGCGATGGGGAGCGTTTTACCATACTAGATTGAATAAATTGCTTAATCAAATGAATATTTCCACCGTGGTGATCGCGGGATGTAATTATCCCAACTGTCCGCGAACTACCGTTTATGAAGCCAGCGAGCGAGATTACCGGGTCGTGCTTGTCAACGATGCCGTGTCGGGTCTTTATCCAAGGGGAGAGGAGGAACTTCGAAATATTGG
>CAJXOW010000068.1 GCA_913057825.1 uncultured Balneolaceae bacterium | reverse complement strand
AAGCAGAAGACGGCATACGAGAAAGAATAAGCATCGTACGTCGATCGCGAATGATATGTCGAAACTCTTTAATCAGGAATCCAATAAAAGTCATGTTCCGCCCCCTCCTCTTTCGGCATTTCGGGCCAGCGACACAAAAACGTCATTCATCGTCTTCTTTTGATATTTTTGCTTTAATTCGTCCGGAGACCCCAGCGCTTCAATACGTCCATCCACCATTATACTGGTTCGATCACAATATTCGGCTTCGTCCATATAGTGAGTCGTTACCAATATTGTGGTCCCCTGACTGGCCACCTCATATATCTGTTCCCAGAATTGACGGCGGGTAATCGGATCCACCCCGCTGGTAGGCTCGTCAAGAAAAAGCAATTGGGGATCATGCATCAAGGCAATGGAGAACGCCAGTTTTTGTTTCCATCCCAGCGGCAGCGAAGCCACCTCGAAATCAGCCCGATCTTGCATATCAAGTCGCTCGAGCAGTGACTTTGTTTTCCGCTTAATCTCTGTTTTTGACAATCCATAAATTCCACCGAACAACCTGATATTTTCCCTAACCGTCAAATCCCGGTAAAGCGAAAACAACTGACTCATGTACCCTATCTGGCTCTTGATTTGCTCCTGCTGAGTATAAACGTCGCAACCCGCAACACGGGCGTCACCCGAGGTGGGAGCGAGCAACCCCGTAAGGATTCGAATCGTCGTCGTTTTACCTGCACCATTCGCTCCCAAAAACCCGAAGATCTCCCCTCGATCCACTTCGAAGGTGACTTGGTCCACGGCCGTAAAATCACCAAATTTTTTAGTTAGATTCTCTGTTTTAATAGGTAATGACATTTGCCTTTGATTGTATAAGGTCCATAAATCGATCTTCGATAGTCGGAGAAATGGGGGTAACCCTTACCTCTTTCAACCCCTTTTCCCGCAGGTAAACTTTTAAATGTTCGGGCGAGGTACCGGGGTCTCGCAAGGTTACGTGAATAGAGTCGCCAAAAGGATGTACAGCATAGGTGTTTTCATGCGACTTAAGCAGTTGAAGTGCCCGATATTTATCTTTCACCTGTACGGCCACAAGATTTTTATCAAACGATTCCGCGATTCGTTGCGGGGTGTCGACTTGCAATAAGCTTCCCTCCTGGATCAATCCAATTCGCTCACAACGGGCTGCTTCATCCATATAGGGAGTCGCAACAATAATCGTTATTCCTTCATTTTTGAGTTTTTTCAGCATATCCCAGAATTCTTTACGTGAAACCGCGTCCACCCCGGTGGTGGGTTCATCCAGTACCAATAATTCCGGTCGATGAACCAGGGCACAACTCAGGGCCAGCTTTTGTTTCATGCCGCCCGACAGATCATGGGCACGACGGGACTCAAACGGTTCAAGTTGGCGGTATATCGGTCTTATCAGATCATAGTTATCAGCAGGCTTTACGCCAAATATGGAAGCAAAAAATTCCAGGTTTTCGGCAACACTGAGGTCAGGGTAAAGCGAAAATCGTCCCGGCATATATCCGAGTTTAGGTCTCAGGGCCTGCCAATCATCAACCACATCATAACCCAATACCGTGGCCTTGCCTTGATCCGGTACCAACAGGGTAGTTAAAATTCGGAACAAGGTAGTTTTACCAGCACCGTCGGGCCCAATCAGACCAAAGAGTTCATCAGACTCCACCTCCAGGCTAATCGACTCAAGTGCCATCACTGAACCGTACTGTTTGCTGACCTGTTCTACAACTATATCCATTATATCGCTTGCTCTATGGTTTAAAGCCAAATCGCACTTCTCCCGGCATGCCAATCTTCAAACGCCCGTCATTCGGGACGTGCACATCCACAGCATAGACCTGGCTAACTCGCTCTTCCTTGGTTTGTATCATCTGCGGTGTAAATTCCGCTTCGGATGCAATCCAACGTACCGTACCCGGCAATTCCTGGTACGACTCGGGACCATCATCAATCAGAACCCGCACATTTTGTCCCAGTTTCACTTTGGATAACTGAGCTCCCGATACATAAACTCTAAGTTCCATGGTATCCAGGTCGGCCACCTTATAAACCGGCTGGCCGTACTGGACGACCTCACCGGGCTCTTTATACTTTGTGAGCACAGTCCCTTTTTGCGGATTAATAACCAAGGCGTTCTTCAGTTGTACCTCAACGGTTTGCAGCCGTGACTTCAGTGCCTGGATTTCCGCCCTGGCTGACTGCCGATTCACTCTTACGGCCTCAATTTTACGTTTTAGTACGTTAACCCTGCCCCGGGCGTCATCCAGTTGCTTTTGGGTAGCAGCGTCCTCTTTCATCAGGGCTTCCAACCGATTAAGATCGTTTTGAGCTACCTGCAATTCCGACTCTAAGACCCTTTGCTCGGCTTTTATACTCGGCAATCGACTTCGAGCTGCCTCCAGTCGTGCTTCTAACTCGTTTTTTTGGGTTACCAGTTCCGTCGTATCGACCCATCCCACCGTATCTCCGGCAGCCAGTTGATTCCCTTCTTGAACATTCAGGGCTCGAAGCTGTCCCCGATGCTGGACAGAAACCTGAACCTCAGTTGCCTGAAACTGTCCAAAGGCGTCCGACTCATCACCATTCCATTGGCAACCCGAGACCATCGCTGTCAGGCCGATTAAGATGATCCATTTATTCAATTCCATGATTGGTTCATTTGAGTTAAAAGTTGAACGCGTGCATACACTTTTTCCACCTGGTGAAGCTCCAGTTGCAGTTTAGCCTTTTTAGCTTCATAGACCTCTTCAACATAATCGGAAGAGGTAATTGTCCCGTTTTTCAATTGACTTTTACTTTGCTCAACAATTTTTTCCCGCTGCTCAATAATCTGTCGATCTTTTTTAATCAGGCTCTCCATCTTCTCAACCTCTTCCCTGTATTTTTGATAGGTTGAGCGCATTTGGCGATTAAATGCCCTGCGGTCGGCTGTAATCTTCTTTTGTTCCATCTGTACCTGTTCCACCTCCTCATCTGCATTAAGCAGATCCCACAGGCTCCACTTCGCCTGAACCCCAATCATATAGTAATGTTGAAACTCGGGATCAAAACGGTTGAGTCCGGGGCGACCATAACCAGCCGTTGCAAATACACTGAGGCGAGGCCCCTTTTCGGCTTCGATCGACGATTGTCGTGCTGTCAAAAGATCCGTTTGATGTGCAAACAGGTCGTATTCGGGTCGATTTCCCAGATCCAGGGGAGCTTTCGATGCAGTTTCGACCTCCGGCATGCGCAAAACTGTGGTCGTATCGACGGAAATATCCAGTAACTTTCCTAGCATCTTGCTGGAGGCCCGTCGATCGTGTTTCAAGCTGATCAACTCCTGTTCGAGCTTACCAATTTCCGCATTCAATACATGCAAGTTGCTTGATAACAGCACTCCATGATTAACCAGGGACTTAACCTGTTCCCGCTGCGACTCGATTTTTTTCAGTGACCACCGAAGAGTGGCTGCACTTTTATTGATCCGTAGAATATTAAAATATATTCGGTCTACCAGTTTCCGTACTTCATGCATATCCACTCGTACCCGGGCTTTTTGGATATCCCCCTGGGATCGAATCTGCTCTTTTTGGGCTTGAATCCCTCCCCCGTCATACAGTAACTGGGACACCTGCATTTCGGCCGAATACTGATCCTTGTGAAATTGCGGAGCCGGCACGCCGGGAGGAGTAAAGGTAATTTCAGTCACATGCGATTGATAACTACCGCGCGCCTGCAAATCTACCTGCGGATAATATCGCGTGTGTAAATTCTGGAGCTTTAACTCCGTTATATCTTGCTCGAGCTCTAACTTATCCTGCAAGGGATATCTATTTTGCAGATGCCGATAGCTTTCAGTCAGGCTCAACGTATCCGCCTGCAAACTGACAAGAGAAAATATTACGACAATGACAGCATTCATGGTGTTATTGCATTAAGGATGAAAGTGGACAGACTCTCTACTCTGACATCGAGGAAATTTTCAAACTCTGCGTCATCCATCTTCAACATATATTTAATCATTGGTTGTGCCGCGAAAGGAAACACGCAGAGTGATAAAATATTGATCAACAATTGCCGAGGTTCGATTTTCACGATTTTGCCCTGCTCCTGATTTCGACGCACCTGCTCCAGGAACTTCTTTGGCTTCCCGAAATCCAGATTATCCATAAAGTTCAGCCACTCCTCACGGTTCTGATGCAATTCTTGAATAATAAAACCGGGCAAACGGGGATGATCACGCATCAGTGTAATATATCGCCTCACGAGTTTTGGAATCTTCTCCTCGAGCGGCAGATCCGCATTCAGCAGATTTAGCAATTGAGGCATCAACTTCACCACGGCATCCCGGTAAACTTCTTCAAACAGCTTCTTTTTACTGCGGAAATAGTAGTGAAGCATCGACTTATTGACCTCTGCTTCGTCAGCTATTTGCTGCATACGGGCTCCTTCATAGCCAAAGCGGGTAAATATGCGCTGGGCCGCTTCCAATATTTTTTCTTCCGATGTCCTCGCCATCAATACTCCGATTAACCATTTGATTTAACTAATTGATTCAACCATATGGTTAATTTTATCAAAAAAAGGATGTGATACCAAATTTTATGCAAGGAATTTCTCTGATTTCGCTCTATTCATTGAAGCAACCAGGAAAGGACAATCGATTTTCAGCCAGCGTGAACTATTTTATTAATATGGTGATTTTATGTATTCTTGTATTTACAAATACGCTGGACTCATTCTATTCCAACAGAGCTCTACATTAATCATTATGCTATCCACACGATTGAAAAGTTCGACTTTATACATACTAGCAACCGGTTTTCTGGTACTAAGTCTATTTAGCGGCAGCCAGGCGCAGGAACTGGAGCAGTTTGAAGAAAAAGTTACCGAATTCACCCTTGACAACGGCTTGACGTTTCTCGTTATAGAACGTCACCTGGCCCCTGTCGCCAGTTTCGTAACGTTTGTTGACGTGGGAGCCGCCAACGAACCCGCCGGCAATACAGGTATTGCCCATATTTTTGAACATATGGCCTTCAAGGGAACCCATTATATTGGAACTGCCAACTGGGAAGAAGAGAAGCCTCTGATTGACAAAATGGACGACACTTACCAGCAGTGGGTTCGCACACGCAATCGACCACAAACCGACTCCACTCGCATCGACTCTTTGTGGAGTCGTTTCAAATCACTGCAAGAAGAAGCCGGACAGTATGTCGAAAACAATGAATTTGCTCAAATTATCGACGTACACGGCGGAACGGGTTTGAATGCCGGTACGGGAGCGGATCAAACCGTATACTTTTACAGCCTGCCGGAAAACAAGATCGAATTATGGTTCAGCCTTGAATCGGATCGATTTAAAAATCCGGTCTTCCGTGAATTCTATAAAGAAAAACAAGTCATCCTGGAAGAACGACGTCGGCGCGTGGAGTCGAGTCCTGTGGGTCGACTCATCGAAGAGATGATATCGGTCTCCTACAATACTTTTCCTTACGGACACCCGATTATTGGGTGGCAATCCGATATCGAGGCCACCACTATTGAAGATACGCGTGAGTTTTTTAACACCCACTATGTGCCCGGCAATATGACCATCGCGATTGCAGGCGATGTTGATCCGGATCACGTCAAACAACTTGCAAAAACTTATTTCGGTGATCTTGAACCGGGCGAACCCGCTCCGCAGGTGACGACCGAAGAACCTCCACAGCGAGGGGAACGTCGATTCGTTATCGAAGGGGAGTCACAACCTTTTTATCTGATGGGTTATCATACGGTAAACATGCATCATCCTGATGCCAAGCCTCTCCAACTGCTGGGTTCCATTATCTCCGGGGGACGCACTTCAAGGCTGTATAAACGCCTGGTCGAAGAAGAGGAAAAAGCTTTACAAGTCATTGCTTTCAACGGATACCCCGGCACCAAGTTCGAGTCCCTCTTCATAACTTTTGCGGTTCCAAACCGGGGCGTATCTCCCTCTGAAGTTGAAAAACTGGTACTTGACGAAATCGAAAAGGTGAAAAACGGGGCGATCACCAAAGAAGAGCTGCAGCGAGCCAAGACCAACGCCCGGGCCAACCTGATACGCGGGCTGGATTCGAACTCGGGACTGGCTCAAAGGTTTGCGGCAGCCGAAGCTCAACAAGGTGATTGGAGAGCTGTCTTTACCGAGCTTGAGGAGCTCCAACAAGTTACATTGGATGATTTACAACGCGTAGCCCAAAAATACTTTACCAAACAGAACCGGACCGTCGGAATCCTTGAAAATGCCGAACAGGATAGCACAGCATCCTCTGCACCAGCCAATTAATGATTTTTTTAACTTGACTGATCTAATTTCTGCCATGGTTACTAATAAACTTAAATTACTATTCATTCTTGGTATTACGTTTAGCATTGTCGGGCTAAGTGTCGCCGACACTTCGGCTCAAAAACGATACGATCAACTTGCGTATCCACAACTAAACGAGTTCAACAAACCGGAAGTCCAAACCTTCACCCTGGATAACGGAATCCAGTTTTATTTGGTTGAAGATCGGGAACTTCCCCTTATTAAAATGCGGGTCAAAGTCAAAGCCGGCGAAATCCAGATAGGTAATCACAAGCTGGGCTTATCCGATGTAACCGGCGAAGTAATGCGAAGTGGTGGAACGAAGTCCATTCCATCCGATTCACTCAACCAACTGTTGGAAAATCATGCCGCCAGTATGGAAACCGGGATGGGCTTTAACTCGGGATCGGCCCATCTGAACGTTCTCAAGCAGGATCTTGACCTTTTCCTTCCGATATTCATCGATCTACTGCGTAATCCCGCCTTCCCGGAAGAGAAAATAGAACTCGCCAAAAAACAACTGAAAAGCCAAATCTCCAGACGTAACGATGACCAGGGACAAATCGCAAGCCGTGAGTTCACCCGTTTGATTTACGGCAAACAAAGCGTATATGGACGACTCATGCAGTACGCCACCGTCAACAATATTAAACGGGATGATGTAGTGTCGTATCATGAACAGGCTTTCCAGGGAAAAGATATGATGATCGGGGTTGTGGGCGATTTTGACGCCGACACCATGAAGGCTCGTCTGACCGAAGCATTTTCTGACTACCCGGCCGGCAAAACCAATCAGTTAAAATATCCCCCGGTCGGATATGAGTACAAATCAACCGTCAACTTCATTCACAAGTCGAATGTTAACCAGAGCCTGGTCCGCATGGGACATATCGGGGGCAAACGCAAAAATCCCGACTATGCCACCATCCAGGTACTAAACAACGTCATGAGCGGCGGTTTTTCCGGGCGTCTGCTTCAAAAAATACGGACTGAACTTGGCCTCTCCTACTCCCCCGGCGGCCAGTATGGAACCAATGTATTCTACCCGGGCCTTTTTTACCTTTCGGTCCGGACCAAAAGCTCATCCACCGCCGAAGTTATCAAAGCGGTGAAAGAGGTAATTCGCAATCTGCAAAATGAAAAGATAACCCAAAAAGAGCTTGAAGACGCCAAAAGCCAATTCCTCAATTCCCTGGTGTTTCGATATGACAGTCATGAGGAAGTGCTGCAGCGACAGATGGAGCTTGAATATGAAGGGTTGCCGGCCAACACACTCGAGCGCTTTGTTGACAGCTTGAAAAAAGTGACCCGTGAAGACATACAGGCCGCCGCCAGAAAATATCTCAAACCCGACAAAATGGAGATCCTGGTGGTCGGTAATAAAGATCAGGTTGGCGACCAGCTAAAACAATTTGGAAAAGTTAACACCATTGACATCTCTATACCGGAACCCGGCGATCAGCAATCGTCCAATAAAGCTGAAGGTGACTCGGTTCAAGGAAAAGAATGGTTAACACGTATGTCCAAAGCATTGCTTCCAAGTGACCGACCGCTTGACCGTATCGTTGTGAAAGGGACGGCCACCCAGTTCAACTCCCGACTGCCCGGCGGAAAGATGACGATTGACAAGAGGACGATGATCGACTTTCCGGATCAGATGAAAACCGAATTGAATACACCTCAGGGTACTATTGTCATGAAATTGCAGGACGGTAAAGCTACCCGAAAAATGAATGGTAAAGTCACCAGGTTACCGGGCAGTGCCGCAAAGCAGATTAAAAACGGCTTAAAACGCAATTATTTAAATGTGGCATTAAGCAAAGATACCATGAAGGCCGTCTACCTGGGGGAAACCACGTTCCGCGACTCTACCTATGTCAAGCTGAGAATAGAGAATCTTGATCCACAGGTCACTTTTTATATTGATCCGGAAACGTATTTACCTGCGGCTACCAGCTATACGCGATTCTCATCCCGGAAAGGCAGCCAGGTAAATATTAAAACGTATCTTGAAAATTGGAATATTGAAAACGGGCTGGCTTACCCGTTTACCCAGAAGTCTTTCAGCGACGGCTCACAGGTAAGTCAAACAGACGTAGAAAAAATTAATGTCTACCATTAAAAGAAGTCATTGAAAAACCCGGGGATGTCTCTTCAGCCAGGGAAATTCAACGGGATGCTGCTATGAGTAAGTACCCCGCCAACATTCTGTTGTGAAGAAATTACACCCTATTAATCCTCAAGTTGAACAACCCAAGTGCTTCAGAGACATCCCCGGGTTTTTCAATGACTTCTAAAATTTAATAGTAGATCAATGGAATTATACGTAATTTTATAACAGGAGCTCGACTGACTCTCATGGAAACTGATTAGCGCAGAAATTGATCCATTTCCATTCTCATAAATGAATAATACCTGTATGAATAATGGTAAGACCGTCGTCTATGCCTCTTATATAATCTGGTCGTTGTTTGGCATTATACTGGGACTTTTAATAGGACTCGGTACCGGTCAGCTGCTTATCGCCGTTTTGATCGGAGCTATATTTGGTTCGGGACTGGCAATTCTGATTTCACGGCATACCAAGCGAACAAACCCGGTATAAGATCCCGCTCGCCCAACAAAAATTACATACTATCATTCCATCCAGCCCGAGGTTCGACCTTCTCCTTCTTTATTTTTATCGTGTTTTATCGGGAGCTTTCAATAAATATCCTGCAACCAACATTAACTATGACTCTGGATAGCAAAAATAAAAAAATCGTTCATGCACATATAGACCGATCGCACTATAAGGTTGAAATGAATGCGGGGGGACACCAATTATTTGGTGATGAGCCCGAAGGCAGCGGCGGCAGTGATGCCGGACCTGATCCCTATGACTATTTATTAATGAGTCTCGGCTCGTGTACCGCTATGACCGTTCGAATGTACGCCGATCATAAAGAATGGCCAGTGGAAGAAGTATTTGTTGAGCTTTTACATCACAAGGTCCACGCTGAAGATTGTGAAAACTGTGACAAGAAGACTTCCAAGGTCGACCATATCGAAAAAGACGTAATTATAGTCGGCGATCTAACAGAAAAACAGAAAGATCGGCTCCTCGAAGTTTCCGAGCGCTGTCCGGTACACCGCACGCTGCAGTCCGATATTGAAATTACGTCCCAACTATCCCATAAGGAGTCTGTCTAGGAGTCTGCCGGAGCCGGTTCCTGTCCCTCTGCATATTGTTCCATTGGCGGGCAACTGCACATCAAGTTTCGATCTCCGTAGGCATCATCTACACGGCTGACACTCGACCAGAACTTGTCAAACCTTAGATAGTCCAGCGGGAAGACCGCTCTTTCCCGGCTATAGGGACGATCCCAGTGGTCGGAAAGGGCAACGCGCTGCGTGTGAGGTGCATTCTTTAAGAGATTGTTTTCTTCGTCGGCCTCACCCTGTTCAATTTCACGAATTTCTTCCCGTATCGAGATCAACGCCTCGCAGAATCGATCCAGCTCTTCCTTGTTTTCACTTTCCGTAGGTTCAATCATAAAGGTACCCGGAACCGGATAGGACATTGTGGGAGCATGAAATCCATAATCCATGAGTCTTTTCGCTACATCCCCCGAGTCGACTCCGGCTGTTTTATTGAAATTCCTCAAATCCAGTATGAATTCGTGCGCGCTACGGCCCTGTTTCCCGGTAAAGAGTATCGGGTAGTGCTTCCGCAAGCGATCTTTCAGGTAATTGGCATTTAAGATCGCGGCTTCCGAGACTTTTTTGAGTCCCTCAACTCCCATCAACTTAATATACCCGTATGAAATCGGGAGTATGCTGGCACTCCCCCATGCAGCCGCAGAAACGGCATGAGTAGCTTTCTCACCTCCCGTTTCCGAGATCGGATGTCCCGGAAGGAAAGGCTGCAATTCATCGGAGACCGCAATCGGTCCCATACCCGGACCGCCACCGCCGTGTGGTATACAAAACGTTTTGTGCAGGTTCAGGTGACAAACATCGGCTCCTATTGCCGCCGGGCTGGTCCATCCTACCTGGGCATTCATATTGGCGCCGTCGAGATAGACCATGCCGCCGTTTTCATGAATCAGATCGCAGATATCCTTGATATCCTCTTCAAAAACCCCATGGGTTGACGGATAAGTCACCATCAGGGCTGCTAAACGATCTTTATGCTGCTCCACCTTCTCGCGCAGGTCATCGAGATCGATGTTTCCTTCGTCGTCACATTTCGTAACAACCACCTCCATTCCCGCCATCACGGCGCTTGCCGGGTTGGTTCCGTGGGCGGAATCAGGTACAATGGTTACATCCCGCTGTTCTTCCCCACGATCTTTGTGGTAGGACCGAATCGTCATTAGTCCGGTATACTCACCCTGCGCACCGGAATTGGGCTGCAGGGAAACGTCTGCCAGACCTGTAATCTCGATCAGCTGCTCTTTGAGCTCCTCAAATAACTGGCTGTACCCCTGGGCCTGTTCCGGCGGCGCAAACGGATGGATATCCATAAACTCCGGCCAGGAAAGCGGCAACATAGTGGTCGTCGGATTTAACTTCATGGTGCAGGATCCAAGCGAAATCATCGAGTGAACCAGGGACAAATCCTTATTCTCGAGTCTTTTCAGGTAGCGCAACATCTCATGCTCGGAATGGAAAGAGTTGAATACCGGATGGTCCATATAATCCGTTTTTCGTTGGATATCCTCCGGGATATCAACTTCCATCTGACCGGCCAACTGATCCACATCGATCCTTATATTCTGATCGGAGGCTTCAGCCAGAATATGCAGTACCTGCTTTACATCCGACACATCCTTTGCCTCGTCGATCGAAATGCCGATATAATCGTCATCGTAATAACGAAAATTAACTTTTCGTTTTTCAGCCTCTTTACGAACTTTATCAATTGAAGTAAGACCTTCAATGCCTATCTTCAAGGTGTCAAAATACTGATCATGGACGATTTCGTAGCCGAGCGATTCAACTCCTTTTGCCACCAATTTGGTCATGCCGTGAATGCGTCGGGCAATTCGCCGCAGGCCTTCAGGACCGTGATAAACACCATAAAACCCGGCAATCACCGCCAGTAGTACCTGGGCCGTACAAATATTGGAGGTTGCTTTTTCTCTTCGTATGTGTTGTTCACGGGTTTGCAATGCCATCCGATAAGCCGGATTGTCTTCAGCATCGCGGGTCACTCCAATGATCCGTCCCGGTACATTTCTCTTGTATTTTTCGCGGGTTGCAAAAAATGCAGCATGCGGTCCCCCGTATCCCATGGGCACGCCAAAACGCTGGGAAGAGCCAATCACAACATCTGCCCCCATTTCACCCGGTGATTTCATCATCGTCAGGGCCATTAAATCGGTGGCGACCGTCACCAGCACATTCTGTTCATGGGCCGCTTCAATAATATTGGTGTAGTCGGCAACCTTTCCCTCGGTATCCGGATTTTGCAGTAGAATCCCAAACAGCTCCTCATCGGTGACATCCAGATCCTCCGGATCACCGACAACAATATCGATGTTCTGGGGCTCAGCCCGGTTATAGATTACGTCAATTGTTTGCGGATGGCAGTTTTCGGACACGAAGAAGGTGTGTGCTTCCTTCTTCTTTTTACCCTTTCGACGATTATACATCAAGGACATCGCCTCGGCAGCCGCCGTACCTTCATCGAGCAGTGAAGCGTTGGCCAACTCCATACCGGTGAGATCACACACCATCGTTTGAAAATTAATGAGTGCTTCCAGTCGACCCTGGGAAATCTCGGCCTGATAAGGTGTGTATGACGTATACCATCCCGGATTTTCAAGGACGTTACGTTGTATCACGGCAGGCGTTTCGGTATCGTAATAACCCATCCCGATATAGGAGGTAAAGACCTCATTTTTCTTCGCCATCTCGCGGATAAGGTCAGCATAATCGGATTCATCCACAGGCTCTCCCAATTCCGGCTGTTTATCAATCCGAATCTGGCTGGGCACCGTTTCTTTCATAAACTGCTCCATACTATCGGCCCCAACGGTTTCTAACATCTCATTAATCTGCTGCTGACCTGGTCCGATATGCCGATCGACAAATTTTGTTTTATCAAGATTAATAGTCATGCTACTGTGTTATAATTTTTCTGAATTTAATTATTCGAAATTCGATTTTTGCAGGACCAACTGGCTACCTCCATCAAAGTACACTTAACAACGATTCAAAACTTATTTATTATGTCAAGGTCCGGCATGCTAAAAATCACTTCATTTCTTATCAGCAAGGGGATTTGCTATCCATTTAAATATATGATATCAGTACGAAACTTGTTGACAAGAACTGTTGTTTTCTATACTTGATAACTACTTATTGAATGCAGTGATTATACTTGTATATTCGAAGACTATCAAATTCAACTTACGTATCATTCCAATAGAAAAATAAAGTATGGAATTATTCGGTCTTAAAGAATGGTTTTTAGGCCAGGGCCCCATTCTTCAATCCTTTCTTTCAGGGGGATTCACCTGGACCCTCACCGCACTGGGAGCCTCATTGGTATTTTTCACCCGCTCGGTTAGTTACAAACTACTCGACAGCATGATGGGATTCGCTGCAGGTGTTATGATCGCCGCCAGTTTCTGGTCGTTGTTGGTTCCAGCCATCGACATGGCTGAAGCCCAGGGCGTCATCCCCTGGCTCCCTTCTGCAGTTGGTTTTCTAATTGGAGGAGCTTTTTTGCGGGTGTGCGACCAGTATCTCCCCCACTTGCATATCGGGGGTACCCGGGCAGAAGCTGAAGGGGTGAATACAACGTGGCGCCGTACGACCTTGCTGGTTCTGGCTATCACCCTGCATAATATTCCCGAAGGTTTGGCCTTCGGCGTACTATATGGAGCAGCTGCCTCGGGGATTGATCCCTCCGGTTCTGCGACCGTCATAGGAGCAGTCACCCTGGCTGTCGGCATTGGTATCCAAAACTTTCCGGAAGGTTTGGCGGTTTCCATGCCGCTGAGACGTGAAGGTATATCGCGGGGACGATCTTTCTGGTATGGCCAATTATCTGCTATCGTTGAACCTATAGCCGCAGTTATAGGCGCTGCCGCCGTACTTACTGTACAACCCATTTTACCCTATGCGCTGGCCTTTGCAGCCGGAGCCATGATTTATGTGGTGGTTGAGGAATTGATTCCAGAATCCCAACAACACGGAAATACAGACATAGCAACACTGGGTACTATGGTGGGATTCGTTGTTATGATGGTACTTGATGTCGCTTTTGGCTAGCCCGAATTAGAAAAATCCGAAGTGGGTGTCCACCTGACGTCTTTAGCTTCTTGTAAAAAAGCCCGCCTGCGAGCTCCAAAAACCGGGTTGTCTATTTAATCTCAATTTACTTATAATAGTGATTAGGTATTTAAGTTGCTTTCAAGCAGTGACACTTTTGGGATTAAGTAATGTTTTATACCGCGGGCCAGCTTCAACATTTAGTCCTTATTCAGTCTTTAACCATATACATTTTTGAGTACCATTTTCAGAGTGTGAATTAAATCTTAGTCAGATAGTTCATATATGAACGACAGTGCTTCCAAGCAGGGTATATTAATTGTCGAGGATGATATGATTATTGCCATGGTCCTCGAACGCATGGTTAAAAAACTTGACCATGAAGTTATTGATAAAGTGATTACCGGCAAGGAAGCAATTGAATGTACACGGGAGATGAACCCTGACTTGATCTTGATGGATATTCAACTCAAAGATAATATTGATGGGATCGAGGCGATGCATGAGATCCGGAAAACATCTGACGTGCCTGTTATTTATATTACAGGAAATTCCGATCAATACAATCTGAACCGTGCCAAGGAGACCAACTTTGTGGAATACCTGGTCAAGCCTATCCGAATGGAAGACCTAAAAGAGTCGTTCAGCAAGGCATTTACCGATAAGACTGTTTAATTAACCCCTTTCTCTCCCTCGCTCTAATTATCAGGTCTTAATCTTAATAAATAGACTATTTTATAATTATGAGTAACAAGCTAAAGACGCTTTCCGCCAGCCAGCTTGAAGAGATCATATCCCGCGAAGTAGGCAACTATCTGAACGAGGATTGTGACTGTGAAATAACTGAGTTGAGTACGCCGCGCTTCAGTGATGAAAATGAGGAAGACACCCACCATGAGAACGATTTATCATTTCGTGTCACGCTAAGTTACCACGAAGATTCATAGTTCCAGGCAGTTGCCGTCCTCACTCAGAAATATTGTTTCGTTCAACCTGTACCCTTCTTCCTGCGCCAATGCAGCATAACTGGCCTCCATTTGTAACGTGCCGTGTGCGGGGATAATGGTCATGGGATTCACCATGCGGATTAATCGTCTCGTATCCTCACGTCTCGCATGTCCCGATACATGCAAATCCCGGTGCAACACCGCCCCCTGTCTTTTCAGCTTTTGCTCCAACTGCTGGCGATTATACTGGTTCAGCAAGGTCGGTATGACGGTGGAGGAAAACAAGATATGATCTCCTTCCCTGATTTGCATGGGATACTCTCCCTCCGCCAGTCGTCTCAGGACCGATCCCGGTTCCCCCTGGTTACCGGTACATACCAAGAGCCACTCATCCCGAACGGATGCCGTTCGTTTTAAAAAATGGCTGACCTCGTCGTAATAACTTAATATATGCACATCCTGCAAGTCGATTAAATCCAGCTCCTCGGCCAACTTCGCATAATCTTTAAGGGAACGGCCCAAAAACGCCACTTTGCGCCTCCCCTTGTTTACCTGCAATAAGGCGTTGAGGCGTTCAATGTGGGATGAAAATGTCGAAAAGATCAGAGCTCCTTTACTGTCATGCAGCCGCTCCAATCGATGCCGAATCATTTCGCGAACCATCGATTCCGTCTCCGCACCCCCCTGCATTTCCACCCGGGTCGAGTCGCCGATCAATGCTTTTACCGGCTCCCGTGACAGACGACGAATCCGTTCGTAATCGCTCGGCACCCCCAAGACCGGTTCTTCATCAAATCTAAAGTCAAGCGAGTAGAGCAACGTGCCCTCCGGCGTGTGAAGCACTGTCATCACACTGTGGGGGATAGAATGCGTCACATGAATAAACTCTACCTCCAAACTATTCGACAACCAATACCGATCGCCCCCGCGAAGAACCACTTGGTCATTGCGCACTTCCTTGCGATCTTCATCGATACGCTGGTTTGCGATTTTCATGGTATAAGGCGTAGCTATAATCGGGCAATCATAGGCACCGGCCAATTTGGGTAGTGCCCCGATATGATCCAGGTGACCGTGACCGATAACTATCGCTTTTACTTTATCACGCTGTTCGTGAATTATTCCGTCGTCGGGAATGGTTCCGGACTCAAAACTTTCTTTAGTACTCATCTGCTCCAACTCATCCTCCTCCTGTACCACCTCCTCCATATCGAGTCCCATATCCAATATGACAATATCGTCGTCCACTTCCACAGCCGTCATGTTCTTTCCGACCTTGTTATAACCTCCCAGTGTATATATTTTCACTTTTTAACCACCTTAGCTTTTAGAGGTTATTGTCAACCGAGCACCGGCCCGTGCCTTCGATGAAAAATTTTTTCTCACGGCTTTGCTCTTTCTTCTTTAATTGCTATGCAAATTCATGGTGTTAGCCCTGTAAAATGCTATGGTTCGAAAAATTTTAAGTACTCAGCACGGCCCGGTGCTCGGTTGACAATAACCTCTTATATTGATTTTGACTTTGCAGAAATCGGTTCGTAATTAGAAATCTTTCAACAAATTCATTTTAACATTGAAATTCGATTATGTCTAATTTTCAAGCGCGAATCATACGAGCTGCCAAACTTGACATCCACCTTTACGAGGAGGTAGAAGCTGACCAGGAAGCACTCGGACAAGCAATGGGCGTGGTTGTACTATCCAGTATCGCCGCGGGTTTGGCCACCTATGACATGGGAGGATTTGCCGGACTCATTACCGGAACCTTCGGTGCACTTATCAGCTGGTTTATCTGGGCATATATAACTTATTTTGTAGGCACACGCATATTACCGGTTGAGCAAACGCACGCCACGCACGGACAACTGCTGCGTACTATCGGATTTTCCAGTGCCCCGGGCATTCTTCGCATTATTGGCATTATTCCCGGCTTGAACTTGATCATCAGTTTCATTGCCGGAATCTGGATGTTGGTCGCCATGGTGATGGCCGTGCGACAAGCTCTGGATTATAAAAGTACCGGGCGCGCTATAGGAGTGTGCTTCATCGGATGGATTGTCCAGGGCATTATCATGGCGCTTGTATACTCCATATTCGGTTAGTCAGTCGAATAATCTCATTCCATTTGGTCGTAAACAGCGAAGTTCGGAAGTACTTTACGATTTCGAAATTGCTTTTCATAAAGGCTCCTGTTTTCGAGTCCCAGGCGGTTGAACAACCAGGTTGGCAGCCAGTCCTCCACCGATTGATCCATATGTTGAACTTGAAAAGAAGCCCCGGTCCGCCCGGAAGCGACCGTTAATATAACATCTGAAACATTACCTCTCTTCTGTAATGGATTTTGTTCGAAGGTAATACGCTGAATTCGCTTGCGTGGTATCATGACCGTGGTTCGACTGAGACGACGGTAACGCATTACGGCCATTTCCTCTGAACAACCGATCGCCGTATCCAGGTAGCGCAGCCATCCCCATCCCGCTACAACCGGCAGCAGACCGAATACCCAGTAGCCGGCGACTCCATAATAAGTTAAGGCGGCAACTCCCAGTAAGACCGGGACCGCCAGCACAATAATAAAACGTCTGCTGGCCCTGAGAGGAGGCATGTCAGTTTTTGCTTTGACATCAAACTCCGGCAACATATCCCGGATAAAAGGTTCCACTTCCGATCGCTTAAGCAAGGGGAATAGCTCCGTCGAAGTCCCCTCTTCTCCGGCGTATCCTGCGCTATCCACCTGTAAACTCAGTAACCCAAAAGGCTGACGCAGGATACCTTCCACCAATCGTATCGACTGAATCCGGTTCAGCGGAATCGTCATCTGCTTGCGTTCAAAAAGTCCGCGACTGATTACCAACTCATCATTTTTTCGTTTGATCGAAAAATCGGCATACCGAATCAAAGTACCCAAAAATGCCAACAGCAGTCCACCCAGCAACATCAAAATAACCAGGGTAATCAACATCCCGGCAACCGATTCAAAATAATTGGTCATCTGTTCATAGATCCGGGTTTCTGCCAACACATCGTTGAGTTGTGAAAGAATAGTACCGATAATCGACAAAGCCACCCCGATGCTGCCCGAGGTCAACCCGGCGGTCACCAGTCGTTTGAGACTCATTTTACGGGAGGATCCTTCAAAAGATGATTCTTCCTGACTTCCTTTTTCAACTTCCGTATCCACCCGCAGATCATTCTGAATCCGATCGGCCTCATCCCGTGTTATCGCGCTGATTTCGGTTTCCTCGGAACTTTGTCCCGCGGTCTGCACTTTAAGACTGACCAGCCCGAAGATTCGCTGAATAATACCGGACGATACGTCTATAACCTGGATCCGCTGACTGGGAATATCCAATTTCTTGTGTACCAGTACGCCGTACTCAATTTTCAGAGACCCCTCCTCTACCCGGTAGGTAAATCGAAACCATGACAAAATTCCCCACAAAAGCAGCACCCCCAGTAAAATACCGATACCGGTGAGGCTAAAAAAGGTGGACTGGGATTGCTGCCCCCCCACTAAATAGATCAGGATAATTTTGATAATATGCTCCCGGACCACTTTTAACGAGCTGGTCAATGCGGCCACGGGATGTTGTCGTCGCGCTTCAAACATCATCTTCAGCAATTCGGGCTAATTCGGAAATGCGATCTCTAACTATTTCCGCCTGTTCTTCATTCAGGGCGGGAATTTCATGCACCGTCGCGGCGGTATAAATCCGAACTCCCGCCAGGTTATAGTAACGCTGAATTGGATCCTGCCGTGTATCTACATGCTGAATCCGTCGAATGGGCACGAGTGTTCGACTAACAACAAAAATACCATGTTTGAGATCGATTTCCCGTTCTGTGACCTGGTATCGCCAATGTTTCCATCGAAGCGAGGGAATCCAGGATACCCGTAAGACCGTGTTGATCACTGCAAGCACAGCCAGTAAATAAATTCCCCAGAA
>CAJXOW010000067.1 GCA_913057825.1 uncultured Balneolaceae bacterium | reverse complement strand
TTATAGCCAGTTAAGATTTGATGATTTCCCGGTTGAATTTGCAATATGAATTGGAATCTTCAGTAACAAAACGGAGTTGACCGAGTTCCACTATGAAATTTAAAGTGAACAGCAGTGAATTGATGAGAGGGTTGTCGGCAGTGAACGGAGCAGTCCCCAATAAGGCTACACTTCCTATTCTGGAGACCATACTGTTTGAGAGTGACGACGGACAGTTGAAGCTGACGGCAACGGACCTGGAGATATCGATCATTGAGAATATTGAGGGCGACATAGACGAGGACGGTGCGGTGGCCATACCGGCCAAGCGACTGTTGGATACGTTGCGTCAGCTTCCTGATATTCCGATCCATTTCGAAATCGATGAAGACTTTTCGGTGCATTTCCATACCGACAAGGGTAACTATAAATTAGCCGGCGAGGATCCCGACGAATTTCCTGAATTGCCTGACCTGGATAGTGGAACCGAGCTGGAGACAGATCGGAATGCGATCTTAAATGCGATCAGCAAGACGTTGTTTGCCGTCTCGAATGACGATCTCCGTCCGGCCATGATGGGCGTCTATTTTGAAATCGGGACCGACGAAAGCCGGTTTGTGGCCACCGACGGACACCGGCTGGTTCGCTACACCCGGGATGATCTTACGGCTGACGAGGAGATTGACTTCATAATTCCTGACAAAGCTCTGAATTTGGTCAAGAAGACGCTCGAAGACGAGGAGTGTCATGTACACGTGACTGACGAACATGCTCGCTTTAAGAGCGGAAATACGGTCGTTATTACTCGTCTCATCAACGAGCAGTATCCCAATTATGAGTCGGTAATCCCCAAGGAGAATGATAAAGTGATGACCGTTTCCAAGGAACAGATGCTCTCGACCGTCAAACGGGTTTCCATCTTTTCCAGTTCTACTACACGGCAGGTTCGCCTGCAGATAAAGCCTGACAAGCTGACGATCAGTGCTGAAGACATCGATATGAACAGTGAGGCCACCGAGACGTTGAATTGTGATTACGATGATGAGGAAATGGAGATCGGGTTTAATGCCAAGTATCTGTCCGACGTCCTGGACAATGTTGGCGGTGACGAAGTCTATTTCGAGTTTTCCTCACCAAATCGAGCGGGTATCGTAAAACCGACCGAGGAGTCGGATAATGAACAGCTGCTGATGCTTGTCATGCCCGTTATGTTAAACAGTTACGGTTAACCATCAACAGGGATGAGTCGTTTGATAACGCTGACAAGTGACTTTGGGCTCAAAGATTATTATGTAAGTGCCATGAAGGGGGTTATGCTCCAGATTGTGGCGGACGTTCAGCTGGTTGATGTATCACACGAGATACCCCCGCAGGATGTGATGGCCGGAGCCTGGGTTACCATGAATTCGGCTATGCTCTACCCCGATGATACCGTACACCTGGTAGTAGTAGATCCGGGAGTGGGCACCCGGCGGCGACCGGTGGCGGTAAAAATTGAAAACCAGTTTTTTGTGGGACCGGATAACGGGTTATTTTCGCTGGTGGCCGGGGATTCCGATTATCAGGCGGTGGAACTGGATAATAAATCTTATTGGAGAAATACCGTTTCGCAGACCTTTCACGGACGTGATATTTTTGCTCCGGCAGCCGCACACCTTGCAAACGGGGTTCCGCTGGAAAAGCTGGGCTCGGAAGTAAAGGAATTGGAAACCTATCGATGGGCCCAGCCTGTAGCCGACAAAGACGGGTTGCAGGGGTGGGTGATTCATATCGACCGTTTTGGCAACCTGGTTACTAATTTGTCGGAGGAATTGATTCAGGATACGGTGGGGGAACAAGAGATAAAAATTTACGCAGGAAATACAATCCTGAATCAAATGGTAGATACCTTCGGGAGTGTGGAAGAGGGAGAACCTGCCGCCTATATCGGCAGTGCCGGTATGCTGGAAATTGGCGTTAACAAGGGAGATGCAGAAACGCTGCTAGGTATTCAGAAAGGATCTTCCATCTCGATTGTGCTTCAGAACTGACGAAAGCCCAGGTTGTTTCTTTTCGCTGATATTCTCTTCTTTCCTTTTAGGCACCCGAAATCGTAGAATGTTGATGAGAAACGAGGCGGCGGTTTCGAAGCATTAAAATTTTCTGGGGATAAGTCTGAAATAACTGTTGAAGTGTTTATGGCAATCAGGTGTTAGCAGTCAATAAACGAAGAAAAGTTTCCGAGCAAGAAACCGCCGCCCGGGTTTGCCATCTCTATCCTACCCCGTTTTTTTGATCCATTTATGATTTTCGTTGATATAGCCTTGCGAAACCACTATATTTGCGCTTCTGATAATTGGAGAGGTGACAGAGTGGCCGATTGTGCTCGCCTGGAAAGCGAGTGAACCCTTTTGAGGGTTCCGGGGGTTCGAATCCCCCCCTCTCCGCTTTTTTTATACCTGTCTTTATGCTATTTCCGAGAAAATCTTTTTTTACTCTAATGTTTGTTAACTGTATTCATTTTAAGTATAATATAACTACTTAAAATGGGTAGCCTGTTTTACAAGGTTATCCTTGCTAAATTTTCAGATTACTGCCACATGAATACGGGGAGTGTGGGGGGTAATCTAAATAGAGTATCGATTTTTCAGTTAAATGCTGAAAATGGCAAAATAGGTAAAGGTAAGCTTTTCTTATGAGTAAGTTACGATTTGACAAACTGTTTCTGTTAGCAATTCCTCTATATTTATTCATAGTCACATCTTGTGAACGACCAAACAGCCCGGATTTTAAAGTCAATCACAACATTCGGACTCCCCTGTTGGCTGAAGAGAAATTAACGTTTCTGGGAGCAGACAACGCTCTTATCGATACGACCAGTTCGGAGTTCGATTCCCTTTTTGCCGTGAATCAACAGAGCGGCGTTGACTCGGGGCTGGTTAGCCTTTCGCAGGAAGAGGATTTGAGTTTGGGAAGTTTTTCGGATGCTGTTCCCGTTATTGAGTCAAATCCCCGCCTTGTCAACTCCCAGCTGGGAACTATTAGTGCTCAAGCGGGTGAACAGACGGAGGCCGAGGTGGGAACCTTCAGCCCTTCATTCAGTGGTTCGGGGCAGGCGAGTTTCCTGGAAGTTGTGGGACAGAATCCGCCGAATGATGGACAGTTGCTGCCGGCCAATCAAAATACGGTTCGCATTCCTCTAAACATGGAAAATTTTGTCAGTGCCACTATTGAGGACGGGGCTGTTGAAGTTGAATTCCAGAATAACCTGGGTTTTAATATCTCAAATCTTGAGATACAGCTATATAGCAATACGGACGGCGCGGAAGAAGCAGTGGGATCCCGGATCACCAATAATAATATCGTTCGACATGGGGACACCTATACGGATCATATTAATTTCCAGGAGGGAGAGCAGTTGGAAGTAACCCTGGAGGCCGAGGTGTTTATTGAATGGAATCAACAGAATTACCAGGCTGTGACCGATCCTTCCATGACGGTTAATGTGCGTGACGATAATCTCTTGGTTTCCAAAGCGACTTCCGACATCCCCCAGCAGGAACTCAATCCGAATACGCCGGATATCGAGATCGGAAGTTCCGATTTCGATTATGCGGCCTTGACCGGAAATGCCCAAAATGGATCGCTGAACCAACTCGATATTGAAGTAACCAATAATACGCAGTTGCCGCTCACCAATGCGAATGCGACGGGAACACCGACACTGGCACTGCAGAACAGTGAGGGAGAGGTTCTGGGAACTCAGAAGTCACTGCAAGTTGAAGGACAACCGAATGCCGCCCAACTGGAGTCCGGCGAAACGGGCACGGTCCGCTTTGATTTGAGCGGGGACGAGCTGACCAAAAACATTCATTACGAGTTAAATCTGGGAACCAGTGGCGGCGATAACTTAAATATTAATGCAGCGGATGTGGTGACTATTCAATCCAGTACCACCGAGCTCGAGGTGGATGAAGCGAAGCTTTCCATGGATTCAGAAGAACTGGAGACGGGCAATTCCATAGCCGTTGAGGAGGCCGAGTTCCGCTTTACTCAACCGAATCATTATGTCGAACTGGAGGGAGGAAGCCTGGTTATCGACAGCTTGGTTAATCAATTGGGTATGGGAATAGAAAATTTAACGGTAACGATTAATGATATCTTCACGCCCGAAGGAGATACACTGAAAATTTCTTTTGAAGGATCTAGTGACGGGCCGGCGGGTTCTTATCGGTATAAAGCGATTGAAGCCAATGAGAATGACGAGCGACAACCCGTACGCATTGATCTCAACGGTTTTCGTATTAAAGCGCTGAACAATCAGGTGGAATACAAGGTTAGCGGACAAACGGAAGATTCGGGCAGCCGGGCGGTCATTGTTCGTTCCTCTGATGATGTAGGGGCTAAACTCCAGTTGCAGGAATTGGAGGTCAAAGAGGCGCAAGGAGTGGTAGCCGAAAAGCGTATTCTGCTGAATGATGACGACCCGTCCAATGGAGAGGATGTATTGGATGTCTTTAATGACCAAGAGGCTGAAGTCAAGACGTTTAATGACCTTGAAGAACTTTCCAATCGGATCGGAGAAACTCAATTTTTCAACACCTCGTTTGACCTGCTTTACGATATCAACCTGGGAGTTCGGGCACGGATATATGGAATTATTGTCGGGATCAACGAAGAGGGTAAGAAAGTGTATTTGACGCCGAAGGACGACAGTAAGTTTGCGGTTAATAATCCCCAGGCGATCCAGGGACTTGAAATAAATGGTCAGTCGGCTCAGTCGTCCAGGATAATAAAACTGCCGATAGAAACGGCTCAACAAATGGGGGATACCTATCATGGAGCCATTCAGTTTGATCGGGAAGCTACCAACGTTGACGAATTCCTGAGTAACTTTCCGACGGAAATCCGATTTGTCGGAAAAGCCCTCACAAACCCCTCCGGCGAGGAAGGCTTTGTGGTGACTCCGATCGATTTCAATTCCAGTATTGGATTTGAGATTCCCATACAGTTCGCAAATACAGCAGGCAGCCAGGTACTCAAAGATACGGTGGACGTCGATTTAAGTGATTTGCCGGACGAGGAATCGGATCAGGCGCTTCAGAGCTCAGCGATACGGGTTAAGTATGAAAATATGCTGCCATTCAGCCTAGACCTTGAATTAAAGTTTTTGGATGAGCAGGGGGCCGTTATAACGACCGCTCCGTTGCCGACCGAAAACCAGGTAGTGGTTCAGGCGCCTGAAATTGATCCGCAGACTCGTTTTGCCAATACTCCCCACAAAGGTGAACTTGTGATTAATTTCACGGCAGAACAGGCGCAGAAGCTACACCGGACTCGGGAAATAAGACTGGGAGGAAGTTTTAAGACTCCGTCAGCTTCCGGTAGCCATCGGGTAAAAATTCGAAAAGATGATTACTTCAAGTATACCCTGGTTGGTGACTTCAAAATCCAGACCGAAGTATCGAGTGGTAATTAACAAATAGGACGGTATGCTCATGAGTCAAATAGCTGCAAATACGGGTAGATGTAAACGGGACTCTCATTTTTGCGATCCGGTGGATCGAAAAGTTGACTCCTTTCTCCGATCCTTAATCCCGTCAGTTGCATTACTGCTTATGATAGCTGTGACGGTACCGATTTCTGGACTGTATGCACAGTCCACCCATATGACTTCGGAAAATCTCGGACTGGGTGGAGGCGGCGCGGCTTATGTAAATGATTATCACGCAAATTTTATCAACCCGGCTAATTTAGCGATATATGAAGACCGCCACCCTGCCGTGACGCTGGGTATAATGGGCGGAGGAGGTTATTTTGGCGGTGGACTGGCCAATGTGGGATTATACAATAAGTATTTGACCAGCGGCAAGTTGATCAACAACGTGGCCGACGAAATGTATGACGCCTGGTTTGGGCCCTTGATGACTGACGCGAAAACGATGGGAGCAGATATTAATGCTGTGCCTCTTGGAGCGGTGTACCGGATGAAAGATTGGAGTATCAGCTTTGCATATCGTGCTCGCACTATAACGGATGTCAAGGCCAATCGCGGAACCGCTGAATTTTTCACCTTTCTACTTTCACCCGATAGTTTAAGCGACCCGACACCGGCGAATTTTGAGGCAAATTTTTTGTCAGCCAGCGAGCTGAGTATTGGAGTTAGTGGAAAAGTCTGGGAGGGTAAAACCGGGTTTCTTTCGTCTGATGACGATGTTCCAGTCAGATTGTATGCCGGAGCCGCTCCTAAATTATTGCTGGGGCATAATCAAATGAAGTTTGATTTTAATTCGAACATCCAGGCAAGCGATACCAGCCTGGTGCATGATTTTAATTATACAATCCGTTCGGTCGGTGAGATATCCAGCCAGTTCCAGCAGTTTTACCAGGAGCGTCACGTACAAGGGATGAATAAAGAAATCAGCAGTTATCTTAAACCATCTGAAGAAAAATTTGGAGCGGTACGCTCGGTGGGAGTCGGACTCGATTTAGGGTTGACGGCAGAATTTGATCTCAGTGACCAATCACAATTTGACTGGGGATCTTTTTTCAAAGGGGAGAAATATTTACGCGTAGCAGTCTCACTTACCGATATCGGCAGCATTAACATGAGTACCGATGCTGCTACGTTCAAGGCCGATGATCAGCTCGTTTGGAACGGGTTTGAACATGTAAGAGATGAGGAGTATCTCAATGCAAATCACGACTCATCCCGGTCGGAATATATTGACCATGTGACCGACAGTATCACCAATGAGGTATATTTAAATTTTGATCAGCAGGATCAAAGCAGTGTGACGGGTCAATTGCCAACTATGCTGCACTTTGGAACTCAGTTTCAAATGGGCAGGGCCGGATTGATGGTGGATGTGGTCCAAGGACTTCGCTCGACGGGCATGACCAATGAGCAGTTCTCGGCCGCTCTTGGGCTTGAATACGATATTTTAGATGTCGTACCGGTTCGAATTGGATTGCGAACCGGTGGCATGGGAGCGACTAGCTACAGCTTCGGAACGGGCATTGAATTAAGACATTTTGAATTCAGCATAGCGGCAATAAGCGTTAACAATTCCAAATCAGGTGGATATTATCTCGGAGCAGCGGTCAGTGGATTGAAATTTCATTTCTAATATTCTTTCCTTATAAGATTTTAATCCCTTAAAATACAGTATTTTACCCGATTTAATTTAGATTTCGATTAAATAATAAAAGTTCCGGATTTTATTAAAATCTTTCGCTTACCTTCTACGTTAGGTATACGTAATTCATTTGATGTAAGGCGCTAACTGTAATTAAGCGGGTTTTGCATATGGGATCACAGATACTGTTCTATATTGGTATGACCTTGGTGATCTTCCCAATGATTTTTATCATCGTTCAAGCTTTTATGGATTTTCGTCGCCCCGGATGGAAAGATGAGCTGCATAACCAATTCATGCATTCCTGGAATGGTGCTCCGGAAGATGAATTGAATGCGTGGTATAAAGTGCGTAGAAGGTTGCAGAACGAAGAAGGGAACGAGGAAAAAATTTCCTATGTAGATCACAAAATAGCCAACCTGGATAAATCCAAGTTTATAAGTAATACCTACGTAAATGCCGACGGTTGGTGGGTGGAGGAACGAGATTCACGTCCCTATCACGAAGCATAAGCGTGGGGAAGGTCTGACCATTACGGGCGATTAAATCTACTGATGTTTACTTTTTCGGGCAGCGTCCCTCCTTTGACCAGGTGTTTTGCCAGTAACTCCCCGAGATATTTACCGTGCAGCAAACCTTTTGACCCCAGGCCGGTGAACAAAAATATATTTTTGAGCGTGGGATGAGGACCGAGCACAGGTTTGTGATCATCCGAACTCACCCGAAATCCGGCCCACTGCCGTTCCAGCGTCCCGGATTCTGATAACTCGGGCAGTATGGAATGCATGATATCCGTTAGCCGGGCCAAACCCTTCTCGTTGGGCTGACCATCTTCATAGTTATGTTCATAGGTACTGCCTACCGTGAGATGATGTTGATCGGTATGGGCCAGGTACCCTTTGGATGATATGGAGTGACCAAAGGGAAGAGGATGCTCAAATTTGAACTGCGCCACCTGTCCCTTAACCGCGTTCAACGGCACCCATTCCCAGATCGTTTCCTTTAATACGCCAGCCCCGGAGGCAAAGACCAGCTTGCGAGTCTTTATTTTTTCATCCCGGTCAGTCGATATTTGCCAGTAGGAATCCCGGTACGAATGATAGGTATAGGAGGGACGTATCCTGATTTCACCATTTTGATCTGCAAATTTCCTGGCAAGAGCTTGTAAATAATTGGGTACCCTGACTGCCATGCCAACCGGCAGCCAAAGCCCGCCGCTTACGCAGTGAATACCGGGATGGAATTGCTGAATTTCTTTCTCGGTCAGCCAATAGCACCAGCCGGGAGGCCATTCGCTCTTCCGATATCGCTTATGCATTTCATCCGCCATTTCCTGGTCGCGAGCGGGTCGCAATATACCTTTTCGAACATACAACGGCTGGTCTGCAAAAGAAGCGGCAGACTGCAGCGATTGGTGAATAGACGGCAACGCTTTTTCTACATGCCATACCTTCTTACCTCGCCGACCCGTGGCCGGATTAATCATCCCGACCGGCGTGCCGGAGGCGCCCGCACCAATCCCACGGGTGTCAAGTACCAATATGCGTTCGGTATGCTCTTGCAGGGCATCGGCCAGGGAGAGGCCGGCCAGACCGGCTCCCAGAATCACATAATTATATATCATAGGGCCCCGCGGGTTGATAGTATTGAAGCATCAAAGCAGGTCCCACGACTCAACGACTTCAGCTCCTTTCTCATTCATCTCATTCCAGGCGGCGTCCAGAGATCCCTCGACATCAATACCTCGTACCGCATCTTCAATCACGTAAACCTCGAATCCTTCGTCCAGTCCATCAGTAACCGACCATTTTACACAAAAGTCGGTGGCCAGGCCGGCTACATAAAGACGGTCAATGCCGCGTTCCTGCAGATAAGCCTTTAAACCCGTGGGCGTCTGATGATCGTTTTCATAGAAGGCGGAATAAGAATCGATATCTTTCCGGAAGCCTTTGCGAATGATCAGTTGACTCGGGAGCGTGTTAAGTTCCGGATGAAATTCGGCACCATCGGATCCCTGAATACAGTGATCGGGCCAGAGTACTTGTTGCCCGTAGTCCATCTGTATCGTTTCAAACGGCTCTTCACCTTCGTGCGAGGAGGCAAAGGAGGAATGACCTTCAGGATGCCAGTCCTGGGTCTGTACGACGTGCTCAAAGGCCTGCGACAGCTTGTTGATGGTCGGAACTACCTGGTCGCCACCGGGTACTTCCAAAGCACCCCCGGGACAGAAATCGTTTTGAACGTCTACAATCAGTAAAGCATCCATAGTGATGGTGTAAATTTTTTAATAATTATAAATTTAGTTGAACTCTCCGCGAACGGTCATGACTGCTGCCGTGAGTTTAAAAGTCCAACGGACTCCTGTATCATTTCAACGGAATATGCTACGTTTTCATTTCGTCTATAAGTTGATCACGGAGTTTTTGCAAGGAAGTGCTGATGCCCACCTTGTAAACGTGTGGATTTTCAAATCTTTTATGTTCCTCCGGCAACAACTTTTTACGCTTTTGCAGATAATTTGCACTTTCTCTTGCACTGGAAAGTGTCCCGCAGCGTTTGCCCTCCCGCATTACCGGCTCAAGGAGCTTCTCTTTTGCCCGTGAGTGTGTTTTAAATTGCTTAGAGGGGTAGTGAGGGTGGTGAATGACTTTCCCTTCATTATTATCTAACACGATGCCGTCACCGTAGAAGCTGCCGTCGGAATTAAAGTATCGAACAACCTGCTTGTGACCGGGCAGGGTAATCTTTTCAATATTTTCAGAAACTTTTAGCCGGGGATCGTCATTGACCGAGTTAAGTTTGTATACTCCATCAAGGGCGGGACTGTTTTGGCCGGTGACAAGATTTGTTCCGATTCCAAACAGGTCGATAGGGGCGCTTTGCTCAATTAAACTCTTAACCAGGTACTCGTCCAGTTGATTGGAGGCCGCTATTTTTACCTGGTCAAAGCCCGCTTTATCAAGCATTTGGCGAGATTTCCGTGCAAAATAGGCCAGGTCTCCGCTGTCAAGCCGTATGCCTTTCAGCTGATGTCCTTTTGCTTCCAGTTCACCGGCAACCTGGATCGCATGGGGGACGCCACTTTCAAGCGTATCATAGGTGTCAACCAGCAGAATGCAATTATCCGGGTAGTATTCGGCATATTTACGGAAGGCCTCCAGCTCACTGTCGAACGATTGAATCCAGGAATGCGCCATCGTCCCGGTGGCGGGCAGATCAAAGGATTTTGCCGCATAAACGTTTGATGTACTGTCGAGTCCGCCGATAATAGAAGCTTTGCTAGCCTGGATACCACCAAGTCCCTGCGCCCGGCGCAGACCGAAGTCGGCGACGAGTCGCTCGCCGGCCGATTGTCGTATGCGGGATGCTTTGGTGGCTATTAAAGATTCAAAATTGAGCGTGTTCAGCAGGAGCGTTTCCAGCAGTTGAGTTTCAATAAGATTTCCTTCAACGCGAACTATCGGCTCTCGTGGAAATACGATTTCACCTTCGCGCATGGAGGTAATGGTGGGGCTGAAATCGAGCTCTTCCAGGTAGGAGAGGAAATCACTGTGAAATCCCTCGGATTCAAGATACTCCAGATCTTGGGAGCTAAAGCTAAAATGGTCGATGATGGCTAAAAAATCACTTATACCGGCAAAAACGACATAACCTCCATTGAATGGATTCTCCCGGAAGAAATAATCGAAACCGGCTTGATCATCTTTACGCCCGGATAAATAGTATCCCTGGGCCATCGTCAGTTCGTAATAATCCGTATAGAGAGCGGGGTCATGGAGTAGCGAAAACATGATGGGGATTTTTCAATTATTTCTTTTATAATGCTTTTGGTTCTTAAGATACCTTTACATTTTTCAGATATTACATTACGATTGTGAGTACTGAAATGCAAAAAGCCGATCAGGCGCTTCACTGAATTATACGCCCTTGCGAAATTATTATTTATTATCAGTAATAATCCTAGTCATCGCCGGTTGTGCCCGGCCCACCAGTCCTACAGGGGGACCGCCGGATAAAACCCCGCCTGAAATCGTAAAGACGGTTCCTGCCTCTGGAACCACGCAGTTTAAAAAACGGGTAATCGAATTTCATTTCAGTGAATATGTAGAGCGGTCGACCTTCTCGCGCTCCCTCTCGCTGGCACCCAATCTGGGAATCAATTATAAGCTGGACTGGGGACGTAAATCGGTGAAAGTGATTTTGGATAAAAAACCACCCGACTCTACAACTTTTATTCTCTCGGTGGGTACCAATTTGTCGGATATGCATGGAAACAAAATCGGGAATCCTACAAAAGTTGCCTTGTCGACGGGACCTGAAATCGACGATGGTAAAATAGTGGGACAGGTCCTGAAAGCCGAGACGGGAGAGAGTGAACCCGGCATGAAAGTGCTCTTATACAAGACTCCCATAGATCTGTCAGAACAAGCGGAATATACCACGGAAACAGATACCGGGGGATATGTTGCATTTCCTCATCTCGGTCCCGGTACCTATAAGGCTTTTTGGCTGAACGACCGCAATCGGAACCGTAAATGGGAGTCTGATCAGGAACGGGCCCAACCTTTTCCGACCGAGTTTGTGACGCTGTCGGCCGACCAATCCGATTCACTGGGAACCTTGTATGTACAAAGTCCGGATACCAGTCGACCGAAATTAATGGGAGTGGGGCTGTTTACCAGGCATAGATTACGTCTTAGATTCAGTGAATCAGTCCAACTGGATTCGCTGCGGGAAATTCGCCTGCTCGATTCGACGATGAATGAATACGGCCAGGTTTTTCCGCTTTATCAACCGTCGGATGAACTTTATGTGATATTTGCTCACAGTGTCCAGCCACTCAATCCGCAAGACACCTATCATGTTCGTATGGAAGGGTTAACCGATCCGGCAGGTAATGCCCTAATGCCGATTGAGAACCAGTCGTTTACCGGCAGCACGCAGGAAGATACCGTGGATCAGCGATTTATGAAATTTGAGTCGAGCAGCGGTATTTATTACGATCAACCGATGATTGTTACGTATACCAAGCCGATCAGGGAATCGGTAATTAGGGATTCGTTGAGGATTATTGAGGGGCAAACACGCCATAAGACATGGGAAAAGATCGATATCAAACGGAATAGAATGTACATTTATCCGGATACTCTCTGGAAAAAGGGAGTCAGCTATCAAATCAAAACGTGGGATCCGGTGTATCAGCAATATTCCGAGATCGATCCCCCTCCGATATGGCATCCGGAAAATCTCGGGAGCATTCAGGTTACTGCTTCAGAGACCAGCGATTCCCTGCAGCATCGGTTAGTGCTGGAAAGTAGCGAAAAACGCATTACCCGAAAAGAGACCTTCACCGACAGCACTACGATCGAAAAATTGCCCCCGATGCGTTACCGAGTTCGCGTGTTTAAAGATTTAAACAATGACGGGAAATGGAACAATGGCAGGGTGGAGCCCTTTAGAAAGCCCGAACCCTACTTTATTCGTTCAAATATCCCCATTCAACCGGGATTTACTTCTGATTTGCAGGTTAAATTTCCCCATTGACCGATCAAACTCTATAGGAGCTGCGAATTTACTATCTCCTTTTTACAAAAAACAATTTTTGATTCGCAAAAAATAGCCCGGAAAATGAAGTTAACACATTGAAAGACAAGGTATTGCGCTGCTTACTTAAAACTCTTTATAGACTTTGGTGATATAGTTTGCAAGTTCTTATCTTATGATTTTGGAATCGCTTCCATAGAATAAAATTAATAGTATATGTCAGCTGATAAGGGGTCAACATTAGAGACCGAACGGGATGAAACTAAAACTGTTGCATCAACGGGAGAGAAACAAAAATCGGAGAAATATTCGCCCGAACATAACATACGTTTGGTTACCGCCGCGAGTTTATTTGATGGACATGATGCGACGATCAACATAATACGGCGCATATTGCAAAGCAGCGGTGCCGAGGTTATTCATCTTGGACACAATCGATCTGTAACCGAAATCGTCGACTGCGCTATACAGGAGGATGCCCAGGGTATTGCTGTTAGTTCATATCAGGGCGGACACATGGAATATTTTACCTATATGGTGGATCTGTTGGAGGAAAAAGGCGCCTCCAACATTAAAGTGTTCGGCGGCGGAGGCGGTGTTATCGTCGAGGATGAAATAAAAAAGCTCCATCAAGCGGGTGTTGAACGCATATTTTCTCCTGAAGACGGACGTAAACTGAGGTTGCAGGGTATGATTAACGAAATGCTGCAGGCCTGTGATTACAGTACGACAGAGTCGATCGGAATAGATGCCGAGAAGCTCGAGCAGCAAGATTCACAGATGATAGCTCGCGCCATTACGGCGGTCGAAAATAAGCAATGGGACCTTTTTAACCGCAAAGATCTCAAACTTTTTGAAGTGGGAGAGGAGGGGATCAAATCTCGACGCAATGGTAAACCTTTGCCCGTAATCGGAATAACGGGAACAGGGGGTGCCGGAAAAAGTTCGTTGACCGACGAGATCGTACGTCGATTTTTGAATGAGTTTGATGATATGCGAATCGGGATACTGTCGATAGATCCCTCCAAGGTTAAATCCGGTGGAGCGTTGCTGGGAGACCGCATCAGAATGAACAGTATTTCTGCTTCGGAAAGAGTATATATGCGCAGCCTGGCTACCCGGGCTTCGAATCGTGCCATAAGTCCCTCGGTTCGCGGATCCATCGAAGTGCTTAAGCAAGCCGGCTTCGATCTCATATTGGTCGAGACCAGCGGAATCGGCCAAAGTAGTGCGGAAATAGTGGACCTGGTGGACTTGTCGATGTATGTAATGACCAGCGATTATGGTTCAGCTACCCAACTGGAGAAAATTAACATGTTGGAAGTGGCCGACCTGGTGGTACTGAACAAATTTGATAAACAGGGATCGCTGGATGCTCTACGGGATGTTCGGAAGCAGTATCAGCGAAACCGGGAGCTTTTTGACCGGTCAAAATCGGATATGCCGGTATACCCGACCATAGCGGCTCAATTCAACGATGAAGGCGTAAATCGCTTGTTCAGCGCCTTAATTAGTCGAATCAGAAATCGATTTGATCTGGGATGGGAAACAGACCGATATACCAATTCAGAGCCTCTTGAAGATGTTAAGGGACAGATGGTGATCTCCGATCAGCGACAGC
Organism: uncultured Balneolaceae bacterium; assembly: GCA_913057825.1. Classification (GTDB taxonomy): domain Bacteria; phylum Bacteroidota; class Rhodothermia; order Balneolales; family Balneolaceae; genus CAJXOW01. The sequence goes on along the minus strand of CAJXOW010000067.1, from coordinate 4,294 downwards.
GATACCTCAGCGAAATTGCCGATACGGTAAGGAAATATCACGAGTGGGCCGAACAACAAGCAGAATATGCCGATAAATATGAAGAAGCCCATGGCAGTTTGAGACAACTGGAAAATTGGTCGAATGAGGATAAAGAGGAAGCGAAAACCGCTCTTCAAGAGATGAGGGAGCACTGGTGGCATAAGCTGGATGCCCGACCCAAAAAGATCCTGGAAGAGTGGGATGAACTTTACGAGGCGTACCGAAATGATAAAATGAGCATTCAGATCCGCGACCGCTCCATCGATTTTAACCTGTTTAAGGAATCGCTCAGCGGTCTCGATATTCCACGCATTGCGCTGCCCAAAACCGGTCGCAAAGGCGAGCAATTGCGATTTGCACTGAAGGAAAACCTTCCGGGATACTTCCCCTTCACCGCCGGGGTTTATCCGTTTAAACGCGAAGCTGAGCAGCCTACGCGTATGTTTGCCGGCGAGGGGACACCTGAACGGACTAATAAGCGATTTCATTATTTGAGTCGGGGGATGCCGGCGGCGCGGCTGTCAACGGCGTTCGATTCAGTAACCCTTTACGGAGAGGATCCGGCATATCGACCCGATATATACGGCAAAGTCGGGAATTCCGGCGTCAGCATTTGCACGGTGGATGACATGAAAAAACTGTATTCGGGATTTCGACTGGCCGATTCCACCACTTCGGTATCAAAAACCATCAACGGTCCGGCTCCCATGATCCTTGCCATGTTTATGAATACGGCGGTTGACCAGGAAGTGGAGCGTTATCTCAAAGAGCAGGGGAAATGGAAAGAGGCCCTTCAGGAAGTACAAGATAATCGCCGTCAGTTGCCCTCATACCAGGGATCCCTGCCGGAGGGAAACGATGGATTCGGTTTGGGTACGCTGGGTATCAGCGGCGATGAGTTGATCGACCGGGAAACGTATGAACAAATACGGGAGGATACGCTTAAAGTTGTCCGAGGTACGGTGCAGGCAGATATTCTCAAAGAAGACCAGGCTCAAAATACGTGTATCTTTTCGACCGGATTTGCGCTCCGCCTGATGGGGGATATGCAACAGTATTTCACCGATCATAATGTGCGAAATTACTACTCGGTATCCATATCGGGCTACCACATAGCCGAGGCGGGAGCGAATCCGATTACCCAGGCTGCTTTCACCCTCGCGAATGGCTTTACGTACGTGGAGTATTACTTGTCGAGAGGGATGGAGATCGACGATTTCGCCCACAATCTTTCGTTTTTCTTCAGTAACGGACTCGATCCCGAATATGCCGTCATAGGTCGGGTCGCACGACGCATATGGGCGGTTGCTATGCGGAACCTGTATGGAGCCAATGAGCGTTCTCAAAAGCTGAAATACCACATCCAGACCAGCGGACGCTCCCTGCACGCCCAGGAAATTCAGTTCAACGATATCCGTACTACCCTGCAGGCACTGATGGCTATATATGATAACTGTAATTCACTGCATACCAATGCCTACGATGAAGCTATCACCACCCCGACCGAGGAATCGGTTCGGCGGGCACTGGCTATTCAGTTGATTATCAATAAAGAATTGGGTACTGCAATGAATGAAAACATCAACCAGGGCTCCTATTTTCTTGAAGAATTAACGGATCTTGTCGAAGAAGCAATATTGCACGAATTTGACAAGTTGAATCGGCGGGGCGGGGTCCTGGGAGCCATGGAGAATATGTATCAGCGTGGAAAGATACAGGATGAAAGCTTGTATTATGAAAAGAAAAAGCACAGTGGTGAGATGCCGATCATCGGGGTCAATACCTTTAAAAGGAACAATGGCCAGGAGGGGGAAGAGCAGCCGGAGGTCGATTTAATTCGTTCCACGGAAGAGGAAAAGGAACAGCAGATCAAGCAGCTCAAGAACTTTAGGGAGCGACATGCCGATGCATCGGAGCAGGCGCTTGATCGACTAACGAAGGCCGCCCGAAAAGGAGAAAACCTGTTTGAAGAACTTATGGAAACGGTAAAGGTCGCTTCATTGGGTGAAATCACTCACACTCTTTACGAAGTCGGCGGTCAATACCGCCGCAACATGTAGAACCAGGCAACCTGCTCAAGAAGTGCACAGAGCGAAGCGTCACCCGCGTTAGCGCTCCGAGCGACAGCGATTCCCACGAAGTGATATGCAGGCTAGGAAGAGCTCGCCGTCATCATCTGCCCCTTGAGCTTGCGGGCCTTGTCGGCATGAGCCGTTTGAGCGTACTCTTCTATGATGCGATCTGTTATTTGTTGAGCCGCGGCATAATTTCCGGCCTCGAAATAGGAATTTGCAGCCTTGTAAAGATTATAGGGAGTCGTAGACTCATTTTTGTCCCACGAGGATGCTTTTTCATACATCTGGGCCGCTTTTTCGTGTTGATCTAATTCATTCAAGAGCATGGCGTTATAGGCAATAGGGCCAACGCCAAGAATCCCTTCCGGTGGATTAAAATCGCGGATATACTGGTGTGCTTCTTCGACATTTCCAAGTTTGTATTCACTGACAGAAGCATAGTAATGAGAAAGATTGGCTGCTTTCGTACCCGAATACTGCCGCATGATATTTTCCAGGCCAATCGTGAATTCGGCTCCTTCTCCGGTCAACGCTTTCTGATATTCTCCGTTGCGAAAATGTTTTTCGGCGAATCCAAGCAGTTGTTGCGCTTTCTGTTCTTGTTTATTCTGATAATTATAGTATACAACACTGCCTACGATAATAAGGACTACTACTGCAAGCCCGCCATAGATGAATTGCTTGTGCCGCTGATAGAACTGGTTAACACGCTGATAAAAACTGAGGAGCGGATCCTGCTCTAATTCTTCTTTTGTTAATTTTCTCCCCTTATTTGCCATAATATCTGATAATTACATTAATAGGTTTACATGTACGCTTTAACGGAGGCGAAATTTAAATTGTTTTTACCAGATCCCCAAATATAATCATACCCCGTCCTTAAGAAGGGAAAGGTCTCCCTGGCTCAGTTCATAGATATGATCGGTGCGCTTGGCAATGGATGTTTCGTGCGTCACTATGATAATGCTGACTCCTTCCTTTTCACGAAGTTCAAACAATAGATCCAGGATATTTTCTGTGTTTTTTTCATCCAGGTTGCCGGTGGGTTCGTCGGCTAATATAATCCGCGGGTTATTGGCAAGAGCTCGAGCCATCGAGACGCGCTGCTGTTCACCGCCCGATAGTTGCGTGGGACGATGTTCGGCACGGTCTTCGATTCCAAATCGTTTAAGCAGTTCAAAGGCACGCTCTTCGCTGGATTTTTGTTCCGATGTGCGGATCATGGAAGGGATCATTACATTTTCCAGGGCCGTAAATTCGGGCAGTAAATGGTGAAATTGAAACACAAAGCCAACCTGTTGATTACGAATACGGGCCAGTTCTTCCTCGTCGTATGCAAAAATATTCTTATCCTCCCACCGTACTTCACCGCGGTCGGGTTGATCAAGCCCGCCCAGCAGATGAAGAAGGGTGCTCTTACCGCAGCCGCTTGACCCAATCACCGACGCGATTTCACCGGGTTTCAGGGCCAGTGATATACCTTTTATGACTTCAAGCGGATCTGCATGAGATTCTCGCTGAAAACTTTTTTCAAGGTTGCGGGCTTCCAGTATATATCCGTTTTGCTGCGAACTACTCATGGTCAAGCTTGCTGTTTTCGAATGAAGGATAAATAATCGGCTCAATATGGTCGCACAGACCGTTTGACCGGTTAATCATAAAGAATACGCCGCATATTTTGTTGTTCCCATCGGCTAGTTTGTATTTGTGAGGGGTACCGAGTTTAAAGCGTTTTTGAGAAGTAGTGGTGTCCATGCCCAACACCGAGTCAAAGGAACCGGTCATGCCGGCATCACTTATATAGCCGGTTCCGTCGGGGAAAATGCGTGCATCGTTGGTGGGAATATGGGTATGCGTGCCGATAAACGTAGATACTTTGCCGTCCAGGTGCCATGCCATAGCCAGTTTTTCGGCCGTCGCCTCGGCATGGAAATCCACGACTACATATTTGGTTTTTTCTTTTATGCGATCCAAAGCCCAATCCCCGGTTTTAAACGGATCGTCGATGGGTTGCATAAAAGTCCGTCCCTGCAGATTCAGAACGCCGATCTTCTCGTCATGACCCGGTATGTCGTAAATCCCGTACCCATAACCCGGATTTCCTTTCGGGAAATTGAGAGGGCGGAGGATATTGGGATCGGTTTTCATGTAATCGAATACTTTGTATTTGTCGAAGGAATGGTTTCCCCCGGTTATTA
>CAJXOW010000066.1 GCA_913057825.1 uncultured Balneolaceae bacterium | reverse complement strand
TCCCGAGTGCGTTTTATCCCATCTTTTGCGCCAATAGTAGGTACCCGCTTCATGTTCCCAAAAAGATTCCGGGTCGGAAACGCTTTCATTAAACTGTTCGAGGTACTCGTCGTAAGAGTTGATATTCAGCCACATAGTATAATAAGTATCTTTAATGATTAATTGGTGATAGCCGGCCCCCACAGGCCAAAATAGCGGTCGTTTTCCGGGCGGGATACGTGCTTCGGTATACCGGCATGATCCCAATAATAATACCGGCAACCTCAACCTGCATAAGTGCATAAGCTCCCTTACACACCTAATTCAGCAAATCCCCATCTTCTCAACTACATTTCAATGTTGTACTTTTTTTACCTATTTGTCAAGCTATTATTTTACAATAAAAGAATCGCATCAACGAAACGGGCGTCCCTTCCGAAGCATTAAAATCTTCGGCTAAAAGGCAAAAAAACACTCAAGCGTAGAATCTAACTTGTTAGCAGGTAAAGGAGCCATTGAACGAGAAAAGTTTCCGAGCAAGGAAGGGACGTCCGTTTCGCCGCTGCGATCCTTTCATTTTAGATCAAGTCTTTATTAGTCAAATCTCTACAAATTGTAAATTAAATATATTAGATTAGCCCAAATTACCAGTAATCCAATGATGCTGATGGAAACAACGGTTTTAGCTGTTTTTATTTTTGCCCTGGTAACTGCATTGGCGACCGGGCTCGGTGCCATTCCTCTTATTTTCTCACATGTTATCCCCGAGCGATGGCTTGGTTATGGGGATGCATTAGCAGGTGGGCTGATGCTCGCCGCCAGTTTCAACCTGATATTTGAAGGTATCGATTATGGTTTGTATAAAACGATGGGGGGCGTCTTGCTTGGGCTGGTTTTTATCGTACTGGCACATCGCTATCTAAACCACAGTCCTCAAAAGGAAATAGGTAATCTGCGGGGAGCGGGAGCTTTAAAAGCATTGATGATTGTAGGGGTCATGACGCTTCATTCCTTCGCAGAAGGTGTTGGAGTTGGAGTTTCATTCGGGGGCGGACAAAGTTTCGGTGCCTTCATTACCACCGCCATTGCCATTCACAATATTCCCGAGGGACTGGCTATCAGCCTGGTTTTAGTTCCCCAGGGTATATCGGTTTGGAAGGCAGGTTTCTGGAGTGTGGTTTCCAGTATTCCCCAACCCTTGATGGCGGTGCCGGCATTTTTGTTTGTTTCCCTTTTTCGTCCATTCCTGCCGGTTGGCCTCGGATTGGCAGGGGGAGCCATGATCTGGATGGTATTCTCAGAAATTATACCTGAAAGCATTCAAAAGTTGGGCAAAGAAAGAATGGCGACAGCTGTTACGCTTTCTATTGCATTGATGATCATATTCCAGGTTCTGCTGGGAGCCTGATAATGCATGCATCAAGATATGCAAGAATGTAAGACATTGAACAATAAGCAGTCATTATTGATATTAATTCAACGATTGATGGTAACAATTAAATAAATAATCCGGTTGAGTCAACTATATCATGGAAAGTCTTTGGTACGAAGAGTTCATATTACTTCAAATTCTCCTCGGCTGTATATTTTTCGGGCTGATAACAGCCTTATGGGGGGTTATTGGAGACCGTACAGCCCTGGTTCGCTGGGGACTTCTTGCTCTGCTCGCGGCCGGTCTCGTCGGAATTCCATTCTATTACCACGGCGGAGAGATACTGTCCAAAATGAAACAGTTGGACTTCCGGGCTAACTCAATCTCTTCTTATGAAGCCGATTATTACACCACGTTGTTTGCTTCACTTTTCCTGGGGATAACTGCTATCATGAGTCTAATTATTCAAAGAGCCCTTAATAAGATCCCCAGGATATTTCTTTATCCCGTATTGTTTTATGCACTCCTGGTGATAATATACCTGGGATGGCGGTCTTACTTTGGATTTTGACATTGCTTAAGCACTATCGAACCATTGCTCTCATATTCAATGGTCCAATAAAAATAATGAGACACGAATGCCGGGAGGGAAAAAGGAGACAAACGTCGGCCTCAACTTGATATCATGTAGTTGAACGACGTTCATAACATTCATTCAGGCGAGCCAATATTCTTGACTTTTTCGTCCGCACGTTGGCCCTGCTTATATCAAATTCCTTGCTGGCCTGCCAGGTCGTCACTTCCGGCTTCTCCAGGAAATAAGTTATAAATTCCCGGGCTTTTTCATCCAATTCCTTCAGGCATATTTTCAAAAGGTATTTACGTTCTTCATCCAAGATCTGCTTGTATTGATCAGCCGGATGAACCAGGTAATCGGCTTCGTCTTCTTCCGTATAATTCATCGATCGCATATGCTTGTCATAATGCAGATACTGATGACGACATGATTTCAGCAGATAACTGAAGATATATTTGGGCTCCCTGATTTTATCATTGCGGATCTGGCGTAACACTTCCTCAAAAGCTTGATGAACGCATTCCTCTGCTGCACTTTGATCAGCATTCATCACAACCTTAAGATAGTCTTTCAGTCGAGGAAGAAGCTCCCCCACCAAACGGTTTGTCTTCTCCTTATCCTCCTCCTGTATAGCTGAAACCAGTTCAGAGTAATCTACTTTTCTTTTACTCAAGATTAAGCAAATTTAAGCATTGATTGGTGCAACGATATCGTATCCTATATTTCTCCAGACAACCCCCGCAGCTCTCCGGTTAACCAATCAGAAAGTCGACCTTACCTGGTTCAATTTAATTGCTCCACCGGTAAGGAAAGCAAACGTAAATGGTATCAGTGTATCACCGTTGCTCATTTAATATTACCAAACCTCACAATTTATCACGTGGTATTTAAGTAAGGGTTTTTTCTTTAATAAATGCAAAAAAAGATTTTTTGTAACACTCTCCCTTCTCACTACTCTTATTAATAGAAAGATAAACAGGGACATAGGTGTATGGATGAAAAGCAAAATGCTGCGAGGGGTAGCCATGTTAATGAAGCGGGGTACTCCATAATTATTGCACGGTATAACTATATGCAAACAATCATATATTAATTTTTGAATTATAATTTGACATAATAGTATCTAATTTTATCTTAGTATTAAGATTCATTAATTATAATCAATTTATAGATTAGTGAATCATAATATTTTGCTCTTTGAATTAAATAGTTTGTAAATATTATAAGGTAATTAAGGTGTATGTATTTTTTTGTGCATCCTTAATATTTATTTTGGAGAATACCTTATAATGATTTAAAAATGTGTGTGCCATATTTTTGTAGAAGAGTGTGGTACAATTATGGAAAAATATATCAATTATATTATCATATAGTTACTCATTTATACATTGCTATATATCTATTTTCAAATACAACTATAATCTAACCCAAAAACCACAGGGGACATTATGAAACTTATCGACATGATATCTTCCAAAATCGGAAAAGCGTTTGCAGTCGTTGCAATAGTCGCAATGCTGGGTGGATGTGCCGGCGTTACGGACGCTGGATTCAACCAGGATGCAACCCAGCAGTCGGCACAGGAAACGCAGGTAGATGACCAGGATGAGCCGGATCAGAATCCGTTTCCCAATGATGATGAACCAGGAGTTATCTACGACGAACCCGATCTTTGATCATTACTGCTTATTCATCAATAATCTCAAAACTTGAAACAATTTTTGCCATGTTTAACAATAATAATTCAACTTTTCGTCACATTTTAGGTGCTGGAATCCTTTCACTCATGTTAATTACAACAGGTTGTGCAGGAATAACCGATGCAGGTGTAAGCCAGGATGCAACCCAACAATCGGCCCAGGAAACGCAGGTAGATGATCAGGAAGAACCGGATCAGAATCCGTTTCCCAATGATGATGAGCCTGGGGTTATCTACGACGAACCCGATCTCTGATATTTCGGGTAATTTAATCACGTTATCGGTTAAATTTTTTATTACCTTGCACCTGTAGTAATAATGGGCTCAGCTTTTAATCAAATAATTCATGATCTACACAGTCATAGTCCTTCTACTTACTACAGGTGTAAGTATAAGCGAGGATACTGCCGATAATAAATATCTTGATGCCTCGAAGCGTCAGGCCGACTATTATCTGGAGCATATAGCCAACAATCGACAGGCGCCGCTTCATTATTGGGCGCTTAGTCAACTGGCTAAAGACAGTCGATCAGTAGAACATTATATAACAAGTCATATCGAGCAATATGACTTGCACCCGGGCTATAAGAAAGGCTTTCTGGTAGAAAGTCATCTTCCAGGTGTCAACAAGGAGTTATCTACGTATCAAAAACGCATAGCAGGGGCTGCCTATAAAACGGGCTCCCCTCTGCTAATGCTAGACCTGCTTACCTCAACTGAGGATCTAACCGAACGAAAAGAGTTATATCAGCACTTCCAATCGATTTCAACGGAATCGAGAGATACTCTTTATTATAACGAAAAGCTCTTTTCTCGAGTTTTGAACGATGAGCAGTTTAGCAAAGATATCCTTCCCTTAAATACTATATCTTTTGCTCACTATATACTGATTACAAGAGCCGATCACCTATTTCCCACAAAATATACTGAAACGGCCCTTAAAAAGTGGGAACCCATCATTGCCCATTATTCCTCCGCAAATACTCCCTCTTTATCAGACATGATAAAAAAGGGGACCATACTTCGATTTTCATATGTGCAGCGGTCTTTTAAAACGATTATAAAACTCTATGATAATTTCCTGAGCGAAAATTATTTTCCCAACTCTCGATTAAAACTTGACCTGTATAAAATTCAGGATCTTGGTTCTTATAGATTGGGATACTTTGAAAAAGCACTTACCCTTCATCAAAAAAGAAGCATTCCGCTCTCCCATTTTTTAAAAGACCGAAACGCAGAATTATTCTTCCTAAAGCATCAAGGCATCTTCCTATACCAAATTGGTAATATCAAAAAGTCACAGGAAGTTTACCATGAGGTACTCAATAAGATTGAAGAATACAATCTGGACCTGAAAACAAAAAAAATCGACATCCTCAACAATCTGAGTTTAACCTATTATAAAACCGGGTATTTTAACACTTATTTGGATTACCAGTCTCAGGCGCTGGAACTAGCTAAGAAATATGAGGAATATCGTTATCAACTGAACATTTATCGCAACCTTCATATTTATCACCGGCTTAATAAAAATTGGGATGCAGCTCAGCAATACTTGGACAAAGCTCAACAATTGGCCAGCAACCACGGCCAAACCAGAGAATTGGCAGCAGTTTATACAACCACCTCGGCTTTTTACCAAGAATATAAATCTGATTATCATCAGGCCGAAAAGTATTTAACCAAAGCACAAAATCTCATATCTCTTGATTCTTACTACAACAAGTATATAACCATATTATCGGAACGCGGTAAATTATATATAGAAATGGGCAAGTATGGAAAAGCTCGTAAATATTTTGACAAACTGAGTGAGATCAATAAAGAAAAAAATGATAATCGCAATTATCTAAATTCCCTAATACGCCTTGCAGACTTAGAGCTAAAACTACAAAACCATGCACAGGTCAGTGATCTCATTTCAGAAATTAACACGTATGACCTCAACGCGATCGACTTTGAGATTCTGGTCAAATACAAGAGTATAGTGGCCACGATGCACCACGTGCAAGGTGATACCGATCTTGCCCTTAAAACCATTCGTCCCGCCATCGAACAAGTTATTCAGCGAGCCAGGCAAAGTTCAGATGTCCGGGCAGGTTACTGGCATGTTAATCCAGAATATATTGATGTGCTTAAAACGGGAGTGGACTTACTTCTTGCAGATAACCAGCCGTATAAAGCAGTCCGGCTCCTGGATCGCATCAAAACCATTAATGAAGCTGAAATTTTCAAGAATCCGCTGGTTAAATCAAATGAAATGACGAAGAGGGAACTGGCCCGGGAACAGCAGATCAATGAAGATCTGGAGGATCTGCGAAAACAATATCTGAATGCCAAAAGCGACGAGAAATTATCCCTCAAAAACCAGATCAATCAACTCAGGGCTCAACGTAGTAAATTATATGGCAGATTATCGGAAATGGATTCCGGAAATGATTTTTCCCTGCAGGCTATTCAACATCAGCTTCCTTTTACGCGTTTAATACTTCATGTTACCGAACTTAAAGACACCTTTTATGTTGGTCTCATCAGCAGTAATAATGTAGAAGTTAAAAGGATCTCCCTGAATGAGCATCTTCGCACTTTATTTGACTCTGCCATAGATTCCCTGGCCCATGCGAAAACAGACCTTAACGATCTATATTCCATCTACAACCTGCTTAGACTTCATGAAATTCCGAGCTATATCAAAAGGATCAGCCTTATACCGGATTCATACCTGTATCAATTACCGCTTGAGACTCTCCCGGTAAAACAGCCCGTACATTCTTACAGCTATGGGAGTGCACGATATCTAATAGAAAATTTCGAAGTTAACTACTTCACATCCCTTTCCCAATTCAATACATCAGATCGACCAGCTCATGAATTTGTACTTGATTTTGTCGGGTTTGGGCAGACCAATTTCCAAAATTCTGCTAAATCTCTCGTGCCCCTTCCCTTTGCGGACCAAGAGATAAGAGATATAAATAGTCAGCTAACACGACTCCCGTCCAAGGAAATTTTCTTGAACCAAGAAGCTACCGAAGATAATTTCCGTTCTATTGCCTCTCAATCACGTATTATCCATTTAGCTACACACAGTACCATCAATAATCGAGAACCTCTTTTCTCCTCTATATTTTTGCATCGCAGCCCTTCTTCTGACAAGGAATTTGACAGCCAGGGTCGTATTTTTGCCTATGAATTATTTGAAATGGATTTGAATAATCAACTGATCATGATGAATTCTTGTGAGTCCGGCGCAGGACCAAATCTGCTTGGATCCGGCGTAATGGGACTTAGTCGTTCCCTGAAGTACGCCGGCGGAAACAGTCTCATTCTGAATCTATGGTCGGTCAACGACAAGTTTGCTTCAGAATTTGCTTCACATCTTTATCATCATCTTAACAAAGGGGAATCTAAAGCAACGGCCCTGCGCAATGCCAAACAATATTTTTTGCAGAATAGTAACGCCAATCCTCATTATTGGGGTCCTTACATGCTGCTCGGCGATCCCGGACCCATTGTTAATAAAGAAAGTGTTATTTTGCGCTATTTAACCTTTGGCAGTTTTTTCTTGTTGATGCTGATGGGGATAGGTTTTATTTACACGCGAAATAAATCTGACTAGGCGGGCTAATCATTGAATTATACTTTTTCCGGTTAAAACTCTTCAACCAACTCCTACTTCAACTTCCCTCTTCTTTCTTTAATTACGATAATTTGAACAATTATTAACAATTCGCGGATTATGTTTATCATAATCCGCCCCTACCTTTTTACTTATCAGCCAATGCATTGAGATAAGTACTTGCCACACGTCGATAAGCACCATTCAGGTCATAAGCCTGTTCAATCGCCTTGCGAGCTTCAACCATTTGCCCCTTCTGAAAATAGGAATTGCCAAGAAACCAAAAAGCTTTCTCGAGTGTCAAAACGTCAATATGTTGTTCTTGTTCAATCACCTTTTTAAAACTGGTAATAGCGGAATCAAACGCGCCGTTATTGTATTGCAGAGATCCGATATTAAGATTTAGCAGGGCTCGGTCGGACGGTTCCTTCATTTCCGTGCGTTTTTGCCTCAATAGGTCGATAGCTTTTTTCGTTTCACCGCTGTTGGCCATCGTAATCGCCCGGTTGATCACCTTGTTTACCTGGGTCGGATTATTCGTTACGTCTCCCGTTTCACTCCGGTAGTAATTCAGTTCAATAGTTTCAACCGGTTCAACAGCCGCCGGTTCCACGTTCCACCGCATAACAGCCAATACTCCAATAACAAGCGCTATAGCGGCAGCTACTGCATATTTTACATAACGGGCTGTTCCCGAATTACGAACAACCGCTTTTCTCTCTTCCTCCAGCTCTCTTACCGCTTCTTTGGTATTTGCTACATGCTTAAAATACTCTAGCCGATCAGGGTCCTGGACCATTTCCACCCAAATATCATCAATTTTATCACGGTCTAGCCGACCGCTTAGATATTGGTCAATATTTTCTTCAAATTCAATTCTATCCATAATCAATTCCTCATATTTAACTTGTGAACCTCGACATTCAATATATGCTCTTGTATTGGTCAAGCGGGCTCTCATCCCCGATCTTTCTTCAACTCTATTAACAAGAGTACTGAGATGCCAAATTGTTACAAATTTTCTTCAAGAAATGATAACTCGCCGTTAAAGTAATCATATTTCCATACCAAAACCGCTGCAATTATATGTCTTACCCCTTAAAACACTTCCCGCTTACTAAGATAAATGGCAGCAATCCCTCGCCCTTTGTATCAAAGTCACTATATTTATCAATCATTGCAAGAGGTCTTTGAGAAACCGGGCGGCGGTTCCTTGCTCGTATACTTTTCTTCGGGGGGATACATTGAACGGTTAACCGCTCCTGTATACGATTATCATTGTTACTGCCTGCTACCCAGAAAATTATTATACTTCGGAACCGCCGCCCGGTTTCTCAAAGACCTCTTGCAAAATTATTAGAGAGCTCATCGATCCCCGACCTTACATTATCCTGCAAATAATCATATCTTTGGCCCTGCTTAATGATTTTTTTGAGTACGGTACTACCTATATAAATTATTGACGATATTAAAGCGGTAGATGGAACCGAACTAATCACACTTATGGCGCTACTATTTATAGCACCCGATAGAAACCCGGACCCCTGGAAAGAAGCTTTCGATAAAGTGGATTCCAATCTTGACCTTTTTTTCTGGCCTGCTATCGACCAACATAAAAAAATCAATTTTATCGTATGCTGGAACCATCCCGCCCGCCTTTTGGATCGATTCCCGAACCTGCAAGCGGTTGCCTCACTTGGCGCCGGCGTAGATCATATCCTGGCTGATGAATGCTTGCCTGACCATGTGCAAATTTGTCGGACATTAACACCACGGCTTATCCAGGAAATGGTGGATTATGTTCGCACTTCTTTATTAATGCATCAACGAAATATTACTTTTTACCTTCAACAAAAACGACAAGCAAGGTGGAAACATCGAAAAAATAGAATCGCCTCCGATTTGGAAGTCGGGGTCATGGGACTTGGAACCATCGGTCGAAAAGTTGCACTTGAACTTGGTAATGAAGGATATAACGTTCGAGGATGGAGTCGATCTTCAAAGCAGATTAAAAAAGTCAGTACCTTTGCAGGTAACAAAGAAAAAGCGTCATTCCTCGAAGGACTCGATGCGCTGATCTGCCTGCTACCGCTTACCTCGGAAACCCGGGGCATCCTGGATCTTGAAGTTTTCAAGCAGTTGAAAAACGATGCGATACTCATAAATATCGCGCGAGGCTCCCACCTGGTGGAGGAAGATTTGGTTTATGCATTGGACAAAGGCCTGCTGGAGTGGGCTATGCTCGATGTTTTCCAGAAGGAACCACTTCCCGATCATCACTCCTTCTGGAATCGTCCTGAAATAGTAATAACACCGCATATCGCCGGCATCACCCCGCCGGAAGAAGCCGCTGAAGTTATCATTGAAAATTACAAGCGAGCTATCTCCGGTATGGACCTCAAATACACCGTGCAACGGGATAAAGGTTATTAGTGATTCGTAATTATTGATTAATGATTTGTGATTTTATGGATAATAAACAGTTAGATACTTTTATTAGTGAGCTTAAATACACGCCTGAAGGGGCTTTATTCAATCCGTGGTATGCATCGGATATGGAGCATGATAAAAATGACGAGGGAGCCTTAATTCGCCGACGTCAACTTCGAACTTACCTTGGTGATCGCCTTCAATCTGCCCGATATATATGCATTGGCGAAGCCTTGGGATACCAGGGGGGACATTTTACCGGTATAGCTATGACATCGGAGCGTATTCTCCTGGGTCATCAGCACAAAAAACACGGCATCTCTTCTGAAGTGGCTTTCAGGTCGTTAACACCGGAGCGTACCAGCGATCAAAAGGTGATCGATAAGGGATTCTCGGAACCCACCGCTACGATTATGTGGAAAGCGTTGCTGGAGATGCAGATCGATCCTTTTAAAGTCGTCTTATGGAATGCACTTCCCTGGCATCCCTACGAAACGGATGGGGATATACTCACCAACAGGACCCCGACTTCTGAAGAATTTAACAAAGGACTACCCTTGCTCAAGCATTTTTTAAAGCTTTTTGGAGATCGACGTATCATTGCCGTCGGACGTAAGTCGGAACACTACCTTGATCAATTATCCATCGACTTTGTCCAGGTTCGTCACCCGGCCCACGGGGGGGCACCCAAATTTCGTCGCCAGATGAAAACGATAGCACGGGAAACGGAAGGCACCTAGCCCGTACTTTGCATGGCTGCGGCTATCCCGTTGATGCTGACAAAGATAGCATGGCGCAATTGTTGGCGTTTTTCCTCGTCTTCTTCCGGGCAATCTCGCCATCGGGACAGCAATTCTACCTGCATAAGATTTAATGGGTAGGTAAAGGGATTTCTAAATTGAATCGATTTTTGAATGACCGAACGGTTATCCAGAATATTATCATACCCCGTTACCTCTTTCAAGTATTCCCTGGCCAGGGAATGGTCTTCCTTGAGTTTCGAATGAAAGTCCGGCAAGTCTTCTTGTATGTAAGCCTGTGCCGTATGGAAGTCGGTACGTGCAATTTCTCGCTGGGCATTGTCAATCAACGTTTTGAAGAACGTCCAACTCTCATACCAATCCCGCAGCAATTCCAGGTTCTCATCGGACTCCTCAATCACCTTTTGCAAAGCGTATCCTGTCCCATACCAACCCGGGACGTTATAACGGAGCTGCGTCCATGCAAAAACCCAGGGGATGGCCCGAAGATTATCAAAATCGGCCGCTTTTGCACTCCCCCGTGATACGGGTCGTGAGGCAATAGGCAACCGGCTGATATGCTCAATCGGAGTGGTTCCTGTGTACCAGTTCCAGAAGTCATCATGATCAATAAGTGCCCGGTAGCCCTCCATCGAATGATGCGCCAACTTTTCCAAAATGGCAAAACCATCGCTTTCCGTATCCATATACATGGGCGTATCGGGGAAATTTTCGATAGTTACCCGCACCATCGCATTTACTATTTGTTCAAGATGGCGACGGGTAATAGAAGGCAGCAGATAACGGAAAGAAATGACCTCTCCCTGCTCTGTAAATCGTATCCGTCCATTGTTTGCAATAGGAGGAAGGGCAAGAATAGCCTGGTTTGATCTTCCTCCTCCCCGGCCAACAGTCCCCCCTCGTCCGTGGAATAACCGAAAATCGATTTCATGATTCCGGCACACCCGACCCAGGTTATGCTGGGCTTTTTGCAGGGCCCAGTTAGCCATCCAATAACCGCCGTCTTTGTTGCTATCGGAATATCCAAGCATAATTTCCTGGAAATAATCCCGGGCTTTCAATTGCTCATAGTAGATTTCATCCTCAAAAATAAACTCCATCAAATCACCGCAATTCTCCAGGTCCTCAATTGTTTCAAACAGCGGCACCAGATCCAGTTCACTGGTTACCTCCCCATCTTCGTACGACCATAAACCCGCTTCTTTTGCCAGAATCAACACTTC
This sequence comes from uncultured Balneolaceae bacterium, assembly GCA_913057825.1. Classification (GTDB taxonomy): domain Bacteria; phylum Bacteroidota; class Rhodothermia; order Balneolales; family Balneolaceae; genus CAJXOW01. The sequence goes on along the minus strand of CAJXOW010000066.1, from coordinate 7,030 downwards.
CAGCATATCACTGACCCCATGGGTCATACTAATGATATAGCCGCCAAACATATCCGGGTCCAATTGCTGCATGGCCTCTATCATGTCAAATACCTCGAGGAGTTCCTGCGTCGTGTCGGTAGGAGAGGAACGCACGGGATTGAGCGGACGTGGATTTACCAGTTCGTCCGTTAGTAATTCTATCTTTTGCTGTTCAGGCAACTCCGCATAATCATCGGCCACATCAGCCATTTGCAAAAGCTCTCCCACTGCTTGCTCATGAATCCCACTATGTTGGCGAATATCCAACGATGCCAAGTGAAAACCAAACGTTTCGGCACGATTTATCAAATCCACTACTTTACCATATTCACTGACATCCGTCAGCTCGCTCTTTTTCAAGCATCGTTTGACCAGTCGAAGCTCTTCAATAAAGTCCCCACTGTTATACTCTTCAGCTCGCTCCATCAAAATGGAGGTTTCACTATCAACCGCTTCACGCTGCCGGCGCAGTTTTTCAATAATATGGCTGATCTTGCGCCGATACGGTTCCTGTCGGTAACGCCTCATATAGCGATCCGACAACGGGACTACCTGTTCATCCGTTTCCAAAGAAAAGCCCAACTCTTCCGGTATCGTCACTTGATGGTCCGATACACTCAGATATCTGCGTAACTCCTTAAGCTCAGCTATGTACAAATCCAGTACCATTCCACGGTGCTCCAGTACTGTTTCCCAGGTGACATCAGACGTAACATTCGGATTGCCATCCCGATCACTACCAATCCAGGACCGATAATTGATAAAACAGGGAATTGCGGGGCTTTTATCGTAATAATTTTCAAAAGCTCTTTTAATATCACTGTAAATCTGCGGGACGGTCTTCCATATGGAATTGGGAAAATAGAAGAGACCGTTCTCCACTTCATCTTCGACGGTAAGTCTTTCCGACCGCACTTCATCCGTTGAAAGTAAGAGGCTGATCTCATTAAGTACTTCATGCTGAAGCTCGTAGATTTCGGCCGGCGTTAAATCTTCATTGTTGAGCTGGCTTACCATTGCCGTGATATCCTGTTGTTTGACCAGGATGCTTCGACGTCGCGCTTCCGTCGGATGAGCCGTTATGGTGGGTTGAATATCAAGCGACTGAATCACTTCAAAAGCGTGATCGTAAGAATATCCCTCCTCCTTCAGGTGGTGTATAATATCAGCAATACTTTCGGTTCGCGGCTGATCAATTGTAGCCTGCTTGGCCCGTTCCCGGTTGATCCGGGTAATTTCGTGCTGTTCCATGGAATTTACGAGGTGAAAGAAAACCGTATAAAGACGAAGAAGCTGCACAATCTCCTCGATCGACTTATCCGCAAGCTCGTCTTTCAATGCATTCCATTCATCCAGATCCCCTTGTTCAAACGCCTTCGCACATCGTTGAGGCAAGGAGGATAATTGCTCCAGAAGGTTGTCGTTCTCCTGTTTTGAAATAATTTCTTCCAGGAATGCAGTTAGTCGAGCTATCTGTTTTTCCAGGTGTTCACTTATATCGCTTCGTTCCGCAAACACTTCGATGGTCTTTTCCCAACTCATAGGTGATATCTTAGTTATTGATCCTGCTTTGTGTGCCTACTGGTTAATTACCTCAAATCATAAAATTGCAACTAGATTAGACGAGTACGATACCTATTTATTAGCGATATGTAAACACTAAATCACAAATTATTCGAGATTTAGTGTGAAAGCGCTTTTATTTTTAAGAAAAATATTTGCATATTTGCCCCCTAGCATGAACGTAAACCTTTCATCATCAGGTTATACTGCTAATACAAGCTTAATTCAATGAAATCTAAGTTTACTTTTGAAGAAGTGTCGGAAATGTTGGACATGAGCACCGACCAGATTGAGTCGGAAATTGAAAGTGGTTCCCTGGGCTTTACCTATGACGAAGGGGAGAAAATGATCACACTCTACGATCTCGAAAAATACATGGGCAGTGAACAAACCATGAAAATTGTACGTGAGTATTCAAGCGAGAGGGAAGAATCTTAATCACAAGCTGTCACAGTCCATTTTTGGATGGGCAAGGGATCATCAAAGACGTCAACCTAACTCCCGCTAATTAGTAGACGGGTATTTTATTGTTTTCGGGTTTTCATATATTCATATACAATATGTAAACGGCCATTAATAGTAAAAATACAGCAAAGCCTCTCTTGAGACGATTGGGCGAGATCAGCTGGCCAAGGTAACGCCCCAGGTAACTTCCCGCCGCTCCGAGCAAGGCAAATAATCCGATAAGTTGCCAATCCATGGAAAGATCCAGGTTCTGCATTACATCAATGTATTTCACGAACCCACTAGCACTTTTAAGCGTAATGATAGCCAGGCTCGTGCCCACAGCCAGGTGAATTGGAAGTCCGCCAAGAACTACCAAGGCAGGCACAATCAGGAATCCGCCGCCTACTCCCACCATTCCCGTCAATATGCCCACCAGGGTCCCTTCCATACCAATCTTCCACCAGGGATGCGACCCCGCCTTACCCGGATCATAGGAAGGTTCATCTCGATACATTATTATTGCAGCGCCCACCATCACGAGGGCAAAAAGAATCAACTGAAACGCCCCTGAGACAAATTCAGCCAACCAGGCTCCTCCATAAGTTCCGGCCATCCCCGGCAATCCAAAAAATATCACACTCCTCCAATCGACTTGACGATTATAGGCAAAGGGAATGAGTCCCGCCAGGCTAATGAGTCCAACGATGCCAAGTGATTCCGCTATTGCAACTTTATCGGGTTCCCCTACCAGGTAGATTAATACGGGTACGGTCAAAATAGACCCCCCCGAACCCAACAGTCCCAACGACAGTCCCACCAATACTGCACCTATCCATGCCATACTAAATTTGACCTGTAATTGCTTATTTAATTATCCAATTAGCAATCGGGAGCAACCCTATCACGGTTGACCTCATGATTGTTCTTCAACCGGTCGTTCCAACTCTTCCTGATCGATGCTCCCAAACTGGTCGTCCACCCATTCTACATTGAATCCATCCCGCTTTAGCATGGCCGCTGCCACAGCTGCCCTGCTGCCCGACTGACAATGGACCATATAGGTCAGACCTTTATTCAGATTTCGACGTGTTTCCAATAATCGAGTATGGGCTTTATTTATAGCATCCGGCAGATGTCCCTCCCGATATTCACTTCTTTTTCGCACATCCAGAACGCGCCGATTGGGATCATCATGGTGTTGCTTGACTTCCTTGAACTTCAATACCGGCAATCGGTTTAACATGCCTTCTCCCTCCTCATGATATCGATGCAAAGAGCGGGGAGTAGCATAGCCCTCGATTTTATCAAGTCCGATTCGAACCAGATCTCTGATCGCCTGTTTTAACCTTGATTCCTCGATGATCAAGTATATCGGTTCATCCTCATTGATATAGGATCCTGCTACCGTATTAAACTGACTATTGTATGTGGAAAGAAGCGAACCCGGCAAAAAACCGCCGGCAAACTCATCTTGTTCGCGCGTGTCCAATACCACTGCATTTTCATTCCCGGAAAGGGCATGCAGGTCGTCGGCAAATATTCTTCGCGGTTCGGGCAATCTGCCATTTAAAACCGGAGGACCCTCCTTGTTTTGGCGTTTCATTCTCTTAAAATAAAGCGGCGGTTCCGGCTGTCCGTCCAGGATAAATTTTACGAACTGATTTTCCGTCTTCGATGCTATAATGGAGGGATTAAAGCGCTTTTCGTAGCCGACCGTACTCTCCGGTACAGCACCGAGGGCCTTACCACAAGCACTTCCCGCTCCGTGCCCCGGCCATATCTGCAAGTAATCAGGAAGACTTTTAAATTCCTCGACCGATGAATACAACTTTCGGGCAGACGATTCCATAACTCCCTCAATACCTGCAGCCGACTCCAGCAGATCGGGTCGTCCCACGTCGCCGACAAAAACGAAATCGCCGGTAGCCATACCCATGGGCTCGTCGGCGGCAGCCCCGTCGGTGACCAGATAACTGAGGTGCTCAGGCGTATGACCGGGCGTATATACAGCTTTTATCGTTACATTTCCAACATTCACTTCGTCTCCATCTGTCAACAACCGGTAGGAGTAATCACTGTCGAAGAGCCATTCGTACTTCCAATCTTCATCCCCTTCATCCGATGCGTAAACAGTCACCCCTTTCTCCGCAAACTCCCGCAGTCCCGATAGGAAATCTGCATGAATATGCGTATCAAAAGCCCCAACGATAGTAAGACCTTCTCGCTCTGCAACTTCATAATACTGATCAATATCCCTCATTGGATCGATGACCACGGCTTCACCGGTCTTTTGACATCCGATGAGATACGCATATTGTGCCAACTTTTTATCATAACACTGTTCGAAGAACATAATGGCCTCCGCTTATCAGATTTACGTTATTCAAAATCTTCATGAAATACCTGCTGTTTGATCAATACCATTTGACTACAGAAATCCTCATTCACACATCTCAAACTTACTTTTTAAATAGAGTCTCCACTAAATAAATTCACAGCATCCATTCTTAATGCGGCAGTCGTTCACGCAATGCTCCATACGTCCAGGTTCCAACCAGGGCCCCGACTATCGGCACGGCTATGATCATCCAGCCACTTCCCAGCAAAGCAAACAGCGGACCCGGACAGGCCCCGGTCAGGGCCCATCCCAACCCGAAAAACAAGCCACCAATTGAATATCGATACATTTGGCTGTTGTCTTTTGGTGGAATACCTATGGGATTACCGTTCATATCTTTTATGGCCCCTCTTTTAATAATTTGTATGCCAAGCATTGCTACCAGAACAGCCATTCCAATCACACCGTACATATGAAACGCATCGAAACGAAACATTTCCTGGATACGAAACCAGGATACGACTTCCGATTTTATGAGAACAAAACCAAAGAATATTCCGGATAATAGATATCTCATATTGAAAAATACTTAATTTTGTTAAAATCAGATACATTGAAATTCGAACTTCATTCTGACCTGCTCGAATGCTCTTTTAATTACGGTATCAACCACGGCAGAATCCAGTGCGTAACAATCAGTCCTCCGACAAAAAATCCGATCACCGCTACCAGGGAACCTACCTGGAGATTGGCGATGCCGGTAATGGCATGACCCGAGGTACATCCTCCTGCATAGCGTGCACCAAATCCCACCAGAAAACCACCAAGCGCCAGCATCGTCAAACCCGACGGCGTCCCCAACACCGACCAATTAAACAGGTCAGCCGGCATTAGGCCCTGGAATTGATCGACTCCGATATTTTGCAGCGTAATTCGGGTATTTTCTGCGATAGCCACCGGCTCCGGATTTTCCAGTATCTCGCCGGCCAGAAAACCTCCAATAACGACCCCCACTGCAAACAGGAGATTCCATCCCCCCTTATCTTTCCAGTCGTAGTTGAAATAGTCGATCCTGTATACATCACAGGCCGAACAAAGGTGTCGCAAATTGGAAGATATGCCAAACTTATTACCTCCCAGCCACAACAGCAGCGGAACCATCAATCCGATAAGTGGTCCCCCCACATACCATGGCCATGGTTGTATCAAAAAATCAAACATGGTGTTAATCCTTATTCAGTTTAAATAAACGTTTCGACGGGCGTATGAAAGTATAGTTATATGAATATAAGAATGCAAGCGGTGGATGAAGCTGGAAGCGGGAGGCTGGAAACTCGAAGTGGCGGTATTTCTGTGTCAAATTGCCATTACTGTACTTCAACACGTATTTCAGCGGAAAATTTAAACTTAACTCGTTATACAACAGCGATAGCCCTCGTAAAACAATACGACCTGCACCCACCGTATTAACCTCTATCCGGTTCAGAAATTTTCCGCTGAAATACGTGTTGAAGTACTAACGGCGAAAATATTATATATACCTACCTCCTGAAAATGCCCGCACCACTTCGAGCTTCGAGCCTCCCGCTTCCAGCTTCACTAATCCTGCTGAATTTTGCTGTATTGTTTAATGGAAAAGCTGACAGAAGCTATCGCAAAGATGGAGAGAGCAATCATTTGAGGCCAGAAATCAGGGTATCCGGATCCTTTCAGCATGACCATCCGCATAATATCAATAAAATAGGCGACCGGATTGATATATGTCAGTTTTTGGGCCCACAAAGGCATACTTTCGATCGGGGTAAACAACCCACCCATGAGAATAAATATCACCATCATAAACCAGGAGATAAACATAGCTTGTTGCTGCGTATAGGTAACCGTGGACACATACAACCCGATGCCTTGCACAGCCACCAGGTAAAGAGCCGAAGCCGAATATACGGTGAGTATGGATCCCTCAAAGGGAACCCCGAATCCCCAGTAAGCAATAAGTAGTCCAATCGTCAACTCCACCAGGGCCAGCATCCACATCGGCAGCAGCTTACTGATAATAAATTCAGACTTACGGATTGGAGTCACATTCAACTGTTCCATCGTACCAATCTCCTTTTCTCGAACGATGTTCATGCCGGATAGAAACAGGGCGATCATCGTAATCAGAACGACCAAAATGCCCGGAACCATGTAATTGATATAGTCGAGGGTCGGGTTATACCATATTCTCATGTGCGTGGAGATACCGGCTACCCGGGGCTGTGAACGAAACCAATGGTATTCCGGCAGTATGGACCGGTTAAAATCCTGGATAATCGAGCGGCTATACGATTGAATCAAGCTGGCCTTATTACTGCTTACAGCGTCTATCATCAACATTACCCGAACCGATTGCTCCTTCGATATTTTTCGATCCATCGCGGGCGGAACGATCAATGCCATGTCGATCTCGCCCGAAGAGAGCATTTCCCGGGTCTTGCTCTCGCTCATCCCCTGTCCCACCAGGGTATAGTATTCATTAGCCTGAAACTTTCGAACCAGCTGGTCGGTTATTTCGGAGCGATCGTAATCCACTGCATAGAATTTCACGTTTTGAAGCTCAAACGTGGCCGTGAAAGAGAGTACGACCAATTGTATAACCGGCATCAAAAAGATGATCGGCAA
>CAJXOW010000065.1 GCA_913057825.1 uncultured Balneolaceae bacterium | reverse complement strand
GCAAACAGGTCGGTTTGAACGATCTCTCCTCTCGGCTGAGTGTGCGGACTGCGTCGGCCGGCCGAGTCGCGGGCAATCAAGGTGTACATGTAAGTGGAGTCGACCGACAAATTGAAATCCCCGTAATTCCCCTCGGTCAGTCCCTCCGCAATCCGGTCAAAGCGCCCTTTGCGGGATTCTGTTCTCCGGTACAGATCATACTTCAGCCCCGATTCAACTTGCCAGTCGATACTGGCGCTGGTTTCATCTTTCGAAAAATTTACCTCAAAACCATCCGGTTGTGCCGGGTAGGATTGGGGCGATAAGTTCATGTCTCCTACCGGAATTCCTCCGTCAGCCGGCAAAGACGGTATCGAATGGGTCAGCTCATCCCGCTCGCCGCTCACCATATCGGTAAATATCACCGTAAAGGTATCCCCTTCCTTAATCTCAGGATGCTGAAAATTACCCAGTTCGGCCCCCTGCCAGCCATTGCCGGGAATATTGGGATCGGAATCTCCCCATTTGGGAGCCATTTCAGTTAGAATCTCCGCACCACTACTGTTATGAAGTATTATTTGTTGAGCTTGAGGTGGATTTTTTTCACTCGGATTCCCGTCTGAGTTGTAAACTCTTCCATACTCCACTGCATAGTTCTCCTCCGGCAGATGGCTGGACTGGATGCCGGTTGAGGGAGTTGAAGTTATCTTCTGTTGTGGTGGTGATCCCAGTGAGGTATAACTGCCTGCAGAATGAGGCATCCTATCGACCATAAACAAATCTTTAACCTCCTCCACATAAGGCACCCCATGACCCTTGGTCCAACCGTCGGCCGGCTCGTGGTGCATGAAAGTAACGTATCCCCGGTCAGCGGCCTGTTCAATGGAGCTCAACCCGTTATTTTTGTGTATAAAGGGATACAACTCAACCGTGACAGCCGAATCCCGCCGATTCACAACACTCACATCCTGCAAGGCCCGGCGGGAACTGTAGACCTGGAAAGTACTTCGAATCTCAATACCGGCAAACGGTTCATAATTATACTGTACGATATCGGGATACGAGAGCGTAATCGTCGGTTTTCGCTGCATCTGCTGCACATAATACCGCACTTCTCCGTCAACCTTGACGGCCAACCCGATCTCTCCCCCGGTATCGGTCTCAAAGTCGACCCCGTTGCCGGGCTCGTAAAAATTGAACTGATAACCCTCATCCAGCACAAACTGCGAACGGTGCATAGGCGCCGCATAGGTGGTATACAGGGGATCTTCTGCCGTAGCTGACAGATTCGACAGGTAGGACTGCGCATTCACCAAGGCGGGAACAATGAGCAGGAGGGGTAGTAGAGAAAGAATTCTTTTTAACAAAGGAAAGTGTGGTTATAGAGCATTGAAGTTTTGCAAAAAGAGGAATTTTGAATTATGAATTTTGAATTGCGGACGTTTATTGCAGGCATTCAAGTGTATAGGTCGAAACAGTCTTCATGTTATAAATTGTAATAACGGCAACCTGCATCAAGGCTGGCGCAAGCAAGTGCCTTTATTGCTGTTTAAGGCCCTCATTAATTCAAAATTCAAAATTCAAAATCCAAAATTCCTCTGTTTGCTTATTTTATTTCATCAGCATCATTTTACGTGTTTGCGTGTGCGTGGCCGACTCCAGGCGGTACAAGTAGATGCCGCTGGACAGATGACCGGCATCGAAGGTGACTCGATGAGGTCCGGCTTTTTGGAAGCCATCAACCAGCGTGGCCACTTCTCGACCCAGAATATCGAATACTTTCAGGCTTACATGCTCCCCTTTCGGTATCGAATAACTGATCTGCGTCGAAGGATTAAACGGATTCGGATAGTTGGGTTCCAACTTGAAGTTTCGAGCCACTTCGGGTTGCTTCTCGGTCGGAGTCGCCATCTGATCGATCAACTTGAAATATACAAACCGGTATTGATCAAAAGTGGTGGCCCAGTTGCCCGGTTTGTTGTTGACCTTGCCATAATTAATGTTCCATCCCAGTGAGTCGCCGGGGACCAGGTGTAAACCGGCCGTCTTGTTACGCGGAATGGCCATCTCAATACGTATTTTCGGAAAGTTAAGGTTTACCCCGAGATCAACGGACGCCGGATAGAAAACACGCCGACGGAATTCATCCTGGTAATCGGGATGCGTATCCCACATTCCTGCTCCCGGGTGATCGTCATCGGGATTGCCGTCGCTGAACTGTCGGACTTCTTCGCGGGCGTCCCAGCTGCGAAACTGATCAAACGTTCCTTCGGAGACATTAACGCTCATCCGCGTATTACCCGCTCCATGCCACCGGCCGTCACCTTCAAACTCCCAGCGAAATTCGGGAATTCCGATATCTTCAGTTCTCATACCCACATAAAGATAATCCTCGGTCCAGGCCATCTGGAGTTCGGGGGTGAACCGGTCTCCGTTTTCAACATAGGAAACACCGGTGCTAACGCGCGTATCCAGTCCATTCCAATCTCCCAGGTTTCCGTCCACATTAATGGAAACCGTATCGGGAAGCTTTTTAATATAGGTTCTTATATTGTACCGGGGATACTCATCCTCCCCATCGGCCAGCGAATCAGAGTCGCTGTGCGCATTATTCGGATCACTGCTGCCATAAATTCCATCCAACGCCTCACCACGATCGCTCAATCCGTCACCATCGGTGTCCGGATTTTGCGGATCGGATCCAAACCGGGCTTCATCCAACGGCACATCGGGATCGTTGTCGGGCATGCCGTCATTGTCGGCGTCGGCAACTTCCACGATATCCCCCCAATTGCTGTTCAAACCGAGATACCCATCGAATACGCGAAACATGCGAGCCTGAAAATCCAGGTGGGAACCGGCCGGCTCGTTGAATATCTGCGGTACATCGCCATGAGCCATTTCCGGCTCTCCGTTTCGACGGTACATATCATCGATCGTGTGCTGATTTTCGTGAATAAAAACCCAGGTATAGCAGTAGTTATCATCCGGCTGACCCGGCCAGACGACCCCGGTACCGCATGGATTCTGCACCTGGGCAAACCCGGTAGTCCGGTCGGGTCCCGGCAGGTTTAAGTTGGCCCCGGTACCAATCGACCAGTACCCGGAAGAAATCGGCCAGACGGGAAATACAAGGTCATACTGGGTATTATAGACGCCCCGGGTCTTGAGTTGATGGGCAACGTTATTCAGATTCGGTTCGCTGAAACTCTGTTTGGAATCGACAACGTAATAGTCGATATCCACATTAAACTTCATCTTCGAGTTCCTCCAGTAGAACGCTCGTGCTACTTCATACTGTCGTTTTATATCCTCAATTTCCTGATCGGAAATGGTATTTCCATTAATATTTTTATAAATCAACGCTGCCAGTTCCACATTGGCATACTGGTAGTAACCGTCGTCGGACGCTTCCGTCGTGCCGGATGCTTCAGCCGACATTCCCATGAAGTTCTGCCGCTGATCTCTAGCCTCCACTTTGTAATAATAGGTGGTCCCGGGCATCCGCCGGGTATCCCGGTACGCTGACTCGGTCCCGGTATAAGCAATCGGGTTACCATAGGTTCCACTCTCGGTTCGCCGGTAAATTTGATATCCACCTACACTGCCGACCGCCGGTGAATAGTCATCCCAGTCGAGCTGAACATTAGTTGCAGTCGTGGCAGTTACCGTAAGGCCGGTTACCTTTTTGAGCTTAACAACCTCTTCAGAGTGCGAACTGTAGATCCCCTGATCATTTTTTGCATATACGATATAGGCAAAGTTCGCCGTATCGCCGGTATTCGGATCGGTAAAGGCGCCGCTGCTCAACTCGCCCGACACCTTGGTATATAAGTTGCGCGACTGCCCATCCGACAACGTATCCTGCAGCGTTCGACGAAATACCTCATAGGTCAGACCGGATTCAGTATCCCAGCTTACCGTACGTTCATTACTGTCATTGATGGAAAGCGATACATTTTGGGGACGCGTTGGCAGATCCACGTTTTCCATATACACCTTGGTTCCCAGCGGGCTGGAATTCCAGGGGATCGTATCCACCAGAGCACTAAAGGTTCCCTGTTCCCCGGCTTCATTGTCGGTAAACCGGATATGAACGGAGTCTCCTTTCGCAAGTGTCGGAAAGTTGCCCACCTGCAACCGGAAAGTTCCGCTGGTGGCGTCAATATTACCGTCCCCTCCGTCCCAACGCGGAGCATTCTCGATTAATACACTGTCTGTATTCTGATTGAGAAAAGCCGTAAAGGTGACGTCCGGCGGAGATTTTTCATTTCGGGATCCATCGGCGCTATATACAAAACCGCTTAGGACGGCCGACTCCGAATCGTCCTGGGCATGCGCTTGCTGTCCAATCGGCGAAAATGAAAAGAAAACCATTAAACACAATACAAATACCAAACTCACTTTGCTCCGGGGAAGTCTAAAAATCATAATATCTATCTTATATGTTGTTTGAAATAAAAGTCGCGTCCTTCTTCTTGAAGTTTATAAGCTTGAACAAAAAGCGGGGTTCCGTGCCGAGTACTTAAAATTTTTCGAACCAAAACGAAGTTCAAAACTACTCATATGAAATCGCATAGCAACTAAGGCCAAGGAAGCGAAGCCGTGAGAAAAAATTTTTTCATCGAAGGCACGGTGCGGAACCCCGCTTTTTGTTCAAGCGTGTTTTAATCAATTATTAAACGCTTATTACGAACATTTCTTATTTAATGATGACAAACTTTCCGGTCTGCGTATCACCGGTTTCCTGATCACGAACTGTGAATAAATAGATGCCGCTGGCCACTGCCTGATTCACGTTGCTCGTCAAATTCCAGTTTTCAAAGCCGCGCTGCGGGTCGTTGTGCTCCAGCGTTTCCACGAGTCGACCCGAAAGGGTGTAAATCTTGATCGTACACCGTTCGGGGAGGTGAATAAATTGAATACGGCGATCCTGTTCCAACCAGCGCTCACGCGTTTCCGGGGGACGCTCCCACGGCGGACTCATGGCGTTGTAGTCGAGGTCGCCGCGGTATGGATTCGGTACGACCGCTACGTCTCCGACATTGTCCGGCGGTTCGGTGCCCGGCGTTACTTCAATGGCACCGGAACGGGGACTCGTTTCCTGGGAGGGAAAATCGAGTACGGTATCCGGCTTCGAAAACGACGTTACCGCATAGTAATATTCCACGTTGTTCATCAAACCTTCATCCGTAAACTCGTGACTCAAACCGGTATTTTGACCGAATTTATTTCCCTCTATATCAAATTCAGCCAACAGGGTCCACGGTCCCGAACGACTTTCGGTACTCTTGTATACGCGATATCCCTCAAAAGGTTTTTCGGCGCTGTCTGATCGGTTGGGGTCTTGAAAATCCTCTGCATTGGTCTCCCACGAAAGATCGATCGCCCGGTTTCGAGTATTGATTGTTACATCCGGGGCGGGTGGAGCAGTGGGTAGTCTGAAATCTTTTCGAATCACAAAATCGGCCAACTCCAGGTTGTTCTCCACATCATCATCACCCTCACCAAACACCTGGGCCATATAAAACGTCATCGTATCTCCCTCTGCAATATCAACAGGACCAAACGTTATCGAGTATTGGGATCCGATCGGACGTTGCTGGTCAGACTGAATTACTCCGCTGGACATATTTTTAAATCGCTGGGCATCTCGTCCCGGCACTCCTCCCACTCCTTGTCCGGGATACCAGGCAAATCTCCAGTCCAGCGTATTTTCATCAACCGATTCCGGGGGATACAAGCGATTGGCAATGGGACTTACAGCATTCCCGTCAGGTCCTCCTTCCGCATCCCGGCCATAACCGGTATGGGTTTCAGCATTAAAGGTTGAATAATCATCCAGGGCGAAATCCCATCCCGTCGTTCGATAACCTACATTTGCGTCCATAAAAAAGTTTACATACGCACTGTCCAGGTCGTTTTCCTGCGAAATTACATCATAGCGGAAAAGTATAAATTCATTTAACGGCGGAGAACTCCACGCATAGCTTCTTTCGATCACTTCAAGGAATAAGGGATTATGGTTGGATACCTGCACGCTCGCCGAACCGTAATCATTGTATCTCGCTATAAAGTCCTGGTCCGACAGCGCCGTATACTGATCTTCCTTCAAATAGGGAATGTTCACTGTATCCCCTTGCTCCACTACCCATACGGTATCCCAGGGAGCGCCGGTGGGATAAAATTCGAACGGAGAGCTCCAACTGTCGGCCACCGATACCAGCGTATCCCCATCGGCAGTCACGTCCCCAATCCATATGCCGGCTTCACCGATATGCTCTTCAAAACTCCCCGGGGGAAATTCGCTGTACAGCAGTCCCGGATAGTTGGTCGCACCCCGCCACAAGGCCCCATGATTAGTGATAACCTGCCGCACTTTTCCGACATCATGCACTTTCCAGTCGAGACTCACCTGTTCCTGGGCCAACACCGGGGTTGGTTCAACAACCATCATCAAAAACAGAACTGATACCAGGCTGGATAATATTAATATACGGAAAGTTTTGCTCTGTGAGTCGAATCGGGGAAACAAATCATATAAATTTAATTCGGTACCCTTCATAAGTCGTACTTTTAAATAGTGTGATAAAAATCTTAAGTGATAAACTTATTAATTTTAGCAATATCCTGATCGGCGTTAAGCTAATAGTTTATTATATAAGGAATAAACAACTACCATTGATTTTGCTCCAGGAAGGTAGTGAAATGCGTCTTATATATAGTCAGTTATTAAAACTGAATACTGTAAATCGAAACCCATCAACTGATCCAATTTATTCGAATAACTTACGGTATTGCAAACGGGTATACAACTGTCGTTCCAAGTGAAATGAATAAGTAAAGGAATTATAGTTCGGCCGACTTTAACGAGGCGGCCGAACTATGTCTTCCTTTTTATATATCTTATTTCAGCAAATTTTGAACCTGCCTTCTATCAATCCTACTTGACAAGCAGCATCTTCTTCGTAAGGGACGTCTGCTTGGTTTGCAGCTTGTACAAATAAACACCGCTTGCGAGTCCACGGGCGTCAAAGGTTGCCTGGTGTCGGCCCGATTGCTTGACTCCGTCAACCAACGTGGCCACTTCACGGCCGAGTACGTCATAGACTTTCAACGTGACGTCCTGTGCTGTCGGCAGATTGTAACGTATCGTGGTACTCGGGTTAAATGGATTCGGATAGTTCTCGCCCAGGTATACCTGTTTCGGCAGATCGTTGGGTTGATCCTCTATCGCGGTGATCGTCAGTTCATCCTTGGCATAATTGTACAATCGTACATTGTCAATTTTACCATCGAAGAACGGGGTGTCCGATCCGCCGACACCACCGATGTAAAGCGGTCCGCCGGTAAGTATGGGATCATTGTCATCAATCTGGAACACCGCATCGTCGATGATCACTTCATTTTCATTGAACAGCTGTACAATGGCTGAGTCATCATTAACCTGGTAAATGATTTTATGCCATGTATTGGCCTCAACGGTACTGTCCATCACCATAGCATCCATGATAAAGGGCGTAGGATCGGAAATGCCCGGCACATACGAGCCGCCCGACATGGTTCCGGCCGCACGGAACTTGATCTCAAAGTTGGACTGCCACCAGGGGCTTCCAGCATTAATGGCAAGTCGGGTTTCATTGGCCGGGATACTGTCCGGCTTGAACCACATTTCAAACTGCATCTCGGTGCTGGAATAGAACGGCGAGTCGGAAATAACCATCGCCGAATCACCTGCAAGGTCCAACGAATAATCACCGGCTGCAGCATCCTGGCTGTATTCAACCGTATCCTGCGTTTCGATCGTGTTGGAATAGCTGGAACTGTCGACCGGCGTGCCGTCCCCTTCTTCAAACGAGAGGCTTAACGTCTGGGACTGCGGGTCGACGACGCCAAACGAGAGATAATTGGAGTCCGTTACAGCCGTATTCGGGAAATAGGCCGTCAACCCGTCGCTCCCGGTGGCGGAATAGTAATAATCTACCGTTGCACCGGTGCTCTGTTCGGGTATGCTGCCCGTAAAGGTACCTTCTGCATCTTCAGCCAATGCAACTTCCTGCCAAGTACCCTCATTTACACTGTAGTGCACTTTTACTTCAGATACAGTGGAAGATTCACCCAGTTTATAAGCCGAAGCAGACACTTCGTAATCCATGCCGGTTTCCTGATTATCCAATTGATCGGTGGAGGTAAAGACCGGCGGAATTTCATAGTTTCGAACGATATTGCTGATGCGAATCTCATCAACCCATCCGTCCAGGAAGGAATCGCCTCCACCACCGGCGAAGCCGATGTGCAGGTCATTATCGTTGGTAAGCGGCGGACTTTCAGAAATGGGATCGTATGGATTTACTCCGAAGAATACCATTTCCATACTGCCATCGCTTTGCAGCTCATGAATTAAAGAAATCATTACATTGTTCTCGGCATCTCGAATGTACGCCCAGTGATACCAGCTTCCCACTTCCATCAAGTTTTCGGGAGAATCCACTTCGATCCATTGTCCGCTACCAGAAGCTGTGGTATGATAACCTTGTTTGAAATAACGTCCACTGCCCCACATCTCCATATAATAATTACCGGTATAGAATGCATCCTCACCCGGTTTGTTCAACAATCGGGGGACCCATTTGTAACTGTCGGATCCTGTTCCGAACGTAAAAATGTTAATCCACCCCTCGATGGTCCAACTGCCGGTCAAACTGAGGTGATCGGTGTGTGGAATGGTAATAAAGGATGAGTCGGACGGAGCGTCATTCTCTATCCGTGCCGAGTTACCCAGTCCGTCTTTCGGCGGCTGGGAATAACTGATGGTCCCGTGAGCTGTACCATTGCCGGATGAATCCGATACATTGTCCAATGAACCGTCAAAGTGCATCAATAGCAAAGTATTATCATCAACTTCATAAGGTCCGCCTATACCCTGTGCATTTGCCTGATTAACTGATAACGAGCCCAACAATAAAAGCGCTACCAGCCAGACGCTGTGTTTTAGTAGCTTCTCTAGCATAAGTTTATATATTTTGTGGTTATGTGTTGCGAATGGAGTGGAAAATCATATACACCTGTCATTTAACTCAGAATGAAAGTCTCTCCTATTCGTCACCGATAACAACTGTTATATGTTATCGATAACATTCTTTTTTTACTACTTTTCAAAGTACTAAAAAGTTGGCTAAAGTCAATACGATTTTAACTTTAGCCAACTTTACTAGAAGCTGAGCGGTTTCGTTTTTTTTACGATATGACGGTCTCTTGATATATCTTCTTGAATCGGTCGTAATGATCGCTTAACGTTATGCCCCATCCCGGTTCCTCGGGCGCGTACCACTTTCCGTCGCGAAGCAGGTAGCCGGACGATTCGATCGCAAAGTTCTGATAGCGATCATCTTCCACCCATTCCACATTGGGATGCGCTTTGCCCAGATGAATGTTCATGATCATACCCATTTCGCACTGCCAGTTATGCGGTACCAGAGATATGTTTGCATCATGACCCATATCCGCAATTTTCATGCAGTTGGTGAATCCTACGGACCGCAGATCCGGTTGGATATAGTCCACAATCTTTTGGTCAAACCAGGGCTGATAATCCTCGATCTTGCTTATCGCGGCATTGCCCGACCAGATAGAATTTTCTCCCTCGGCTATGGGCACGCTGTAATTGGAGGCGTTGAGCTCCTTGAATAATTGGGCATACCGCTGCTGATCTTCGGGAAAAAGTTCTTCCATCCAATACATGTCATGCGGAATCGTCGCCTTCAAGTATTCGACTCCCCACTCAAAATGGTCGCCATAGCCGTTATTGGCGTCGGTCATTAAATTGTAATTCTCTCCGACCGCTTCGCGGGCCGCGATAAAGGATTCAATATCACGCTCCAGCCCCTTGCGTCCTTTCATCCATTTACTCGGCCGACCCACTTTCATCTTGATCGCTTTGTATCCGTCTTCTTTAATACGGTGCGCCAGCTCACCGATAATTTCGGGACCGGTGTCCAGTTCCACATCCTTGAAATACAACGTTCCGTCGTAGGCATCAACTCCCTCGCGCTGCGACTCGCCAAACAGCGCCCAGACCGGCTTCTGCTTGATTTTTCCGATCACATCCAACAGAGCCGTTTCCAAAAAAGCATAATCAACATCCGATATGATTGATTCATACTCGTCCGCAACGCCGGTAATGGTATCGCCGTCCCACCGGTAGAAAGCCAACGGGTTGGTGCCGATCAATTCCTTGAGTCCCTTCTTCACTTTATCATCCAGTCCCCCGAACTGTGTGTAACCCAGCACTGATAGACCGTAGGTGCCGTCCGACAAGATAATACGAGCGAGACGCGTCGTCCCCGCCTGCCCTTTCGGCCGACTGTCATACGCATTCATGGCAATCGAGCGGTAAAACTGACCGGGCACCCGGAGTACCGTAATCTTTTCAATGGTCGGCGCCTCCTTTTTAGAAAACTCCGAAAACGCTTTACCGGGCTGCAGCATCGAAAAAGCCGCCGTCCCCGCCGAGATCTTCAAAAATGATTTTCTGGACAGTGTCATTGTTTGATTTATGATTAATGATTAATGATTAATGATTTGTAAACACCAAAATAAGTCAAGTATCAAAAATTAATTTTAAAATGAGAGTATATCTCAGGTACTAAATCATGCCGATCCTAAACTGATTAAAGATTTAATCATTAATTATTAATCATAAATCATTAATCAGTATTAGCCAAAATGCTTTCCGCATACTCCAGCTCGCCGGTATGGCCGTTGTAGTATTGGACGACCAGCTGGGGACGTGGATAGGCGATCCATCGATCTTCTTTGTTTGTGGGATTGTGGACTACGTTGTTGATGTCAAACACTACGTAATACTTCTTATTTCTTGCTCTGCCGGCTGTTCCCTCCTTGAAGTAGGATGACCACTGGATGTCGACTGATCGTTTGTTATAGGTGAATTTTCCATTGGGCGGTCGGCTGCCTTCTTCGTAGGCGTCGTGGTTGCCGGAATTGTGCGGACCGGATACAAACTCATGAATATTGTCTGACACTTCAATGGCAATGCCGTTGTGCAAATCCCCTGTCAGCAGCACAACCGGCTGAGGTAATTGATCCCACATATCAAAAAGCTGATCACGCTCATCCAAAAAGACCGTCCACGACTCGTCCTTGTTTTCAATATTGCGGGCCACATGGGGAATGGTAAAAGAGACGGAACTGACTACAAACAAAAAGTCAGCTTCACTTTCTTTCATGCTCTTCATCAGCCACTCTTTCTGTCCTTCGCCCAGCATGGTGAGTCCTTCCATATCGGGATTATCCTGGTCATGCAAGCCGCGGTCTGATCGCGTATCGAGCACAAAAAATTCGGCATTGGCCACCTTGTAGCTGTAATAATTTCGCCGGCCGATCGAATAAGACAATTCTTCTCCGTCTACGTCCGGCTTCGGACTCAGCTTCAGTTGATGTTTGCCCAGCACTTCTTCCACTTTATATACGCCGGCTGCTTTATGATCGTCGTTCCAGTGCACATGAAGCGTGGGACGCGTTGCGGGATCAAAATCAGAAAAATCTGCTTGCTTGTCTTCCAGAATTGAAGATTCCGCGTTTACTGTGGCTTTTCCGAATAAAATCTCCTGTTGACGCTCCTCCGGTATGGGATTCGCCCACCCCACGTAATCATACCAGGCTTGAATGCCGATATCACGAAACAAAGCGACTTCATCCCGGTAGCCGGGGGTACCGGCCCCATTGATATCGTTCAAAATTTCGTGATCGTCGAACATGAAGAACGCCGGCACATTACGATGCCACTCCCGCAAATTGGGAGAACGTTCATAGTACCGCTTGTAATTCTCCCACACTCCCACGATATCCGGCATAACAGATACATCTCGCGGGATGCGTTCATCCGGAATGCCTACATCCTTCTGCCATTCATCCACCGGCAGATCACGTCCGGCCCAGTATTCATAGGTGAAATCGCCGTTCATGATTTGAAAATCGACCTGGTCACTGATTTCCTCATTCATCGTTTTATAAGTGGGCATGGCCGGCAGATAATCGTCCCGCGGATCCATGATATTACAACTGCCGTGTTCGAAACTGAAATTGAACAATCCCTCCGGATTGTATTTTTCGTGCCGGTAATGATCCGGATGGGGCAAAGTTTTAAAGGAACCCGACTTCGATGATTTGGTTCCCGGAACCGACACCGTATACCGGTAGCGGGTGTCCGGCTGCAGTCCCTCCAGCGTCACAAATCCGGAGTTATCATCCCTTAACAGAACTGTATCCTCTTCACTACCAACCTCACCGGACTCCGACAAATAAGAAACCTTGAAGCTCCCCGTAGTGGAAAGCCGGGCCCAAACACGCATAGAATGAGCCGTGGGATTCCCCAGCACGGGACCGTGCGTTATCTCAGGTTTTTGTTCTTCAGCTTGAGGGGATTCATTTTTTTCTTGAGGTATATAAGCTGATGCCTGTAGAGGTAATGTGCCCGAAATGATTAAAAATAATACGGCAACGGCCAGATTTATTTTAAATACTTGTCGATGAGTTCTCATATATCAATTTCGAATTTAAGGGAATAGAAAATGGCGTTATCAATTTTCAACAAAATCTAGCTTAACGCAAGTAATTTTATGGCGAATCTTACCTATTATCAAAAATTTATTTCAAAGCTCACAGAGTTCACGGGAAAAGCCGGGCGGCGGTTCCGAAGCATAATAATTTTCTGGGTATCAAGCTTCTATAACTCCAATCTAATACAGGGCAATCAACTATAAATGTCCTTAAACGAAGAAAAGTATACGAGCAAGGAACCGCCGCCCGGCTTTTCCCGTGAACTCTGTGAGGCAAAAAAAAACTTCCCCCGCCTCTCGGCAGGGGAAGTTTTTGAAAACTGCTTTGCTGTGATGTTGCTCGACGCTACTTAATGAGCATCATCTTGCGCACCTTGTTGAATTCAGGTGTCGTGATGCGGTAGAAGTAGACACCACTTGCAAGGCTGCTGGCGTCGAACTGTACTTGATGACGTCCAGCCTGCTGCTTGCTGTTAACCAGGGTAGCTACTTCTCGACCCAACAGGTTATACACTGTGAGCGTCACATCCGTGCTCTTCGGCAGTGCATATTCAATCGTCGTGGTCGGGTTGAACGGATTCGGGTAGTTGTCGCCGAGACTGAATTTGTCCGGCAGATCGTTACCCGGTCCGGCAGGTGCGCTTAAGTCAGCCGGTATCGTACGACTGATTCTCAGGTGGTCGATAACACCGTCGAAGTACGGTTGAGTATCTGCGCTGTCGGGTCCGGCATGACCAATCTGGAAAGGGCCGCTTGTAAAGACCGGGGCCAGATTCATGTCGCCTGCAATCTCGAAGGAAGTCTGAACAACGGTCTGTCCGTCTGCCGTCGTAATCGCGGCATGGACGCTGTCATTCCCCAGATCCTGTACATAGCGGTAATGATACCATGTACTGTCTTCGAGCGAAGCTTTGACCTGGTCACTACCGAATCGCGTTGAATCGTCGAGGTGGTTCACAATGAACCGGTCGCCGAAGTCGAGGGTAGTGTCGGCCATATAGCCACCGAAGGTCCAGCTTCCGCCGCCGATACCTTTCATTTCGAAGTTCTGCTGCCACCAGGCAAGACCATCTGCATCCGTACCCGGTTTGCTGAGCAGTCGAACGTTGGTATTGGCTTCACGATGATGCTTGACCCACATATCGACCGTAAAGGTCTTGTGATTCAGGAACGGATAGGGAGCCGGAATCTCAATGTAGGTTGAGTCTTCGGCTTCAAAGTTGAGCGCGTATTCGCCTTTGATAGCGTCCTTCGTATAATTCGGCGAACTGGCGAATTTACCAGCTTTCTTCACTCTCCAACCGAAGTCGGACTTATCCTGGAAGTCTCCGCTACCCTCTTCAAAGTCGAGTATGAGCGTAGGCTTGGTCATATCTTGCATGTAGAACGGCACCCACTTCATATCGGAAGAGGAAGTCGTTCCAAAGTCGTTCTGCGTTCCTACCCAGTATTGGACCACGGTACCGGCATCTTGTGATGGGATATCAGCACTGTAGTTCTCGCCGGTAAAATCGACCGACATCATCGTGGAATCCCATGCGCTGGTTCCGTAGGAAGTTTTCGTTCTCCATACCAGGTAGACCGGCTCGTTACCGTTACGGGTTACCGTGGCTTCCACGGTTTGAGCGTTGCCTGTTACGGCCGTATCCATTTCTGTTACACCGGTGATCTGCGGCGGTTTTTGGGTAGCCGCGTAGTTGTATATTTCGACATCATCGATGTGACCATCGTAGTGAGCACTGCGGCCGAAGAAATCAGGCTCCTGAACGCCATGCAGATCATGCAGGCCGAGCGTCAGCGGCTCATCATTTTTGAACATGCGACCGAAATCATCAGTCTTCATGCCGACTTCTTCGATAATGTTACCGTCGGCATCCATCAATTGGGTAAAGGCCGTATCGTTAATGGCATACTCGAAGTGGACCTTGTACCACTTGCCGACCTGAAGGGTGGAATCCATGTCCAGCCCGTCATGCATGGCCCGCTCATTACCCATGGCAATCTGGTTTTCGGTCATGGTACGTCCCACGAGCGTCCGCGGCTGGTCGCTGTAGCGCTCGTTATTAATTGCCGCAGAGTAGTATGCATCTGCATAGTGGGGAGAACCGAAGGACAATATATCTCCGCCATTATTCTTGGTAATAATCTGGATGGATCGATAATACTGCCAACCGCCATCAAGATCCGGATCGAAGTCCGTCGGCTTGAAGGCAAAGGTCATCGTGATCTCATCCGTCGCCAGGAACTTGGAATCGATGCTCAGATAACTGGTATCCTGCTTCTGGATATGCATCGACTTCTTACCTTCAACCGCGTCGTTCGGGAAGGTTGGCGCCTGATCACCGTCTACTACGATAGAGAAGTCATGAAACTCACTATACGTAGAGGTATCAACAGGAACGCCATTTTCAAAGTCCTCAAAGTTGACGTCCAGCACCTGTGCATACGTTTCATACACGGCGAAGTCAAAGTTCGTGGAATCTTCGCTTTGACCTGCACCCTGCGGAAACTCTGCACTGTAAGGTCCAGTCATTATTTCGAGATAATACGGAATCTCCTTCGGAGCTTCCTGCTTGGTAATCGGCTTACTGTAGAGTTCCGTTTCAGCATCTTTTTGATTCATCTCGAGGAATGTCCAGCCAAACTGGCCCTGGTAATGCAGACGTGCGGTCAGTTCTCCGCCACCCGAATTGTAGATATTGGCATTAATCTGGTAATCGGCTACCGTGTCCGGTATCGAGATGTATTCCGAAATATTCTCTACTACAAACGGACCGGTTTTGGCCGCATAGTTGTGAATCTCAACACCATCAACGAGTCCGCTGAATGCACTGTCGGGATACAAGTTGCCCTGACCGATAAACAACGGTCCGTTGTCTCGTACAGGTGCACCGGACGTTTTCTCTACATCATAGGCAATCATTTCGCCTTGTGCATTCCAGAGCTGGATGGAGTGAGCATTCTTGTTCACCATGTAAAGTACGCGGTACCACGTATTTGGTGAAACAGCCGTATCCAGCTCAACGTCACCGGCACCGGATGCACGACCTCTCAACTCACCGTCTTTAAAGAAGATGGAGTAGTTGACCATCGAAGAATCACCTTCCGCTTCCTTGGCAACGAGTCGGGAGCTGTCGCTCGGGACCTCGTTGGGACGGAACCAGAGATCAACGGCGATGTCTCCGGAAGCAACCGAGGGCGTATTAAACAACGCCAGGTCGCTATTCGGTCCGAGTTCATAAGACCAGGTTCCATCGAATCCAAGCGTGTTATAAGTCGTATCTCCCACGACCGTTACCGTCTGATCGAAGCTGGAACTGTCCATTACAGGAGTCGTACCATTCTCAAAGCTGAGCTTCAACACTCGAGCATCGAGGAAGTCTACCAGGAAGCTCAGATTATTGACTCCGTCACTGGCTCCTTCCGGATAGGTAAAGGTGTCGTCGCCAACTTCAGCACTTACATAATAACTGACGTTACCGCCCGAGAAGTTCTCGCGGGTGATTTCATAGCGTTGAGGTCCTACTTGATTCATTTCTTGGGTCTGCCATCCTGATCCACCGACATTATAGTGGAGATTCACCGTCGGATCTAAATTGCCTGTGTTATAACTTGCAATTTCGATGGCAAATGAAATACTATCCTTGGTTGCAGGTATAACGGCCGGCTTGTTTATCAAATCCGGACTACCGGCACCTAACGCAACAAAAGAACCTACGTCATCATAAGTTCTTACCGAATTACTAATCCGAAGTTCATCAATGTTACCATAAAATTCCCGAAACCCGAGATCGCCTAATCCACTGGCATCTCCGAGTTCATCAGGGGTATAATTCGGTCCGATATTCCAGTATGGGTTCCACCCTACAAAAATATCGTTGTGTTGGGCGGTATCTGAAATCATGAGAGAATCGTTGGCATGAATGCGTTGGTAGCTGTCAACCAGATTTCCATCTACATCATGAACCATCAACAGACCATACTTTTGAGAACGGTCCTTGACCATGGTAATCTTATACCAATTGCCCGCTTGCACGACATTGCCAGTTTCCAGGTTATTACCCCAGCAGCATCCATTGCTATTAACAGAGGAGTCAGCCGGATGCCAACCACCGTCAACAAATCCATTTCCTGCATCCGGGCCACTTCGGTTAGGTCGAACTCGAAGTTCGTAGTTGTCAAATTGCCAGTTGTTGGTGGTAGAAATTCCTTCACCCGGTTTTGTTAGCAACTGCATCCAATCGGAATGCCATCCACCGATACGGACCCAGGCCTCGATGGTAAAATCATCGGCCAATTGCATTGCATCATAGTGTGTACCCCATTTATCCGTATTAATAGGATAGAACAATCCATTATCTGGATTTTTGGGATAATGTCCACCTTCAAAGTGTGATATGGCAATGAAGTTGTAAATATCATTATCCGCATTTACATCGGAAGGCAAATTATTCAAGTGCAATGACCCTCCAAGGGCAGGTAGTGCACTGGAGTCCGGTACGGTTACGCCGTCCGATTCCGCATAGGGAATAGCTTCCGGCGGTGCCGAAATATTAGCACCGGACTCAATGGTCAGACTGTCATCGAAGTGCATCAGAATGACCGTATTGGAGTCAGGTGTATACGGACCCAGTATCGACTCCTGGGCAAAAACGTTTGAAAAGCTGAAGGATACTATAAATAACAAGCATCCAGCAGCTATCGAAAACTTCCGTAGCATATAATTCATCTTGTTTCCTGTTTGATTTGAGTTATTGAAATTAATGCGACCTGTGGAAATGTACGACAATTAGATTGCGATGGAAAATCATTTTTCTTTCCTTCTATAACTGTGATAATATCTAAGGAATTTTAACGGCATAATCAATGCCAAATAAGCGACGTTTTTCGCAAACCTAGCATAATATACAAGAATTATGGGTTAATTTACAATCACTTATTTGTACCCGGCAAGCTGACACATTTTTGTTTAAACATTCACAATAACATGGTACAGACATGAATTACACCGTATATTTTCATTAGCATGATTTTTTATATTATTTATGAGAGCCCTTTGAAAAACCGGGCGGCGGTTCCTCGTTCGAAAGTTTTTCTCTTTTTGAGTTCGTTTAAATATCCGCAGACCATGAAAAATGCCTGTCAACTACAACATATTTTTTATCTATTTACCGAAAAACTTAATACTTCGGAACCGCCGCCCGGTTTTCCAAAGGGCTCTATGATTTTATTAAAGAAAATATTGATAACTTTCAGTTAAATACCTCAGCATGATTAATATCTTAATTGCACTCACCCTTTTCTTTTCTCCCGATTCCCTGCCCGAGGCTTGCGACTGTCCCATTCCCGAGCGTTTCCAACCGGTCGAGGTGAATATAGATACCCTTCGATACTTTCATAATAATAAACAGTACAAACAAGGACTGGTTGCTACCCTTCATTTTTTAAATACAGACTCGACCGATTTATCCTTAATCAGCTGGCTGGGGAAATTCAGTTTTGACCTGGCAGAAAAGTTAACCAACAATAAAAAAATTCGGAACAAAAAATACGAGAAGAATCCCTATGTCCGGCACAAGGTCATTCAAGATACGGTGGGATACTTGACACATGAATCCAGAAAAAACTATGGACCCCATTTCTGGGGACGTAAACTACAAGCTATTATCGGATCGTATTTACTTTGTTCCTATCAGTGTTCATTAGCAATCCAGCCCGGTAATTATGAAGAATTTGCCGATTATATCCATATACTGGTAGCTATGAGACAATTCGACCGGGTTAAATCCGAAGTAAAGGATTTTACTACCGATATCCCGTCTAAACGAGCACAATTAAATATGGGCGATCGTTTCATGAACTTCAATAGCTTCTATATTGGGTTCGGAGCTTACAATAAGGGATTGGATTTCGCTCAATTTGTATTAAATAATTTTGAGGTGTCCCGGACTGCTCAAAGACGCTGGAACGAAGTCTATCACAAAGCCATCAGAACCGATAAAGATCTGTCCGGCCAAGATAAACCCTATTACCACGTGAGAGTGAATAAGCATATACCGGAAGTGGAAGAATGAATCCCGAGATCTTTTCGGGATTCATTCCAGGGGAAAGCTGAAAGGTCAAAGGGGAAAGATTCCATCGGTTCCAGTTGTATACGCACGAGTTTGCCTCATTTCCGGTCGTTTTATATATGTCTATATTCGGATGGGTATTTTGCTTTCCCTTACTTGAGCTCCCTATCTACTATTCGATCGCCTCTTCTGAATTCTGGCCGTTTCCATAAGGCTTTTAGACTTTTATAAATCTACTGTAAATTTCGACAGCTGTCGGGAGGATATCAGTGGACCGATATCCCTAAAATTAGGCTCACTATGCTATGTCAAAATCATCCAAAACTACCTAAACCTGGACATTATTTCTGTTGTGGTCCGATGATTTCGACTTGCAGGCTTTATCTATTTCCATGACAAATATGGAATGTGACCAGACCTGACGCGTAACTTAGGTAGCAAGCCGTGTTCTACCATTCTGCGTTTGAACATCTTTTATAGCGCCATTACTCAGAGGATCAATACCTGTCAAGTTGATCCTGTTCGTCTAAACGTCTAATGGGTTCAGGACACTCCGGGTCCAGCTTTAAAATCGGGTCATTTCCTTAATCTTTCGGTACCTGCCCGTAATAACCGCTTAAGACTTGCCCCCTTCTATTGCAACATTATCTGCATGCTCAAATAAAAAAAGCTCCTCCCGCCTCTCGGCAGGAGGAGCTTTTTTAATAGCTCTTAGTTAGGATGCTGCTCGATG
>CAJXOW010000064.1 GCA_913057825.1 uncultured Balneolaceae bacterium | reverse complement strand
GATCGTCTACAGACAGCTCGGCAAATGGGAAGCCAACGATTTTGTCGCCCTGGCCGAATACCTGAGTCAGCAATCCTGGATCGATCCCGACAAAACCGCCATTCGGGGACACAGTTACGGGGGATACATGACCACGTACACCATGACGACCCATCCCGATGTATTTGAAGCGGGACTGGTGGGAGCACCGCTGACCGACTGGCGCTTGTACGATTCCATCTATGCCGAGCGCTACATGGGTCTTATGGAGAATAACAATGAGGGATATATCAAAAGCTCATCGCAGACCTATGCCGACAGCCTGAAAGGTGAAATGTTTATCGCGCATTCAGCGATGGACGAAAACGTACACGTGCGCAACACCTTCCAGTTCATCAAAGAACTGACCGACGCCGGCATCGACGCCGACCTGCGCATCTATCCTCCGGGAGCCCACGGCGTAGCCTACAATCGCGAGAGCTACTACCTGCTCTACGAGACCTACACCGAGTATTTGAACCGGTATTTGAACGTTGATGCAAACTAGCGTTTGTTGATTAATGATTTATGATGAATAATTAATGATTACAGGTTACAGTGAAGGTATTACCAGGTATGGCCTTAAAAGGCTGTCATGCCATCATTAATCATTAATTATAAATTATAAATCACTGTCATGTACAAATCCCACATGCGGTTGGCGATTGAGAAAGCTCGGGAGGCCGATTCGGCTTTCGGTGCGGTATTGGCGATGGGAGACCAGGTGGCGGTATCTGTTTCAGACGCCGATCCGGCTCAGTACGATCCTACGGGTCATGCCATCCTGCAAGCCCTCCGGGAACTTGGCAAATTAACCCATGAAATCAGGTTTCCCGGTTATTCCTTATACACCACCGTCGAACCCTGTCCAATGTGTGCCGCAGCCTGTATCACGGCCCACCTCGAAGCGGTTTATTTTGGGATAGCATTGGAGGAGTTGTCCCTCGGCCAGGAACGATATCCCGAAGCGCTATCAGCTAGCAAAATTTTTAATCTGCACCAAAATCCACCGGCTCTGGGTGGCGGCATATTAGCCGACGAGTGCCGGGAACTGTTGCATTTCATACAGTAAGATTCTATCAACTTTTTCGTTTTTTTACCTCGGTTGCCTTACATTCTCCCTTCGGCTGCCTGTCCCGACCACTGTCGGCAGAGAAAGGGGAAAGGACCTTATAGGAAACAATTGATCAGAAGTCTATATACGTTATTTCGAATGACTCTTATTAACCTTTCTTAGCTGACATTTCCCTAAATTTTCCTTTCTTTACTAGATAAATTCAAAGGTTTATCGGGTTCTTGAATATCAACAGCGAATACCAATGACAAAAATGTAATCTTCTCTATTCCGCTGTTAATCGAATTGACTATTACGCTCGATTTACTTTGGATAATCTTCAATTGCTTATTCATCCTGCATGAGTAGCGAATAGAAGGTATTTACTGTCTTAGCCAAGAGCTTTTGACATCCCTTATTTTTCAATAACAGATTGAATACGTATACATGAAATCATTAAGTAATATAGCCTCCGCAACCCCCCTGAAGATAACCTTCAGTATCATTTTTGCACTTTTTCTCTCTTCTCCCTCAGCCGAGGCCAGTCCTTTGGACACGACCGATACTTCCCGAACCGACCAGCAAAAAATTGATTTTTACCTGGACTGCGACTACTGCCCCCGCAATTACATTAAATCGAACATAACCTTTGTCAACTACGTCCGTGATCGTCACGATGCCGACGTGCAGCTATTACTTACCCGAGCACGCACCGGCGGCAGCGGCGTGGAGTTTACCCTGATGTTTCACGGACGACAAAATTATGCCGGTAGAAATGATACCCTCACCTACTTCTCACCCGAAACAGATTCCCAGGACGATCGGCGAAAGGGATTAACGCACTATATCAAATTAGGGTTGATGCAGTATGTGGCGGTATCCGACCTGGCCAATCAAATCGATATCACCTATAAAAAACCGGCCGCTGATCAACCCGGGGAAGATCGGGATCGATGGAATAACTGGATGTTCGAACTAAGCTCATTTGTCTCCGCCAGCGGACGACAAACCCGGAAGTCCCTGAGCTATTATGGATCGGCCGAAGCTGAACGGATTACCAAAGTATGGAAGATAAGATTTGATCTGAACACCAATATCGACTGGAGCCGGTACGAACTAAACGACAGCACCGAATTTACGAGTCGAAGAATGTCGCACGACTATCACGGAATTATAGCAAAAAGTCTCTCCGATCACTGGTCCCTCGGCGCTTTTTCAAATGTGAACCGATCCTCCTATCAAAACATAGATTTTTCCGCAGCCGTCAGTCCGGTGGTCGAATACAACATCTTTCCCTATTCTGAATACAACACGAGGGAGTTTAGTTTTCGCTACCGCATTACTCCCAAATACAACGATTACCGAAACGAAACAATCTATCTTAAACATGAAGAATACCTGCTCCAGCAGGCTCTGTCCGCCCGCATGGAGTACACGCAGCCCTGGGGGACGGTGGACTTCATGATTCGGCACTCCAACTACATGCACGATTTCGACTTAAATCGGCTGACATTCAACTCCTCCCTGGAGCTGAAAATATTCAAGGGATTTTCGATCGACCTGTATGGTCGGTACTCGTTTATCAACGATCAGATATCCATTCCCCGCGATGATGCGACCGACAAAGAAGTCTTGCTTAATTTACGTCAACAGGCTACCTCCTACTCTTTTTACGGACGGGTTGGCATCAGCTACAGCTTCGGCGCCATTTACAACAACATCGTCAACCCCAGACTCTAACCCTAATCCCGGCACCGAAAATTAAAAATTCCCCCTTTGGAAGGGGTGTAAGGGGGAGGACCATATAAAGCATTAATTTTTATATTCGGAAGATTCCTGCAAAATGCGTATAAGTATATTAATTTTCCTGTCATATTCAATAATTAAACTGCTTCGTCCTCCCCCTTCCCCCCTCTAAACTTTGGATTAAGGTTGGGGAAGTGGATTGAGATGAGGGCTTCGTCCTCCCCCTTATCCGGTTCCAATTTTATTGGAAGAGGATCTTCCCCCTCCGAAGGGGGAAGAAAAAAATCCATCACGATGAAATGAAGTGTGCTGGTTTCTTTGTTGTAATCATGTCGGCAGAAAGCAAAACGGAATTTATTAGAACTTTAACCAAACCATTAGACCATTATGCCAACAAGAAAAGCAAGTGCAAAGTGGGAAGGCGATTTGAAAACAGGCAACGGAAACATGAAGGGAGAAAGCGGCGCGTTTGAAGCCCCCTTCTCCTTCACCACCCGTTTCCAGGATGAACCCGGCACCAACCCTGAAGAACTGATCGGTGCGGCCCATGCCGGGTGCTTCTCCATGGCTTTTTCCGGGGCTGTTGGTGAAGCGGGATATGAGCCCAAAAGCGTCGAAACCAGTGCAGATGTAACGATTGAAGAGGTGGATGGTGATTTCGCCATCAGCACGATCGTGCTCAACATGGAAGCCGAAATTCCCGGCATCGATGAAGATACCTTCCAGGAAACCGCCGAAGCCGCCAAGAACGGCTGTCCGGTGTCGAAGGCACTGAAAGGGGTTAATATTAAATTGAATGCCACGTTGAAGTAGGGCTTTCCGGATAACTTCGATAAATAGCCGGAATTCGGGATTATTATTTTTGGGTCCTCCCCTCTTTTCTGGAATGGAGCGCCCCCTCTGAACTCTAGATTATGGTTGGGGAAGTGGATTCAGAGGAGAGATTTGTCCTCCCCCTCCCCCCTCCGAAGGGGGACGTTTTTTCACCTCGGTTGCTTTTAAATCCCCCTTCGGAGGGGGAAAGGGGGAGGACCATTAAAGCAAACAACAATAATTAAAGCTCAAAATCTTCAACAAAATCCAATACCCCATCCACCAAACCTCACAATAAATCCATAAGTTATCCCTTAATTATAGGCAAGAGTTCGAAATCCGATCATCTTGCCTTCAAAGCCATTTAAATAACGTAATCCCCGAACCCGGCACGTAACTTATGTCCGACAGCACTGTAACAAAAAAAGACACCACCGAAAAAACCGATTTAAAAAGCCTCACGCGTGAGGAGCTTGCCGACTTCTGCAGCGAACTGGATCTGCAATCTTTTCGCGGCGACCAGATATACAAATGGCTTTATGAAAAAGGGGTGTCCGGTTTCGAGGAAATGACCAATCTCTCGAAGGATCTGCGGTCCCGGCTGGAGGAGATTGCAGAGGTGAATCGGATAGAATTGGTCCGCCGGCAGGAATCGTCCGACGGCACCATTAAATTCCTTTTTGAGATTAAAGGGGGATACCATATGGAGTCGGTGCTCATTCCCGACTTCGATGACGATGGATACGCCAAGCGTCTTACGGTTTGCGTGTCTTCCCAGGTAGGATGTGTATTCGGATGTTCGTTTTGCGCCACCGGAAAAATGGGTCACTTTCGCAACCTTTCCCACGGGGAGATCGTCGACCAGGTTCAATATTTGGATGAAGTGGCTCGTGAAAAATTCGACAAAGGCGTTACCAATATCGTCTATATGGGGATGGGCGAGCCGCTGCATAATTACGATGCTGTCATGGAATCGACGGCCATCATCAGTGATCCGGAGACCCTGAATATATCTCCCAAGCGCATTACGGTTTCGACCGTCGGCCTGACCAAACAGATCAAGCAACTGGCCGACGAGCGACAGCCCTTTAACCTGGCCGTTTCCCTGCATGCCGCTGACGACGAAAAGCGGGATGAGATCATGCCGATCAACAAATCCCTCAACCTGGAAAATCTCAAGGATGCGCTGACCCATTATTTCGAGCGCCTGCACAAGCCGGTCACCTTCGAGTACCTGCTATTCAATCAATTCAACGATACTCCCGAAGACGCCGAAAAACTCTCCACCATCGCCCACTGGATCCCCAGCAAGGTCAATATCATCATGTACAACAACGTCGAGGGCGTCGAACTGAAAAGAGCCCAGGAATCACGGCTCGATCAATTCCTTTCCATTCTGACCGACAACGACGTCACCGCCACCGTCCGCCGCAGCCGCGGCGAAGACATCGACGCCGGCTGCGGACAACTGGCCGTGAAAGAAGGAGAAAAAGGCAAATCAATCGCAGATTGAGGTCAGATTCCAGAGGCTGGAATCTGACCGCTCGAGGCTCGAAGCTGGAGGCTTTGCTTGTATTATTGGCATGTAACACATTCATTATTACAAGCTGGAAATTATATTATCTAACTACCCCCCCAAATACCTGCAAAGCCTCCAGCCTCGGGCTTTGAGCCTCGAGCCATTCAATAGAATTTTCAATTAATTATATTGAAAATTCTATTGAACCTCGGCATGTAATCTTCTTTTGACCATGAGAAGTAGATCAGGGCGGCTTCGCCGATGACGTGGTCTTTGGGGACAAATCCCCAGTAGCGGCTGTCCTGGCTGTTGTCGCGGTTGTCACCCATCATGAAGTAGTAATTATCCTTGACCGTGTACCGGTTGGTCTGCTCCCCGTTGATGTAGAACTTGCCATTCTCGCGGTGAACTTCGTTGTTTTCGTATCGCTCTATGACATTCCGATAGATATGCCAGTTCTCCTGCGTCAACTCGATAGTTTGTCCCTTGAAAGGCACCACCACGTCCGGCATGTGATCGTGATTCATGAAGCCCGATGAAAACGTATAATCTTTCTTGGCATATTCATTGCGATTGTCGGGCAATACAAAGTAGTTCACGCTGGTGACTTCCGGCCAGTTACGTAGCTTATTGGCCACTTGATCCGTCATCGTAATGATATAGGACTCCCCGTGAACGCCCCGCAGCGTACCGCCGGCCGTTTCAATCTTGTAGGGACTCAGCCGGACCTGCTTGCGTACACGCACTTCATAATTATACTGAACCGTCTCAAAATCTTTTGCACGATCGTGATTTACGTAGAGCATCTTGTCGCGAATGGCCAACGTATCCCCCGGGACCCCCACACATCGCTTAATATAATTGGTCTTCTGCGAAATGGGGGCGATGTCGATCGGATAGTTAAAAACCACGATATCATACCGCTCGATATCATCATAACCCGGGAAGCGCGTCCACGGAAGTTCAACGCCCGGCAAATAAACACCGGTGAAGGGGATGCCGATCGAAATGGGGGTGCGAGGACCGTAGGAAATCTTCGAAACCACCAAAAAATCACCGGTCATCAACGTATTTTCCATCGAGGGCGTGGGGATGCGATAAGCCTCGAAGAAAAAAGTGCGAATAATAATAGCCGCTACCACGGCAAAAAGCAGGGCGTCCATCCACTCACGCGCCCATGATTTAGCTTTCTTTCGCTCCTGCTCATAACGCTCGGCTTGCTTGTCCCGCTTCGACTGCTTTTCTGAATTATGCTTCTTTTTTGCCAATATGCTGTTCCTTTCTCAAAAAATTTAAATTATACGTAATACCTATTTTTCATTCTTATAGATTACCACACCCTAACGACCATTATAGCGGATCCCCCGTGGGGAATCGATCTTCTCCCGTAAAAATTCACCGTTCCTGTAACTTACCTCATACCATTGGTCCTTCTCCGGCCGATAAAAAAGATCGGAAAATGAGGCGAGGGTATCCACTTCCATCAACTTTTCCGAAAGCGTTCGCTTGATCTGGGGATACAGATCGATATAGCGACTGGCTCCCCCGTAGGTAAGTCCGGTCGTAAAGGGACCGTTGGTATCCATGATCGTCAACGGAATCTTCCCGTCAACCACCAGGATATACTCAAATTGTATGGTGGCCCCGGCCGATTGACCGAATTTCCCTTCCTGGTACACATCGCGGACCGTCTTGGTCGGGTCCCCAAACAAGGCCTGAAGTCGAGCCCGCAGTTCCATCGTGGGGATATCATCGATCGTAACTTTGTTCTGAAGCCCCTGTCCCGTCCAGTTCAAGGTGTTGAAATACCGGGAAGAATCCTGCAAAAGAGAATACGACAATTTTTCAAAAGTGGGAACATCCAGCAGACTTCGCTGGGCCTGGGTCGCTGTGCTTAGCGACAGCGTCAGGAAAAGCGTTAAAAGAACCGTTCGGAAATAATACGTGGAATATTTTTTCATAGTGCTATCGTACAACTGAGATTTTCATTAATCGTCATCGTCCATCGACAACACCGCCAGGAATGCTTCCTGCGGAATATCAACGGTACCGACTTGTTTCATCCGTTTCTTACCTTCCTTCTGCTTCTCAAGGAGCTTGCGTTTCCGCGATACGTCCCCGCCGTAACACTTCGCCGTAACGTCCTTGCGGAGCGCCTTCTTGGTCTCCCGGGCGATGACATCCTTGCCGATCGCGGCCTGTATGGGTACCTGAAACTGGTGCTGCGGAATCAGGTCTTTCAGTTTCTTGCACAGCTTACGTCCCAGTGCATAGGCTTTGTCGCGATGAACAATACTCG
This sequence comes from uncultured Balneolaceae bacterium, assembly GCA_913057825.1. Lineage (GTDB taxonomy): Bacteria > Bacteroidota > Rhodothermia > Balneolales > Balneolaceae > CAJXOW01. The sequence goes on along the minus strand of CAJXOW010000064.1, from coordinate 11,947 downwards.
AGAGCGCGTCGACCGGCTCTTCGTTGAGCAGAATATCCAGCCGCACCAGGTCGCTGGCCCGATATTCGATAAAATCGTAATCAAATGTGGCAAACCCGCGGGAGCCACTTTTGAGTTGATCGTAAAAATCAAACACTACTTCGGCCAGCGGAAGCTCATACTGGATTTCGACCCGGTTGCTCTGCATATGGAGCTGAGTAACAAACTCGCCGCGGCGGTTCTCACACAGTTCCATTATCGGTCCGATATACTCGGCCGGCGTCAATATCGTTGCTTTAATAAACGGCTCATAGACTTCTTCGATAAGACCGACCTCCGGCATTTCACTGGGATTATCGACCACCAGCTTTTCACGCTCCTTGCCGGGTTCTTTCATAACCACTTCATATTCAACGTTCGGGACCGTGGTAATAATATCGATATCAAATTCGCGATCCAACCGCTCCTGGATGATCTCCATGTGCAGGAGTCCGAGAAATCCCGCCCGAAACCCAAATCCAAGCGCCTTGGACGTCTCCGGTTGATACGTCAGGGAGGCGTCGTTAAGCTGAAGTCGCTCAAGCGCCGTTCGCAGTTCATCAAATTCATCGGTGTCGGTCGGATAAAGTCCGCTGAACACCATCGGCTTCACTTCCTTATATCCGGGGATAGGTTTCTCGGCCGGATTATCCACCGAGGTAATCGTATCACCCACGCGGGCATCCTCCAGCGATTTGACTCCGCCGATCACATATCCGACCTCTCCGGCTTCGAGGGACTCGGTCGGCACCTGCTTCATCTGCAGGTACCCCAGCTCATCGGCCTCATACTTCTTGCCGGTCTGCATAAACAGGATGCCCTGTCCCTTTTCGAGCGTGCCCTCCATCACCCGCACATAAACCACCGATCCGCGGTAGGTATTAAACTTCGAATCAAAAATCAACGCCCGCAGCGGCTTGTCCGCATCGCGGCCCGGCGCGGGCACGCGTTTGACGACTTCCTCCATCATATGCTCAACGCCCTCGCCCGTCTTGCCGGAAACCTGCAGGATATCTTCAAAATCGCATCCGATCAGATCGATCAGCTGCTGTGCGACTCCTTCGACATCGGCGCCCGGCAGATCAATTTTATTCAGCACGGGAATAATCTCCAGGTCCTGCTCCAGCGCCTGGTAGAGATTCGAAATCGTCTGCGCCTCCACGCCCTGGGCCGCATCCACGACCAGCAGCGCACCTTCGCAAGCCTTCAGCGCACGAGATACTTCGTAGGAAAAATCCACGTGACCCGGGGTGTCGATCAGGTTGAAAATCACCTCATCGCCACTCGGACGCTCATAGATCATCTTGATGGCATGCGACTTGATCGTGATCCCCCGTTCCTGCTCCAGATCCATGTCATCCAGCATCTGATCATGGAACTCCCGCTCCGATATAGACCCGGTACGCTCGAGCAGCCGATCGGCCAGCGTCGACTTCCCGTGATCAATGTGCGCGATAATGCAAAAGTTGCGAATTTCTTTCATAGATGTAATTAATAGCTGCTACTGTGTGAATATGATGGATTGCTCCAGGCTCCAAGCTCCATGCTCCACGAACTCTAATTTTACTCGGGTGCACGCGATTATACGAGCTCGCAAAGCTATTTTATTCTTAAATTCATTACTACCAGCCAGTGTTACCGTGGAGCCTGGAGCTTGGAGCTTGGAGCCCTAACTTCAAAAAACGGTAAAGATACACACTTTTGGGGACGCTTGTAAAGCACTTTCTTTGCCTTTTGCAAACGTGTCAAAATATTGGCGGCGCATCGCGACCACCTCTTAAACGGAAAGCAGCCCGGAATAATATATTAGGTCTTGAATTTAGGGGCTTAAAGGGAGGAGGATGCGGGCGAAGACACGCGCCTGTGGGAAAAATTTTAACATAACTCGTTTTTTGCCGGCATAGGATGGTTGTAGAACATTCACTTGCGTCACCTGTAGTCTTCATCTTTCCGGATCAGAAAATTGTTTCCCACAGGCGCGTGTCTTCGCCGGATAAAGCTCCAGTTAACGGTAGGGAAGATTTTTAAAAATATTTATTCGGGTATATCATAATCCATTCCTTACTCACCATTGAAATTAGTAGCAATAATAGAACGGAACGACTTTCTATGGATGAAGTTCCATTATAAAAGATAAGGAAAAGTTGGAGTAGAGAGGGTTATGGCCTTTTATTCGGCAAATGCACTCTAAACATCTTTATTCATTACTTTAATCAAAAATATTAAAAAGTTTCAGGAATATTGAGAAGCTGACCAAATTAAATTGGGGAGCATTTCTTATAATTTATACACCAGTCCCAGGGAAAGTTGAGTGGCATTTGTTCTGAGAGGACTATAATAACCCTCTGTATCTTCGATATTTCGTATTCCTGCACTATGCACTAATTGGAGACTTATCGAGAAATTGTGATTTAAGGAGTAATAGCCCTCAACTCCTACCTGGATTCCATAATCTGAACGCTTCAGGTGGTTAATTTCTTTTCTAATTCGTTCGGTAGCGTATTGCTCCCTGTGATAATCAACAATTTCTATCCATTCCAACAAATAACCGTAATACAATCCAGATCTATATCTAATGTTTATGTTATCGTTTACTTCCTGTTGATAAACCACATGGATCGGAAATGTTATATAATTTAATTGCTGAAAATATGTAGCACCGAGAGAAGGATTGGGAAATATCGCCCAAAAACCAGGTACTTTTTTCCCTCCTTTACTTTCATAGAATAGTCCAATAGAAAATCCATATGGCTCCTTTGGCATATAAGTGTAAGAAATACCAGTCGATAGCAAATAATAACCCCCATTGTCATGAATGTCTCCACTCATAAAGGCACGGTTAATTCCACCCGATATGCGAAGTGTATTTGAATCATTAGACTGCTTACCGTCGGATTGGGCTTGTAAAGTCAACGGCAGCCCCATTCCCAACAGGAAAAGCAAAAATAATTTGAAAGACGAATCGAAATGTGGAACCACTGTATTAAAGTTTAGCAATTACCAATTAAAGTAATAGTGCAATCTATTCATTGAATTGATACAAATTCGAGCTTGAATCACCTATTTAAAAACACCGCTTTAGTCAAGTGCTCGCATCTACAATTTTTTGTATTAATTGGCATATTCCCCTCTTATTTTTTGAATAGTTTAATCATAAACAATCTGCGTTAAATTCAACTTCTTTACAAATTTTACCCATATTTCCTTATTAAATAAGGAAGCGAATCTTAATTGATTAATAACTCCATTCGACAGATGCATCAAACATATCCTATCTGCTTCCCACCACAACAGTGATAAACGGCACCGGAATCAGGGGACACGCCCCCGGGCGGGAAATTTTCTGAACCGGAAAGACGAAAACTACAGCCTGCAATGGAGAATGTTTTACAAACGCAAAATGCCCGCAAGAAACGAATTATGTTAAAATTTCCCGCCCGGGGGCGTGTCCCCTGATTCCCACCTCCCTTTTTTCACTGTTTATAGGCTAATTTTTTTTATATTTCCCCTCTTTGAAAGAATCAACTACTGATTTTCCAAATATTTAATGAATTACTGTTTATGCCTAATCCGGTAAACGACACCGACACCCTTCGAATCGCGCTGCAGAAAAGCGGTCGGCTGACCGACAAAACGATTCAGCTGCTTGAAGGCATCGGACTGAAATTTGACGATTACAAACGAAACCTGCTGGTCAAGTGTCACAACTTTGATGTGGAGCTGCTGCTCATACGGGACGATGACATCCCCGAATACGTGCAAGACGGGGTCTGTGATCTCGGTTTTGTAGGAGCCAACGTGACGGCCGAGCGCGGAGCGGATGTGACGGTACTGCGCAATCTCGATTACGGGATTTGTCGCCTGTCGATCGCCACGCCGAAATCGGGCGGCCTTGACACGGTCGAGGACCTCGACGGAAAAACGATTGCCACCAGCTATCCGAGTCTGACCCGCCAATACTTCGAAAACCTGCCGGTAGATATCGAACCGATTTATATATCAGGAGCTGTCGAAATCACCCCGCGGCTGGACGTGGCCGACGCCATCGTGGATATCGTGTCGACCGGCAACACGCTGAAAGCCAACGGGCTGCGGGAAATTGAGACCATTTTTGAATCCGAGACCCAGCTTATTCAGACGAATAAGTCGATTTCACAGGCGAAGATCGAGCTTATTGAGAAGTTTTTGCTGCGGATCGACGGACATCAGCAGGCCGAGCGAAGCCGGTATATCATGATGAACGCGCCGAAGGATTCGATGGAACGGATTAAAGATATCATTCCGTCGCTCAACAGTCCCACGGTCGTCCCGCTGGCTAACGAAGACATGATCGCGATCCACACCGTGATTCCGATCGATGAATTCTGGCAAGTGATGGAGAAGCTCAAAGAAGAAGGAGCCTCAGGTATCGTCGTGCTGCCGATTGAGAGTATGATTGCTTAGACCCTCGCTTCGCTCGGGAATTTTGAATTTTGGATTTTGAATTGATGAGGGCATGGAATGGTTAACCGGGCACCTGCTTGCTCCAGCCTTATTATTGGTTGCAAAGTATTCCCATTAAAACCGGTGCCAATGAAACACAGGAATGCATTCTAGTCACGTCCGCAATTCAAAATTCAAAATCCAAAATTCAAAATTTCTTAAAAGCGAACAACCTGTATTTAGCACAAAACAACCATGAAATTCCATAACTATTCAAACCTGGACGAGTCGTCATTAAAGAAGCTGCTTGAGCGGCCGAAGATCGATTTTCGGGAGATTTTTGATCGTATTCAGCCGATCCTTGATGAGGTGGAGCAGCAGGGGGATGCGGCTGTGCAGCGGTATAATCAGAAGTTTGACGGGCTGCAGCCGGATCCGCTGGTTCGGGCGCCGAATTTTAATGAGGATCAACTGGACGATGACGTACGGGAAGCGATTGATACGGCGTACGACAACATTTACCAGTTTCACGAAGCGCAGCATCCGAAGCCGTTAAAAGTCGAAACGATGCCGGGGGTGGAGTGCACGCAGGAAGTTCGTCCCATCGAGCGCGTCGGATTGTATGTGCCCGGCGGCACGGCGGTATTACCGTCAACGGCCCTGATGCTGGGCGTCCCCGCACGACTGGCGGGCTGCCAGCAAATCGTCCTGGCTACCCCACCCGGAAAGAAAGCGAATATATCCCCCGTCATTGAATATATCGCCCACAAACTGGAGATCGACTTAATTTTGCAGGCCGGCGGCGCCCAGGCCATCGCCGCGATGGCGTTTGGCACCGAAACCGTCCCGAAAGTGGATAAGATATTCGGACCCGGCAACCAGTACGTGACCGCCGCCAAGATGTATCTTCAAAACAGCGACGCTCAGGTCAGCATGGATCTGCCGGCCGGTCCCTCCGAAGTGCTTGTCATCGCCGATCAGTCGGCGGAACCGTCCTTTGTGGCATCTGACCTGCTCGCGCAGGCCGAACACGGGGAGGACAGCCAGGTGGTCCTGGTCCACACGGAAGAGTTTAAGCTGGAAGAACTCAAAACCGAATTGAACAAGCAACTGGAATCCCTGCCCCGAAGCCAGGCTGCATCCGGATCGATAGAGAACAGTTTTGCCTTGGAAGTGGAGACCCTTGAACAGGCTTTCGACTTTTCGAATCGCTACGCCCCCGAACACCTGATCATCCAGTGCGAAAATCCCAAATCCCATATCCCCCTGGTGGATAATGCCGGATCGGTCTTTTTGGGACCGTGGTCGCCCGAAAGCGCCGGCGATTATGCCTCCGGGACCAATCACACGCTGCCCACGTATGGATATGCGCGAATGTACAGCGGAGTCAACCTGCTATCCTTCATGAAGCAGATCACCTTTCAGCATCTGACCCGCGACGGGCTCGAGAACCTCGGGAGCACCGTCATGACCCTGGCCGAAGTGGAAGAACTGGAAGCCCACAAACGGTCGATATCCATCCGGTTGAATAAGGATCAAACATAAACCTACTCCAGGTTTACCTCGTTGGTAATGCTTTTCTATAAACATCTACGTAAGTGACGTATCCCCTTAAGCTCTTCCCGGGAATCGTTTCGTTTTTGCTCACAGATAAAGTATTTATGATATCACTAATGTATTGATTCCTAACTATTTATCGTTAAACAAATGTTTGCTTATATTTAACCGTCTATTATCGGGACCAATTAGATCCCATTAATATCCGGACAAAAAATCTTTTATTACGATACTATTAACGTTTCTCCTATATTATTTCCCTTATGAGCAATTCAAACAATTCAAAAACTTATTTCGATCTGCAGGATTTGGTCCGCCGCAACATCCGACAGCTATCCCCCTATCGCAGTGCGAGGGATGATTTTCAGAGCGGGATTTTGTTGGATGCGAATGAAAACAGTTTTGGCTCGCCCTTCGGGGAAGACGACGGACTGAATCGCTATCCGACGCCCCACCAGGATGAAGTTCGGGAGCGGGTTGCCGAATTCCGGTCGGTTCAAAAAGACAACATTTTTGTCGGCGTCGGCAGTGACGAGTCGATCGATTTGTTGATGCGCATCTTTTGTCAGCCGGGGAAAGACCGCATCCTCATCACTCCCCCGACCTATGGGATGTACAAGGTATCCGCCCAGATACACGATATCGAAGTCGATGAGGTATTATTGAACTCCCAGTATCACCTCCAACCGGAGAACGTGTTGGACGAAGTTCGAGCAGACACCAAGCTGCTGTTTTTGTGTTCCCCGAACAATCCCACCGGAAATGATTTGAAACGGGAAGATGTGGAATATCTGATTCGGGAATTTGACGGTATTGTCGTATTGGACGAAGCCTATGTAGATTTCAGCGAACGAGAAAGCCTGGCGCCGCTGGTGCTGAAATATCCCAACCTGGTAATCTTGCAAACCTTTTCCAAGGCCTTCGGACTGGCCGGCATACGACTGGGAATGGCCCTTGCGAGTAAAGAAATTATTCAACTGATGGCCAAGGTCAAGGCCCCGTATAATTTAAACAAGTTAACCGCGCAGTATGCCTTGAAAGCCTTCGAGAACCTGGATCGGGTGCAGGAAAATATTCAAAAGATCCGCGAAGAACGGGAACGGTTGCGGGTGGAACTCAATAAGATTCCGACCGTCAATCGGATTATGCCGTCCGACGCCAACTTTCTACTATTCAAAGTCGATCAGGCCTACGAAGTGTACCAACAACTGGCCGAAGAAGGCATCATCGTCCGCTACCGCGGCAACGAGCCGCTATGCAAAAACAGCCTGCGCGTGACCGTCGGAACACGGGAAGAAAACGATGAGTTTTTAGCCACGCTAAAAAAGGTGAAAGGCGAAGGGTGAATGCAGTAAAAAAATTCCCCCTCCAAAGGGGGAAGGCTTTTTTACCATCAATAGACGTTAATAAAGTCTACGAAATATATTGCTGCTGACATGAACATTTGGATTGAACATAGTGCTTTGGCGGATCCGGGCGACTCTGAATTACTCTGGTCGGGGACGCTGTATGGGTTGCGGAGAATTCTCGATGGCGGTCACTCGATCGGGGCGGATTTGGACGGGCTGTCCGATCGCCAAACGGCTTTGCTGGAACAGGACAATATTTCGTTTTCAGATTTTTCTCGGGAAGAAGCTGATATCGTTGTAGAGGACGAAGAAGATCAACTGAGCTATCAAGATCCCGAGCAAGACACGACGATCCGACAACCCAACTGGCACGATCTCAGCCACGAGCTCCTCTTCCCCCGCCGCACCGCAAAAGTGCACCGCAAAACCGGTGAGACCGATATTTCGTTATCTATTAATCTCGACGGCAGCGGTGAATCTTCGGTATCGACGGGACTCGATTTTTATGATCATATGCTGGATCAAATTGCCCGTCACGGGGTGATGGATCTGGATATTCAGTGCGAGGGGGATCTGGAAGTGGATGAGCATCACACGATCGAGGATGTCGCCATCGCCCTGGGTGATGCCATTCGTCAGGCGCTCGGCGACAAGAAAGGCATTCAGCGGTACAGTTTTATATTGCCGATGGACGAATCCCGCTCGGTCGTCGCCCTGGATTTTTCGGGTCGGCCGTACCTCGAATTCGAAGGCACCTTCAAGCGGGAATACGTGGGCGACTTTCCCACCGAGATGGTCGAGCATTTTTTCCACTCCCTCGCCATGCACATGCAGGCCACCCTGCACGTGTCGGTCACCGGAAAAAACGAGCATCACAAGATCGAGGCCTGCTTCAAGGGACTCGCCCTGGCGCTCCGCGCCGCCGCCACCCGCAGCGAACGTATGCTCAACATTATCCCAAGCTCCAAAGGAACCCTGTAGATGATCGCCATAATCAATTATCGCGCCGGCAATCTTGCTTCGGTTTCCAATGCGTTGGAACGGCTCGATGTCGACTACGAAATCACCCATGAACCGGCCATGCTCGATCAAGCTGAGGGCGTGATCTTCCCGGGCGTCGGACATGCCTACTCGGCGATGGAAGCGTTGCGTGAACACCGGATGGACAAGTGGCTGCGGGAGACCGACAAGCCGGTACTGGGACTCTGCCTCGGCATGCAGCTGTTATATGAGTCGACCGAGGAAGGACCCTGCGAGACGTTGGGCGTGATCCCCGGAAAACTGAAAAAATTCGACACCGAAAAAGGCAAAGTCCCCCATATGGGATGGAACAACTTCACCGATCTCAAAGACCATCCCCTCATGGAAGGCATCGAGGCGGACGACTTCTTCTACTACGTCCACAGCTACTACGCCCCCCTCAACGAATACACCGTCGGAAGCTGCGAATACCTCACCCCCTTCGCCTCCGTCGTCGCCCGCGACAACTACATGGGCGTCCAATTCCACCCCGAAAAATCCAGCGACCCCGGCGAACGCCTGCTCCGCAATTTTCTTGATATGGTTTAAGACGGAGTTGCCTTATTCAATAATTGATATTTAACATCCTGATTTTACTAAAATGTAAATTCAGCTGTTATGCCATAAATAGTGTCAATGCCATGATTATCACTTGGGAGTTTGAGATAGATGCCCGGTTTAAATTTTTGAGAACTTAAATATTCTATTTGAAAGCTCGTTTCATTCACTGTAGACCTCTCTCTATAAATATTCCCATCAAATATGTAATCATCAGAGACATTATTCCGTGCCAAATACCCGACTGATGCAAAAATAACACCCCGTTGAAATTCAATCTTTCCTCCATAGTGCAAAAACCCAATATCCTCAGCATTAACATTTTGGGGAAATTTATTTGCTTGAAAAATCCAATAAGAAAAACCAGCCCTCAATCGCAGGATAATGTGATCATTAATATCAGAAATGAAATTATATTTAAAATGTGTTGGGATATATGAATCTATAAAGGCACCCGATCTTTCAATCGTAACGATGCGACCCGGCACATATCCCCGGCTGTCTGGATATTCCGGTGTTGGCAGGGTGGGCAGCCTAATTCCCGCCTCGATCATGGAAGAAATACTTCCGAACGATTTTTCCTGCCTTCCCATATACCATTCTGCTCCCAAGTATATATTCCCGATTGTCGTATGCGTATTGTAACGCCTGTAATGAGAAATCGGCAATTCGCCTACCGCATAAATGGTCGAGCTAACCTTCTTCTTCCCCTTTACAAATACTGCTGAATTCAGGAAAGCCGGCTGACTGTCAGATTCATCCATATACTTCAACCATTCTACGCCCAGTCCTTCTTCTTCAAGTGGTTTTACCCATAAAGATTGAGCGTTGAGAGTGGATATTTTAAATGCCACCACCAACGTCAGTAAGCATACCGTTACATATCTTAAATACTTCATATCCAAGAAACCCCTTAATTTTCATTAGCCTTTTCATAAGTATTGATATAAAGAAGCTTGACCGTACCTTGATCATCGATTAGTGGAAACTTGTAGTAGTGCCTATTTGACGCCCTTTCTTCGTGATAATCAGCCTTGGGAAGTTGATCCTCGAAGATCTTGTGTGTTTTTTCCTGACTCAACTCATCAAGCACATCAAAGCGATCCCCCTTACTAATAATCGCTTTTCGGTCTGCCGGATAGGTGAAGGAAGGGTTTGGAAGAAAGTTATTGATATCTATTTCAATATCCGGCACATTGATATCAATCTCGCAGGATACAATCCCCAGTAAGCCTAAAAGTATTAATGAATAGAATTTAAGATTTCTCATTACATTATGTTCTCCTTGATATAATCTGGCTAGTTATAATTAAAACGGATTTATTACCCTTCTTCCTCCCCTCACTTTCAATCATTGATGATGTTAAGTCTCATAAATCATAATGTAAAACAACCGCTTAATGAAAAGAAAAGACGATTATAAATACTATGAGTTGTACGCGAGCTCGATAATTCTAGTTTTTTAATTTATTTTTGTGATCAATTAATAATATCCAAGCCAATTAACTGTCATCTCCGTACTGATAGGCATCGATATAAAATAGCTGGATCACTCCTTGCTCATCAATTAGTGGATACTGTATGTAATAAGAATTCAACCTTCTCTCCCGGCTATAATCAGGTTTGGGGATATCGTCCACATGTATTGAATCCGACACCTCATCGTTTAAGACATTTAACACATACAACAAGGTATCTCCCTTCATGACCAGTGCTTTTTTATCTGTGGGATAAGTATAAAATATGTCCTTAAAATAGTTGTTTAGGTTAAGATGTATTCCTCTATCATGATTGTAATATCTTTTTCCTGAATTATAGGTAAACACTTTCCCCGACTGATATAAGTAAATTCTGCCATACTCATACTTACCGGTCTTAAACTCCACACGTCCCTGGTCTGATAATAGATACAACGAATCTTCCCCCACCAGGGACCACCCCGATTGGTATTGAAAATTGTTAACTCCATCCGACGACAGGAACGGCAAAGCATACATACTATCCACATTTCCAGTGCGACGATCCCACTTCATCAGCCATGGGGGCGATGAGAGGGAATCATGATTATGATCGTAAGTGTCGCCCACTCCACTGGTCCTATAATGACGCTTATAGGTTATAAATACTATTTCAATATCATTGATATATTGGGGCTTGTCGATAAAGATTCTATAGTATATGACAGAATCAAGAAAAACGGGTCGATAAGAGATTAACTTTTCAGAATCGCGCTCCGGATACGATTCCCATAGCTGAGTAATATCCAACTCAATTCCAAGAGGTTTGTCGGGGATATTGACACTGTCTTTTTCTGTCCCAATTTCAATCATACGACCATTGGTCGGATCGTAGTCAGCACCGCTTAATCCGTTCAAATAACCCTCCGAGTCTTGCCAGAGGTTCGTCCCTTGTGCGTTATTTAAACCATAAGGAAATGCAAATGCTGAAGAATTCATTGCTATAGCGGTAGTGTGATCATAGGTATACCGGATTAAACCTGCTTGATTCAATGGAGTATATGTTTCAAATCCAGAGGCAATATAATTATCGATAATTTCCCGCTGTTCAAATGTATTATAAGGCGGAGCTGCCTTGATGATGTATGCATCATTTCGATGAGGACCTGGATCGTTGTTGATTTCCGGCACATTTATATCAATCTCACAGGATACAACCCCCAGTAACCCCAAAAGGATTAATGAATAGGCTTTAAGATATTCCATCTCTTATTTTCTTCCTGGAATATTCTGATTTTTTGTAATCAATGGGTCTTTAAATAAGCTCCCCCTATCACTTGCAATCATTACAATACTAACCCTCATATCTCACAATGTAAAACCCTCGCTTCGCGATATAGCATGTATTTAATCCTGGCCAACAACTTAGTGGACGGGCGGCCGGTGGTTATTTGGTTTGATCTAGTGGGTTGCTTTGTAACCGCATGACACCCGCTGTGTGGGGAAACTTTAACATAACACGGGTTTGGATGGTTTTGAGGCTACGTAAACATCGAAATTGGCAGG
>CAJXOW010000063.1 GCA_913057825.1 uncultured Balneolaceae bacterium | reverse complement strand
ACTTATTACCAGTGGGTGATAAGCCAATGATCTATTATCCTATTGAAAAGTTGACGGAAGCAGGTATTGAGGAAATATTGATTGTCACGGGTACTGAGCATATGGGGGATGTGGTAAACCTGCTGGGATCGGGCAAGGATTTTGGCTGTCGGTTTACCTACAAGGTACAGGACGAGGCGGGAGGTATCGCCCAGGCATTGGGATTGGCAGAGAATTTTGTGGGCAATGATTCCATGACCGTGATTCTGGGGGATAATATCTTTGAAAACTCGCTGGAGGATGCGGTACAGAATTATAATGACGACGGAGCGCAAATCCTGCTGAAGGAAGTGGAGGACCCAGAACGGTTCGGCGTAGCCGAGGTCGACGGCGACCGCATTGCCAGCATCGAGGAGAAACCCGACGAGCCGAAATCGAACTACGCGGTGACGGGCATCTATATGTTCGACAATCGGGTATTCGACTATATCCGCGACCTGGAGCCGTCCGACCGCGGTGAACTCGAAATCACCGACGTGAATAACCATTACATCCGGGAGGGCAACATGAAGTATTCCGTTCTGGAGGGATGGTGGACCGACGCCGGCACGCCCCAATCCTATCGACGGGCCAATCAGCTGGCATATAGACAAGCTGAAAGCTGAAAGAAAAGTCTAAAGTTTGTCCATCTATTCAGTTTATAATTATGCAGGTCTTTTACTATTTAGTTAAATCATTAATCATAAATTATTAATCATTAATCAACCAATGAAGTTCTTAGTGCTGGGTGCCGGCGGACAGCTGGGCCGCGAGTGGAAGCGTTATCTTGAACAAGAGGGATATGAACATGATGCTTTTGGTTCTTCGAAGGTGGATATTACGGATCGACTTTCGGTTTTTGAGGCGTTGAATGAAAACCGTCCGGATGTAGTGGTGAATTGCGCGGCGTATACGGATGTTGATGGAGCCGAAGATCACTGGAATGAGGCTCGTGAGCTTAATATTGATGCGGTGGAGAACCTGGCCAACCTCTGCTCGGATCTGAATGCTACCCTGGTGCACTATTCGACGGATTACGTCTTTCCGGGGCGGGCGGAGGATGCCGATACCTACCCGGATGGATACCCGGAGTCGTTGACGCCGGACCCCCTCAACAATTACGGCTTGAGTAAATTCAGGGGAGAGCAGAAAATCAAGCAGAGCAACGCCGATCACTTAATTATCCGCGCTGCCTGGCTCTGCGGACAGTTTGGATCCAATTTCGTAAAAACAATGCTCCGACTGGCCCGGGAACGAGATAAACTCACCGTGGTGAATGATCAGAAATCGGCCCCCTCGCTAGCACGGAATGTCGTGGAGAACTCGATCGCCTTGCTGGAAAGCCGGCAGCGGGGTATCTATCATGCAGCCAGTGAGGGACTCATTTCATGGTATGACTATGCCTGCGAGATCATGAACCAGGCGGGTATCGATATCGAAGTAGAACCGGTCTCATCCGATGAATTCCCCCAGGAAGCCCGCCGCCCGGCCTATTCCAAACTATCTATCGAAAAACTGCGGAAGGTGGAAGGTGCCCGTATTATCGGCTGGAAGGAGGGTCTGCGAGCACTGCTCGCGGATTTGATTGATGATTTATGATGGATGATTTATGATTTTTAGGAGAAGGTTGTATCGTTAACAGTAAAAAAAGTTGAGTATCGTACTGATTGAAATTACTCCTAGAAATGGTATTTGATGAGGTATACTCCAGTTAAAATAGCTACCACAGCAATAATCATTAATCATAAATCATCAATTAATAATTATTAATTATTCACTCCCCGAGCGACAGCGAGGGTACGATGTGGTTGGCCTTGTCGTAGTGATCGATCAGTGCCAGTATATAGCGAATGTCCAGGTTTATGGCTCGCCTTTGTCCGGGATCTATGTAGAAGTCGCCGATGATGCCCTTGAAATTGGTTTCCAGGGTCACGCCGGCGAGGGATCCATCCCCCGAAATGATCGGTCCGCCGCTGGAGCCGTCGCTCAGATCATGGGTCGTAAGGCCGCTGATCGGCATGAATCCGGTTTTCCCGCTTAAGGTGATATCGTGTCCGTCGAGCGTTAAGGATTGCTGATTTTGCCAGCCTTTTTCCCATTCTCTAATGAAATCGGGCAGCTTGGCATCTTGCTGTTCGCCGTAAGCAATAAGGTCGGAGAGCGTGGTGTACGGCGACGCGAGGGTGTCAGGGGACTCCCACACACTTAGTTGACCGGTCGAGATCCGCAATGTCCCGTCGGCTTCGGGTTTTTCAAGGGAATCGGAGCGCATCCGGTGAATCCCTTCAATGTATAGCCGGCGGGCGGGTTTCAGGTAGGGTTGGTGCTGCGTGTGATTTTTTCGGCCCACCTTGAATCCGTTATAGATCGATTCGAACAAGACGAGCAGACTGTCGCCGCCTTTGGGAATATCCGCCGGTTTCGTGTTGAGGAACGTGCGTCCGGCGGAGGTGTCGAATACGACCGATTGCTCGCGCTGCCGCTTTAAAAAGGACTCGACGCTTTTTCTGAAGGCCGCCTTGCTGTCGGTATCAAATGCGGTGTACATCAAAGGCAGCTGGTTCCGGGCGGGAAGCTCGTAGAAGTTTACGATCAGTTCCCGGAGCATGTCGACCTGGTCGTCGACCGACATACTTTCCATCAGTTGACGATGTCTGCGCAAGGTGCCATCTCGTTGTCGGGCACTGTAAGATAGACTGTCGGGATGTTGGGCGTAATTGTAGTATCCGTAGTACAGCCGGGCGATTTGCAGGAGTTTGTTGTGATTGATGGCGTAGAGCGAAGTGTACAGAATGGGCGAGTTGTGGGAGGCGATCCGGAAGCTTTTTTTGAGTTCCGGCAGCACGCGTCTGTACCGCAGTTGACGCAGCGAATCTTCCTTGACCCACTCCGCAAACTCTTTTTCCATCTGCTTTTTTTGATCAATTATATCATAATGTGCAAATCCCCATTTTACTCCCTCGTAGTATCTCAGCGATCGCTGCAGATTGGATCGTTTCCAGTGGTTGTCGAGGGCGATGGAGGGATCAGCCAACGCGGCCTGTTTGAGTCCGTCGATAATGTCCACCAGCGAAGCTTCGATATAGGGATTCAGATCGCGCTGGTAGTATTGATAGGCGTAGCTGCTTTCGGTGCGGAAGGTGGAGCCGGGATAGCTCAACAGTCCATAGGTTGTATCCGTTTGCAGCCCTTTCGGATTGATCGAGAGCGAGATATCCGGGTTCCAGGGTCTGTTGCTGCGATTGAAGGCGCGAGAGGTCCCGTCTGGCGATACATACGCTCTCAGCAGCGCATAACTGCCGCTGTACCGGGGCCACCGGTGATAGCTGTCGGTCCCCCGCAGTTGAGCGATTTTTATCGAGGGGACCTGAACCAGTCGAACATCGCTGATTCGACGGTATATGGACAACAGAAACCGGTTCCCGCCATACATTTCATTGAGCTGAATCGACTGATCGGGACGGGTACGATATTTTTTGACGAGTTGCTTTTGCAGCTCTTGCAGTTGTTTGATGCTGTCTTGATAAGTGTAATCATCCGGGATCCGCGAGGTGATCCAGCGGGTGACATCCAGCTGCTTGATTGGAACCAGCAACCGATAATTCTGCAGGGGGATTTCTTCTTGCTCGCTGCCGGCCGAGAACCCTTTTTCTATGATGTTGCGGCGCGGCGTGCTGAGTTGAGACAGGGCCTGCATGGCGACAAAATGAGAGGTCAGTATAAGTCCGTCGTCTGATATTACGGCCCCCGACCCGTTGGCCTCCTGTCCGGCGACCACCTTCACGGCCGTCCGGTGCAGCGCCGGACGGTCTTTATCATAAAGCGTGCCGGATGCCAGTCGAAATCGGGAAGTATCAGCGGCCGCTGCAGCTTGTTGCTTAAAATCCTTGACCAGATGCAGATCGCCCCGATCGGGATGAGCCTGCTGGGCGAGGAGGGGAGTTATGATTACCGGCAAGACAAATATGAAAAGAATGCAAATCGGGCCGGTTGCAATAGAAGAATAAGAAATGGGTGATTTGAAGTAGCCTTTTTTCATAGCGAATTGATCGATATCGTTCTCAAGGATTTGTACATTCAGGTTATGAATGAAGTTGGCGGAATAGTTGTAGTGGTCCTCCCCCTGGCCCCCTCCGAAGGGGGCATTTGAAGGCAACGAAGGTGAAAAAACGTCCCCCTTCGGAGGGGGCCAGGGGGAGGACCATCACAAGAGAAAATCAAAAATACAGTACGTCAAAACCAGCAAAAACAAATCCGACAGAGGCCGGACCGGAGATGCGGACCCTCCAGCCGACCCCGGCAGCTATATTATTAAATAGGTATTGACTAATTCAATTCAAAATTCAAACTTCTACCTTCGGTTTATCGGTGGATATTCCGAAGACGATAATTGAAATTCAACCGGCTAAAAAATATCCCAGGAAATTGAACATTGTACCTACGAATATTGATGAAGTTTTAGTAATTGAACCCGACGTGTTTGAGGATGAACGGGGATTTTTTATGGAAACGTTCCGCGAGCAATGGCTGCGGGAGCGCGATATCGAGATTCGGTTCGTGCAGGATAACCTATCCTATTCCCAGAAAAATACATTGCGGGGACTGCACTACCAGATCGAGCAGCCACAGGCAAAACTGGTGCGGGTCCCCCGGGGTAAAATCCTGGATGTGGCGGTGGATTTGCGACAGGGTTCATCAACGTTCGGAGAAGTTGCATCTGCCATGATCAGCGGCGAGAATAAAAAACAGATGTATATCCCCGTCGGATTCGCCCACGGATTCGCCGTGCTGTCGGATAACGCTTATGTGGAATACAAGTGCAGCGACTATTACCATCCGGAAGGCGAGCGGGGCGTATACTGGGACGACCCGGAACTGGACATAACATGGGATGTTGAAGATCCGATAATATCGGAGAAAGATCAGCATTTACCGTATTTGAAGGATGTTCAGGAGAAGGATTTATTTTGAGGTGCTCCAAGCTCCAAGCTCCAGGCTCCACGGGGTTTTGTAATAGGGGCTCCATGCTCCAAGCTCCACGGGATTTTTGTTTTGAAGAAAGAGTCGGTATAATTAGGGCTTGAAACTTTATTACTGACTAAATTAAAGGCTCTTTTTTTAGCGAGGGATTTTCTATTGTTTTATCGAAGAGGCGTGGAGCCTGGAGCTTGGAGCCAAAATAATCATCAATCATAAATTATTAATCATTAATCAATAAAATGAGACTAATCGTCACGGGCGGGGCCGGATTTATCGGTTCCAATTTGCTGCTTTATTTACATGAAGAATATTCGGAAGCGGAATTGTTGAATATCGACAAACTGACCTACGCTTCCGATCTTTCGTACCTGGATCCCATTGCCGATTCGGATCGATACCGGTTTGAACAGATTGACCTGGTTGACCGGGATGCGGTGCGTGAGGTGGTGCGATCTTTTGAGCCGCATGGCGTGTTTCACCTGGCGGCCGAGTCGCACGTCGACAATTCGATCGAGGGACCGGAACCCTTTGTGAAATCGAATGTGTTGGGAACCTTTAATATCCTCGAGGAATGCAAGCAGTTGTGGTCGGACGGGGAGCAGATGGACAGCACCGAACATCGTTTTCTGCATGTATCGACCGACGAAGTTTACGGCACCCTGGGATCGACCGGCGCCTTTTCTGAAACCACGCCCTACGCCCCGAATTCCCCCTATTCGGCCAGCAAGGCCGGCAGCGACTTCCTGGTTCGCGCGTATCACGAGACCTACGGCATGAATACGGTAACAACCAACTGCTCGAACAACTTTGGCCCGCACCAGCACGACGAGAAACTGATTCCGGTCGTGATCCGCAGCGCCATCAACCACAACGATATTCCGGTTTACGGCAAGGGGGATAACGTGCGCGACTGGCTTTATGTCAAGGATCACTGCGTGGCATTGGCTGCATGCTATTTTCAGGGGGAGTCGGGCGAGACCTACAATATCGGCGGCGACAACGAATGGCAAAACCTTGATCTCGTCAAAAAGATATGCGATCTGCTGAACGAGGAAGTCGGGGACGGTCCACAGGACGATTACAAAAATCTGATCACGTTCGTCGAGGACCGCCTCGGACACGATTACCGCTACGCCATCGACGCCTCCAAAATCAAACAAGAACTGGGCTGGCAACCCCAAACCGACTTCGAATCCCGCCTGCGAGAAACCGTGCAATGGTTTGTGGGGAAATACCGTTGAAATGCCTAGCATTTCAACGGTATTGATTGATGATGGGTGATTTGTGATTTATGATTATCAGTTAGACACTGGAATTATAGATATGGAGTAGGCTAATCATTCCTTAAGTTGTGGATAGGTAGTCAATTTATCGTTCACTGAAAAATCATAAATCATAAATTATTAATCACTAATCACCCATCCCCGAACGAAGTGAGGGACTGAAACTCAACCACGGTATGAAACTCGCCATTCTCCCCCATGGGGTCGATGCTTTCGGGGAGTTGGGCGACCAGGCGCTGGTTCCAGGGTTCACCGACGCTGAGCATATCTCGATAGGCTTCCTGTACGGCGCTGATTTTTACTTTCACGGGTTTTAGCAGGAGAATGGGCATCAAATCGTGCAGGCTTTTTTCCCAGATGGGGAAGAGGCAGGAGTAGCCGAGCTGCTGTTCGAAGATTTTTTCCCGCCACTCGCGGATCTCCCGGTTTTTCCAGTCGCCGAAGACCAGGTGGTCGATCGGCTCGGTGATCTTCGAAAAGGTGTCTTTGAGCCGGTCGATGTATACCTCATTCGGACATTCCGGCGGAAGGCCGCAGATCGTCAATTCCAGGTCAAGCTGACGGGCCTGTTCCTGGATCGTTTCCAACGATATATTGTGATGCGGCACGATATCCCGTTCCTCCTCATACGTCGTCAGCAACTGAATCGGCCGATCCGATTCCCGCCGCAACATTTCGCAACACAGGTAAGAATCCTTGCCGCCGCTCCAGAATAGTAGGTTCATTTGATTAATGATTGATAATTAATAATTAATAATTGATGACTTTGCTACTAAAACAGAACAAGACATCTTTAATTAACCATTGCCTTACCTGGAGTTGGGATAAATTACACCAATACAGTTAAATATAATCAATAATCATAAATCATTAATCATCAATTTCCGAGCGAAGCGAGGGACCCACTTGCACCGAGAAACTCTTTCCTTGTATATTGTTTCGACATAATACCGAACGTTATTCCATAATTTATCGATCCAGGAGCTGATGACCCAAGAAAATGCCAGGCAAGATACTGACCGTACTCCTACTGAGGATATTCATCTGCGGACCAAGGGGATCCTTCCGGTCCAGAAATTGAAAAAACTGGCGGAGGCCGGCATTATTCAGGCGCCGCCTGCTTACCCGTTGGAGGACGAGCAGTTCCAGCCGAATTCGATTGATCTGCGGTTGGGGAAAAAGGCCTGGCGCGTGCGGTGCAGTTTTTTGCCGGAAGATGAGACGGTCGAGAATAAGGTCGAGCGGCTCAAGCAGTATGAGATTTCTATCGAGGACGGGGCGGTGCTGGAGCCGAATTGCGTATACATTATTCCGCTGCTCGAGGAGCTTAACTTACCGATGTCGAATGTATCCGCTCAACACCCGTTATTCAACGGAAAGGAGCAGCCGTCCGAATCGTATCGGCTGATATCCCAGGAAAATCTCACCGCCAAAGCTAATCCCAAAAGCACGACCGGCCGGCTGGATATTTTTACGCGCGTAATTACCGATTACTCCCACCGGTTTGAAGAAGTGAAGGCGGGATACCAGGGAAAATTGTACCTGGAGGTCGTGCCAAAATCGTTTCCCATTCGTGTCCAAACCGGACACCGGCTCAACCAGCTGCGTATTCGACACGGGCATACCCCGTTGTCGGACCAGGATATCCTCCGGACTCATCACAATGAGCCGTTATTATTCAGCGGACAGGGGGATCCGCTGGCGATGGATCGCATTAAGGTGAATAACGGACTCTTTTTCAGCGTGCACCTGCATGCCGGCGAAAATGAGATTGTGGGATACAAGGCAAAAAAACACCGGGATCTGATCGATCTGGATAAAATTCGCCATTATCACATTACCGACTTCTGGGAACCGATTCGGGCGAAAGAGGAGGATTACCTGATATTGGAACCGGAGGCTTTTTATATTTTTGCTTCGAAAGAAAGATGTCGCATTCCCCCGCACCTGGCCGCGGAGATGGTGGCATACGACACGGGATCCGGGGAGCTTCGGACTCATTATGCCGGCTTTTTTGACAGCGGTTTCGGCGGACGGGAAACCGACGGCGGGGCTCGTGCGGTATTGGAGGTGCGCTCCCATGATGTGCCGTTTTTGATTGAGGATGGACAAACTTTCTGCAGCATGTTATTCGAGCCCAATACGGAGATCCCGGATTTTGTATATGGGGAAGACATCGAAAGCAATTACCAGGGACAAGGGCTCAAACTGGGCAAGCATTTCAAGCAGGAAAACTGATAATCACGGTTCAGTACTATGTTATTTGGCGGCAGAATATATGAAAAGAATAGTCCCGGCAACCATGCTTTATGAGCCTTTGAGCATGATAAAGTAGCGATTGACGGAACTAATACGGATTTCACAGCGTTGGACAGACTGTTTTATATATTACATTTAATTGTTGAAGATAATACCCGATATTAAGGCAATATGACAATTCAAAAATATTTTTTGTGAGCACCGAGCGAAGTGATTCCCACGTAGTGAAATTCGGGCTAATACTTTTATTTCGGGCATGCAAGAATCAAAACGAGTTAATCGGTGCGTTTGTCACCGTAGAACATTTGAAGAGCTGAAAGAATACGCGGAACACAACGATATAGATACCGCCGCAGAGCTGGTGGAGAATCGGCTTTGCGGATGCGGTTGCGGTATGTGTGTTCCCTATGTTAAATTGATGTTGCAGACGGGCCAATCAACTTTTAAACCGGCGGATATTTATCAATATGAACGTCCTTTATGAATAATATTTTTTATACGCCTTCTTCAAGGATTACAGATGATCGTATCGAGTTAACAGGACAGGAAGCGCATCACGCGGCAAGGGTGCTCCGTTTTTCTCAGGGAGAGGACCTGGTCGTAGTGGACGGCGAGGGAGGATTTTACGAGGGACCGATTGTCCAGGTTAATCAGCAATCGGTGGTGGCCCGGCTGAAAAACAGTTGGCAGGAAGATCCACCGAAGCCGAATATCGCGGTTGGGATGGCGATTATTAAAAAACGGGATCGCCTGGAGTTTGCGATTGAAAAAGCGGTGGAAATGGGAGTGAGCAGCTTTTATTTGTTTCCTACGCGCCATACCGAGAAAAACAAGGTGCGCACCAAGCGGTTGGAGACCATCGCCCTTGGAGCTATGAAACAAAGTTTGAGATCCTACAAACCGGAAATCGAAGTGGCAGGCGGATTAAATGAAGCTTTGAAGGATTTGTCAGATCAGGAGCTCCTGGTTGCTTATCAGGACGGGGATCCTCTTAACGATAAACTCGATCAATTAACCAGGGAAAACCGGTTGTCTCTATTGATTGGACCTGAAGGAGGGTGGAGCGATCAGGAACTGAATACGATCAAAGCCAAAGGGGGACAAGCTCTATCACTGGGAAATAAACGCCTGCGCGCCGAAACCGCCGCCATCAAAATGGTCTCAAAGCTAACCTAGCCCCCAGCAAAATTGGAACCCCCGTCCCCCTCCGAAGGGGGACGTTTTTTACCTGCATAAACTGGAATATCGGCAATTGCCAAGCCTCGAGCTTCCGGCTTCGAGCTTCGAGCTAATTAACTCAAACTCATTCAAATGAGTTTGAGTTAATTATACGCTTTTGATTCTGGTTGTGTAGAGTCCTGGTTGAGAGCCAATTTGTGCAATTTTTCCACTTCGTCCCACAATCTCATCGCTTTATCAAGGGTGCGATCGAGTTCGTGGTTGTATACCTGGTAGTATTTCTCGAGTCCCCAGATTTGTCGAGCAAGGTCGGCTTTCATGTATCCCAGGGACATCCACCGTGATTTTTCCCAGGCATCAGGGGCCACATAAAGCGTATCGGATTTATACCGGGCGGTGTCGACCGTATCGGCTTCCACCATACCGTTTTTAAGAAGAAGCTGGCGGAAATCGGCGGCTTGTTCATCCTCCCAGGCAAATTCATTGACAAACTTGTCGAATTCACCTTTCCACTTCTCTTTGAACTGATCACCATTCTCATTGAGGAAATCCTGTACGAAATCGAATCCGAGTCGTTTACGTCGCATAAAGTTGTAAATTGCGGCCGACTGGGTGGTATCTCGCTGAATAACGTGGTCCGGAATGATTCCTCCGCCGCCATAGACGGTACGTCCCGCATCGGTCTTGTATTTGAGTGAGTCGGGCACCTGATCTATAAATTCACGCACGTCCACAGCCGCATTGTCTTCACGCTTATATAATTCATACGCATATTCCTTTCTATCTTTGTTCTGGTACGGTTTCTGGATCAGTCGACCGGCAGGGGTGTAATAACGGGAGATCGTTACCCGGATTTTACTGGAATCCACCAGCGGATACTGCTGCTGGACCAGTCCCTTGCCGAAGGTTCGTTGACCGACAATCAATCCCCGGTCGTGATCTTGTACTGCGCCGCTTACAATCTCGCTGGCAGATGCAGACCCTTCGTTGACCAGGACCATGAGCGGGTGATCGATATAGGCGCCGTCGCGTCGTGAGTAGTACACACTGTTGAATCGCGGGTGACGACTTTTGGTGGAAACAATCTTGGTCCCTTTTTCAAAGAATTCTTCAGCAATGGCGATCGCCTGACTCAAGTACCCTCCGGGGTTGTGTCGAAGGTCGAGAATGAGTTGGTCCATATTCTTGTTTTTCAACTCTTCCATCGCCTTCATGAATTCATCATGGGTGGTACCGGCAAAACGGTTGATTTTGATGTAACCGGTGGAGTCATCGATCATATAGGAGGTATCCACCGTATGGAGCGGAATTTCGTCCCGGGTGATGGTGAAAGAGAGCAGCTCCTTGGTTTTGGGACGCTTGACGGTTACATCCACCTCACTGCCTTTGGGACCCCGCAGGGTACTAATAACCTTATCCTGTGAATAGCCCACGGCGGTGGAGTCGTCGATTTTTACAATTTTATCGCCCGACTGGATGCCCAGTTTTTCACTCGGTCCGCCGGCAATGGGGGTAACCACCGTAATAGTGTCCTTGATAATATCAAACTGAATGCCGATCCCGGAGAATTTACCTTCAAACTCGGCCTCGATGCGTTCCCCTTCTTTGGGTTCGATATAGACCGAATGGGGATCCAGGTCGGTAAAGATATTCTGGATGGCATCCTCGGTTCGCTTCGTCAGATTTTCTTTCGGTCCTTTATTTGCCAGGTAGAGGTATGCATCCTCAAATTTGGTGTAGGCTTCGCGGATATCTGCAATTTTTAAACTGGTGTCCTGGAAGGTAGTGTCCAGCGGGGTCCCTTTCAATTGCATAGTGGTATCTGAAAGGTTCTTAACCAGTCCTTTAATACTGCTTTTATAGATATCGGTCAGATTAACCGGTTTTACGTAATTATCAACAATCTTACGTTGAACCTGCAGATATTTTTTTAAATTCTTGCGGTGATTGTCTTCGGGTTCCACAACAGGGTCGATCCCTGCAAACCAGAAGGTTGAGAGCAGGAACAAGACCACAAGATTGGGCATGAAGAATTTTTTAAAACTCATCGATTGATAGCTGACTGGTTAATTAAAAATTGAATAGTTTCCGGCTTTCTGTCGGATTTTTGCAAATCTATGGTGGAAAGCCGTCCGATTCCCACCCCGGGTTTCCTGGTAAGAAACCCGGATAAACGCCGCTGTACTTTTCCTAACGCAAGAAAAAGGTGACAGCCAAATATTACCTGAGACTTCCACGTACAAAGACTATAACGTAAAAAACGGGAAACTGTTATATAATGGATCGCTGCAGGCGATCCATTATAGCTCCAAGCTCCAGGCTCCAGGCTCCACGGATATTCGAGCAAGTATTGACTTGGTGTATATACACAACATGAAAACCTGCTGGAATACTCGTGGAGCCTGGAGCTGTAAAGTTCCGGCAGGCCGGAACTTTACAATATATAATGACTTAAATCCTTGTCCTGGACCAGCTCGTCCAGTTTATCGTGGACGTACTCTTTGTCGATCGTTACTTCATCCTGCTCGATTCGGTCCGGTACATCGAACAGCAGTTCATCGAGCAGAGAGGAGAGGATCGTATGCAGTCTTCTCGCCCCGATATTTTCGACTTGCTGGTTGACCTTGGCCGCGATGCTGGCTATCTCCTTGATGGCATCCTCTGTAAATTCGATATGCACATCCTCGGCATCCAGCATGGCCTGGTACTGCTTGGTCAGCGCATTTTTGGGCAGCTTGAGAATATCCACAAAATCCTGCTCGGTCAGCGAGTGCAGCTCAACCCGGATCGGGAATCGACCCTGGAGTTCAGGGATTAAATCAGAGGGCTTGGCCACATGAAAAGCGCCGGATCCCACGAATAATATGTGGTCGGTTTTGACCATTCCGTGTTTGGTGGAAACCGTACTGCCTTCCACGATGGGCAGCATATCCCGCTGCACGCCCTGCCTGCTCACGTCAGGACCGCCGCCCTGACCTTTGCTTTCGCTTGCTTCAGTTACTTTGTCGATTTCGTCGATAAAGACGATGCCGGATTTCTGTACTTTTTCCAGGGCCTGGCTCACTGCGGCATCATGATCAATAAGTTTCTCCGCTTCTTCGTCCAGCAGAATCTCACGGGCTTCTTCAATGGTGACTTCTTTTTTCTTTTTGCCCCCCTTGGTAAGATTGCCCAGCATATCCTGGAGGTTGATTCCCATCTCTTCCATATTGCCGCCGGGACCGAAGAACTGCATCATCGGGTTGCGATTGGACTTAACCTCGATTTCGATCGTTCGATCGTCCAGTTCCCCGTTTCGAAGTTTTTCCCTGAATCTTTCGCGTGTCCGCTGGTTTAACTCTTTATCTTCGGCATCAGAGGGATCGAAATCGCCGTTGCCTGCATCAAAACCGGTTTGATTTTGCTGATTCTGATGAACCGGCGGGATTAAAATATCCAGGATGCGCTGCTCGACTTTCTCCCGGGCTTTTTCCTTCACCCGCTCCTGCATTTCGCTTTTCACCATGTTTACGGCAATGTCGGTCAAGTCACGTATCATCGATTCGACGTCGCGGCCAACATAGCCGACTTCCGTGAATTTGGAGGCTTCGACCTTGATAAAAGGAGCGTTGGCCAGCTTGGCCAGGCGTCGGGCAATTTCGGTTTTACCGACCCCCGTGGGACCGATTAATAATATGTTATTCGGCAGTATTTCATCGCGCAGCGATTCGTCGGCATTGAGTCTTCTCCAGCGGTTACGCAGGGAGATAGCCACCGAGCGCTTGGCCTTATCCTGTCCGATGATATACTTGTTGAGCTCCTCAACAATTTGGGTAGGCGTTAAATTTTTTTGCTCAATCGTTGTTTCCATACAAATACTAATAGGTTAGTTATTCTCGTCTTCGATTTCCAGTATACTCAAATTATGATTGGTATAAATGCAGATGTCGGCAGCAATATGCAGCGATTTTTCCACGATTTCGCGTGCCGACAGATCCGGGGCGTCTTCTTTTAGGGCCCGGGCGGCAGCCAGGGCATAGGACCCACCGCTGCCAATAGCCAGTATGTTGTCGTCCGGTTCGATAACATCCCCCTGTCCGGAGATCAGCAAGGCCGTTTCCTGATCCATAACGGCAAGGAGAGCCTCCAATTTGCGCAGGAACTTGTCCTTTCGCCAATCTTTGGCCATTTCAACAGCGGCCCGTTCAATATTTCCGTTGTATTGCTGAATTTTTTCCTCAAAACGTTCGAACAGGGTGAAGGAGTCGGCCGTTGATCCCGCAAATCCAGCCAGAATCTGTCCGTTGTAAAGCCTTCTGACTTTGCGGACCGTGGCTTTCATCACGGTTTTTTCCATCGTTGCCTGCCCGTCACCGCCAATCGCTACTTCTCCGTCGTTAATAACACCCAGAACGGTCGTAGCGTACAATTTTCCGGATTGATCCATAAAATCAGTTAATATGTATTTATTAAATGCTTGAACCGTTAGATTATTTTATGTAGTGGTCTTTGAAAAACGGGCGGCGGTTCCTTGCTCGTATACTTTTCTTCGGTTGGATGCATTGAACGGTTAATCATCCCTGTATACAATTCTCGCTATTACTGCCTCCTATCCAGAAAATTATTATGCTTCGGAACCGCCGCCCGTTTTTCAAAGATATCAATTTAATAACTTTGCATAGTGCCTACACGGTCACTATACGATCTCGTGACAAACTATATTGTTGTTAAAATCAGGAGTTGTCCTCCGATTTAAAGTATTTGGACTTGGCCTTCTTCTTATGGGACTGATACGTATCCGGTGGAGCATCCGGGGGAGGGATCTCCTTGAGTTTTTTCTCTCCCAGGGGTTGATTCTCGTCCAGTCCGGGTGCTTTGTCATCCTCTTTTTCCTTTTTCCTGGATCTCGATTTTTTGCCGGGACGTTTATTATTTCTTCCGGTTTCCCTTTTTCGCGATGGTTTTTCGGATTCGGTGGATGCTTCCTCCACCTTTTCAAACTCATCATCGCGAGTCGTTTCGTCGGTAAAGACTTCGAGATTGCTTGTATCCCGCTTGGTGGCCGAGAGTTCTTGAAGTCGGTCGTCGGCGGCTTCAATCAATTCGTCGATTTTTTCGTCTTGCATCACGGCATCCGTTATATCGATATCGGACCCGGCCAGGGTGACCTTGAATTCGTTAAGAGAGATATTTTCATCACCGATCAGCGTGATCTTCAACCAGTAGCGGAACATCCAACGTACCCGCTTGCTAAGAAATCCGCGCGTCAGGAAGGACTTCAGATAAGGGTTGATATAGATGTCGATCGCCCGGTAATTGGTGTTGTGTTTAAACTTGGCCAGCCAGCTGTTGATATCGGCCACGATCGTGTCGCGGCTGACGATGCTGCCGGATCCGCCGCACATCGGACAAACTTTGGAAACCGAGTTTACGACACTGGGGCGGATACGCTGACGCGTAATCTGTACCAGTCCGAAGTCGCTCATCGGCAGCACATTGGTTTTGGCCTGGTCTTTTTTGAACTCTTTTTTGAGTTCGTCGTAGATCTTTTTACGATTCTTGCCGCTTTTCAGGTCGATAAAGTCGACCACGATGATTCCGCCGATGTCACGCAGACGCAATTGCTTGGCAACTTCACGCGCCGATTCCAGGTTGGTCTTGAGCGAGTTGTCTTCCTGCTTATCTTTGGCAGCGTAGGGACCCGAGTTGACGTCGATGACGTACATGGCCTCGGTTTGCTCAAAAATCAAATATCCCCCGGAAGGAAGCCGCACCCGCGGACTAAAGATGGAATCCACGTCCTTGGCGATCTTCATAAAGTCGAAGATATGCTCCTTGCCGTCATAGTATTCGACGTTGGGAAGCATCTGCGGGGCGATCTGGCTCACATAATTTTTAATCGACTTGTGAAGCTCCTGGTCGTCGATCAATACGCGATCATAATGCTTTGCAAACAGGTCGCGAATCAGGCTTTCCGTCATGTTCAGGTCGCGATAGAGCAGGGCAGGAGGCTTGGCGCGTTCGAGTCGTCCGAGAATCTTCTCCCAATTTTTCAGCACCTCGCGCATATCATCCTCGATCGCCTCTTTATCCTGATCTTTGGCGACCGTGCGAATAATCACTCCAAAACCGTCGGGCAGCATCGACTTGACGATGCCTTTGAGCCGTCGCCGCTCCTTGTAGTTGTTGATTTTACGGGATACGGCGATGTATTCGCCCATGGGGATGAGCACCAGGAAGCGTCCGGCAATCGTGATATCGGTAGAAACGCGGGGACCTTTGGATCCGATGGGTTCCTTGACAATCTGCACCAGCAGTCGTTGTCCCGCTGCGAGGATTTTGCCGGCCCGGTTTTGCTTTTCGTAGCCCGACATTTTATGGTCGGGTTTTTTCTGATGGCGGGCCTCTTTCGGAATCGCTTCTTTGCCGTTGAGCATCTTGATATAATCCTCCAGATGGTCGCCGGCATCAGAGAAGTGAAGGAAGGCATCTTTGGGCGTACCCATGTCGATAAAAGCGGCGCGAATGCCGCTCATTACACGGTGGACGCGAGCCAAATATATGTTGCCTACGGTTCGTGTATTCTCTTCAGATTCAATGTAGATTTGGGCAAGCTCGCCGTTCTCGAGCAAAGCAATACGCTTCTGCCGGTTGCTCGAATGAATTATAATCTGATTTTTCATCTATAGTAAATCTTTTCAAACGGCTACAGCTCCATGGCATTGAATAGATCGGACAAAAGGTAAATATTTTTTGAGATAGCGGGACAAACAGACTACCAACTAATATTTCTGCAAACAGGTTCAATGAGCTGTAAACCGTATCATTAAAATTTGTTAAAGCGTAACCTGAATCACTTAATAAAGGTCTTTCACGATCGGCTGCATGGGAAACAAATGTAAACAAAGCCCAAACACCGTTCAAAAAACAGTAGACGGCTCTGTCAACAAAAGTAGTCTGAGTTGTATGTCCCGTTAAAAAATACATTGACATCCAATTAATATTGGCAAATTGCGGCAAACCGACCTTTTCATTCAAAGAAAAGTATTGGAAAAACCATATACGTGTACTTTAATATACGGTTATTTATATAAATATGTAAAACTACAACCCTTCGCTCTGCTCCGGGTTTTGATTAATGATGGGTGATTTATGATTAATAATTAGTAATTCATGATTAATGATTTTAGCTTCTTAATGGTATGTTATCAGTTGCCTGTATGGGAAGAATATTGGCAATTTTTCGATGAGGCGTGTCTATTCTTGTGTTCTAAGGTCATTATCACTAAAACTAGCGCAAGTCTCCAATCATTAATCATAAATCACCCATCATTAATTAAAAATTACCCATCATTAATCAAAACGGTCACGGCTGTTCCGTGTCTTGCACGCGTTGAATCTCAGCGCCTACATTGGTGAGCTTTTGCTCGAGGTCTTCGTAGCCGCGGTCGAGGTGGTAGATGCGTTTTACGTGGGTTTCACCGTTGGCGATCATGGCGGCGAGGACGAGGCTGACGCTCGCGCGCAGGTCGGTACTCATGACCGTGGCGCCCTGCAGGGGCGTTTTTCCCTGGATGCGTGCGGTGTTTCCATTGACGGTGATAGAAGCGCCGAGGCGGACCAATTCCGGTATATGGTTGAAGCGGTCGTTGTAAATATGGTCCGTAACGCTTGAGGCTCCTTCGGCCTGGGTCATCATGGTAGTCCACTGAGCCTGCAGATCGGTGGGGAAACCGGGGTAGACGGCCGTTTCAATCGATTCAGGATGGAGGGTTGAGGGGGCTTTGACGTGAATTTTGCTTCCGTCGATCCGCGTATCTGCGTTAAGATTCTTGAAAGTATCCAGGAAATCGCCCAGCTCATCGGGACGCGTCTGGGTGATGGTGATTTCCGATTCTGGATGCATGACGCCGGCGATCATGAAAGTACCGGTTTCAATGCGGTCGGGGGCATTTTGGACCTCCACCCCCTCCAGTTGATCGACTCCATCTATGGCAAGGGTCTTGGTGCCGACTCCCTCGATCTGCGCTCCCATTTTTTGCAGTACATTACAGAGCTGGACCACATCCGGTTCTCTGGCGGCGTTTTCGATCTTGAATTGTCCTTTGGATCGTACCGTAGCCAATAAAAGATTGATGGTAGCTCCCACGCTGCTGGGGTCCAGACGAAATGATCCCCCTTGCAATTTTCCGTCGGGGGCGTTGCCGATCACATATCCATTGTCCAGCTCTATTTCTGCACCAAAGGTCCGAAGGCCCTTCAGATGCAGGTCAACGGGACGGGGACCCCATGCGCAACCGCCGGGCAGCGACACTTTGGCACGTCCGTAGCGACCCAGCAGAGCTCCCAGCATATAGAAAGAAGCCCGCATCTTGCGCACCAGCTCATAGGGGGCTTCCAGGTGAGTGACATGGGAGGGGTCAATGGTTAATATATTGTTGGATTCGTCAAAGTCGACCTGCGCGCCTGTAATGCGAAGGACATTATTAAAGGTGTAGATGTCTTCGAGTTGGGGAACGGCATGAATAACGGTGGGGCTGTCAGCCAGCAAAGCGGCTGCCATAACCGGCATCGCCGCATTTTTGGATCCACTGATTGGTATTTCACCCTGCAGGGGCGTATTCCCCTTGATAATAAATTTATCCACTAGCTTCTATTTCCAGTAAAATTGCGTTTTTATCGACCGAATCACCTTTTTGAACCTTGACCGAGCGCACGGTACCGTCGCCGGGTGAGGTCAGTTCGTTTTCCATTTTCATGGCTTCCAGGATAATGACCGGTTGGTCCAGTTCGACCGAGTCCCCTTCTTCCACCATGATATCGAGAATTTTTCCCGGCATGGGAGCTTTAAGGCTGCCTTCAGCCATTTCGCCCGGCTTTTCAAAGCCCAGCCGGTCGAGCAGCAGATCCTGTTCATTTTTAACTGTGGCGGTAATCCATTCGCCATTCAGCGTAAACGTGAGGGAAGATCCGTCGATGTCAACGTTGTCCAGCGTGTAAAGTTTTTGACCGATGCGCAGCAGGAAACGGCCATTTTCCTGCTGCCAGAACTCAAACGAGTGATTTTTTCCATCGTGTTCCACTTCCTGCGACTCGGCAGCAAGGTCCAGTTTGGTTTGTTCCCGGTCGATCTCGATTTCGTATTTCATGATTAGCCTTCCTGATTTTTAGTGTCCGATGCTTGTGTGGGCATGCGGAGAGCCGTTAATCCTAGTTTGGTGGCTTTGAAAGTGAACAGGTGGAGGTTGTCGTTGTCATAAAAATGAATATTGGCTTCCGACCCGCCATCCGACTCATAGGCTACAACATATCCATAATTTATCAACGATATCAGTTCATCGCGGAGAATTCCATAGTCGAGTCCCGTTTCTTCCTGGATATTTTCAAACGGCTCCGGGTAGAGCAGTTTGTCTAAAATTTGTTTCTGGGGAGATGTCGGCCTGTTCATGAGTTCCTGCGTTCGGAATAAGTATTAATTCAATTAGGTAATTTTAAAATCGCAAGATTTGGTTAAAGGGTCAAAAAATATATGGCTCCAAGCTCCAGGCTCCACGGTTATTCGAGCTGGCTAACCCATTTGGTATATACACAACATTAATACCCGCTGGTATAAACCTGAAGCGTGGAGCCTGGAGCATGGAGCCAGCAAGAGCGGCCAAAGACCGCTCTTGCTGTCATTCCACTTTCACATCGCCGTACGTAATCAGGTTGTCGTTGGAGTCGAAGAAAAAGACGCGGTGAAGGCCGATGGCGTTTTGGTAGTTTCCGGTATAGGAGAAAAGCCGGGGATCGATCTGAAAGGTCAGCAGACCTGTTTCGGGATTGGGTTCATAGGAAAGCTGGCTCCAGTTGTTGTTTTCGTCTCTCGTCAGCACCTCGATCGTCGAGACGGATTCGATACCCAGGATATAGATTTCGATATCGATTTTTTGTCCCGCCTGCACCGGGTTGGGAAACGCGGGAGTCT
>CAJXOW010000062.1 GCA_913057825.1 uncultured Balneolaceae bacterium | reverse complement strand
TTGCTGTTGTGGTTGGGGCTGGGATTGAGGCGGCGCTCCCTGCTGCATTTGTGGCTGTACCGGTACCTGATACTGTGCGGGGACCGGGGGATAGGGCAACTCCTGGTGGTCCTGGTCCGCTTGTTTTTTAACTTTTATTTTGAAATCGCCTTCTTCGATAGATACTTCATCTACTTCGCTTTCGGCAATTAAATTCAATAAGTTTTCAACCAGTTTAAGATCCATAATTAATCCGTCTTTACGCGTTCTATATATTCGCCGGTTCTAGTGTCCACTTTGATTTCTTCACCTCGTTCAATAAACAGAGGCACCTGTACGACCGTTCCCGTCTCAAGGGTAGCAGGTTTGCTGCCTCCTTGCGCGGTGTCACCGCGAACACCGGGATCAGTTTTCTCAACTTTTGCATTAATTTGGGCCGGTGGCTCTGCATATAGCACTTTATCATTTTCCACATCGATCATTAATGTACAGACTAGCCCTTCGCTGATAAACTCGGGCTTCTTAACCCTGGATTTTTCCAGAGGTTCCTGTTCATAAGTCTCTTCGTGCATGAAGAAAAACATGTTTCCATCGCGGTACAAATATTGATACGGATGACTTTCCACACGAACAGAGTACAATTTTTCCCCGGATCGAAAGGTTTTGTCCAGGGTTTTGTCGTTAACAACCCCTTTGAGCTTCGTACGAATAAATGCACCACCTTTACCGGGTTTCACGTGCTGAAATTCTGTAATCGTATATAATTCCCCATCCAGGTCGATCGTAAGACCGTTTCGAATTTCAGATGTATCGATTTTGGACATAGCTTGTAATGTAATAAGATTAATATAACCGGAAAAATACTATCCGTTAACTGCCGAGATAAACTTTAAAAATTACCCATTCTTGTTCGACTGCCCTTAAAAGGCTCCATAAAGGGTGGATAAAAGATTATAAAGGATTGCTAACGGGGCAATCACTTTTATAAATATCGGCCAGGCTTTTCGAACCAGGGATTGATCAAATGCTGCATATCCTTGCCGAATTTCCTCCATGGCGTTTTCGGGTCCCCATTTATAGGCAAGAAACAGACAGATCAGAAATCCGCCCAGGGGCAATCCGATGCTGCTGAAAACTAAATCAAGAGTACTAATCAAATTGATATTAAAGGAGATGATCAACGATATCAGGAGAATTCCGCTCCCCACTCCCATAGCCGCTTTCTTTCGTTGTACGCCGTGTTCATCAATAGCGTAGGCGGTGACAACTTCCAGCAGGGAGATGGTGGAGGTGAGGGCTGCAATTGAAAGCAGTAAAAAGAACCCGACGCCGAATATCATTCCCCACACACCTCCAAGATTGTGGAACATGTTCGGTAATACCTGAAATATAAGTGCAGGTCCCGCTTTAAGTCCACCATCGGCAAAAATCGTAATTCCATTGCTCTGGGCGACAAACATGGCGGGCATAATAAGCAGCCCGGCCAGGAAGGCAATACCGGTGTCAAACAGGGTGACGTAGGCGGCTGCACCGGCTATGTTTTCTCGTTTGGGCAGGTAGGATCCGTAGGTGATGATGGCCCCCATACCCAGCGACAGAGAGAAGAAAGCCTGTCCCATGGCTGCAAATATGACCTCTGTATCGATTTTGCCGATATCGGGCGTTAAGTATTGACTCAATCCTTTCATACTTCCTTCCTGGGTCAATACATAACCAATCAGAATGACCAGAATCAATAAAAGAAGCGGCATCAGTGTTTTGGTAGCTTTTTCAATACCCTCTGCCACACCGCCGGTGATAATGGTAATGGTGGCCGCCATGAACAGGACGGAGAATATGGCATTATTCAGACCACTGCTGGTGTCGCCAAACCAGGCCGACAATCCGCCGAATCCCATGAAATGAAACAACTCCTCGAATACAAAACTGAACGTCCACCCGGCTACCACAGTATAATAGGAGAGGATCATTATCCCGCAAAGAACGCCCCAGGCCCCGATCAGTATATATAGCTTATTGCCGCCGGTGAGAAAACTGAAAGCGCCAACCGGATTTTTACGGGTATTTCGGCCAATGGTCATTTCAGCCATCATGACGGGGAAACCGATCAGAAAAGCAAAAACCAGGTAAAGCAGCAGGAAAGCTCCGCCACCATGAGATGCCGCCTCAGTGGGGAAACGCCAAATATTGCCCAAGCCAACCGCCGAACCGGCTGCTGCAAGGATGAAAGCAAGCTTCCCACTCCATACACCTCTGTCGTCTGTCGTATCAGCCAACGGTTACTCCTGTTTTTTTGATGTAGTTTTACGGTTGCCGAGTTGTCGCTAAAAATATTTTATGACCTTCTATATTGCAACTATCAAATCATTCTCCTGTACTATCAGATAGCTTTCGGCATATGATACCACTGGTGGTCGCTAGTTCATAGTGACCGCTGATCTTTTCCAGTTCTTCCGGGCCGGCTCGATTATTGTCTGCCACCAACTCCCAGGTTCCCCGGGGAAGATCCCCATCATTTCCGACCTCGTTGTTGCCATTCATGGCAACAAAATAGTCGTAGGGATCTCCGGCCGAACTCCCGTCGATATGGAAGGCCAGGTGAAGAGGATCTTCCGTTTCGTGAAAATGAATGTGTTCCTCATCCGAATTACGCAGGGCAGGGGCGTTTTTCCGAAGTGCAATCAATCCGCGGTAATAGTTTACCAAGTCATGATTGACGGACATTTCTTCAAAGTTCAAATGATTCGTTGCATTGTCTTTATTGTAGCTGTCGTGATCAATTTTACCTATATCGGGATCTTTGGCCTCCGACTCTGCAATGACCTTCGACCGCCCCCATTCCTGTCCCTGGTGTATCATGACCACCCCCTGGGATACAAAAAGAAACATAGCGCCCAGCTTCGCCATTTTCATCTCATCAGAACTGAATAGCAAATGATTGCGCTCATCCTGGACTTTCCGGTTAATTAACTCATGATCCTGGCTGATGCGGATAAAATCTCCGAGCGTATAACCGTCATGAGATTCGAGGTAATTAACGCTGTGCTCGGCCTCGTTAAATAGTCCATTGGGGTGATGCTCCAACGTACCCAGCACGAGGTTGCGCAAAACCTCGTGGGAGGTTTCGAACTGCCATTCACCCATAATAAAGCCGGGATCATCAACGGGATGTGATCCTTTAACCCCGTTTCGTATCTTGTCATTCCAGGCACCGATTTCCCGGTCCGAATAGCCATTGGGATCGTAGTGAGCACCCCAGGGTTCGGCTATCAATACGGTATCGGGATTAATGGATATCGCTGTTTCCTTTATCTTTTCCATGGTTTCCCAGTCAATAAGCGGAGCGAGATCAAAGCGAAACCCGTCTATATGAAACTCTTCCATCCAGTATTCAATTGAATCCAGTATCAGCTTGCGGGCCATCGGGGCTTCAGTCTTGAAGTCGTTGCCGCAACCGCTGTGCGATTCTAAATTACCGTGGTCGTCAAGACGAAAGTAATACGATTCGTCGATATATTTCAGGGGATTGAGATCATATTGGGATACGTGATTGTAGACGACGTCCATGATTACAGCTATTCCCTCATTGTGAAGCGCCTTGACGGTGTCCTTGAACTCTCTTATACCGTTTTCCTGAAGCCCGTTAACGACCCCGGGCTCATGTGATCCGTTACTGGCAAAGCGTGTTTCCGGGGCAAAAAAGAAAGAGGTCATATATCCCCAGTGGTTCCGGGCATACGGGTTCCAGTGATTGCGTATACCTTCATCGGTCATTTGTTTATAGGGGGGTTCAAAATAGGCATACTTTTGCAGCGGCAATAGTTCAACCGCGTTAACCCCCATCCGCTTCAGATGCGCAATACCTCCTTCCTGATCGGAGTCAATAAAACCACGGTAAGTACCCGGATTACCTGACCGGGAGGAAGGGTGACAAGTGATATCCTTTATATGTGTTTCATATATCACCAGATCGGAATAATTGTTGACCGAAATGAAATCATCTCCATCCCAGTCGTAACTCGTATCGACAATCTTGGTTAGGGGTTCCTGTAGGTGATTATTCCGGTGAGCTACCCACTTGCTATACGGATCCGCTACAACATGTTCCGTCGCCAGAAAACCTGTCTGGCTTTTGTCAGCGGGTGCAGATATATCATATCCATAAAACCAGCCGAGCAGATCGCATTCAAAACGCAAGTACCACCATCCCTCTTCACCTTGGCTCATGGAAAAGGAACGAGGACTGGCATCTTCATAGGTTTTGTACAAAACCAGGTCAACTTGCGGGGAGCGCGGACAATATAGTTTGAATACGGTTTGACGGTCCGATCGGGTCACCCCGGGTTGGTAATCGGGACCTTTGAAGCTTTGGTCAACAGCTCCATCGGGTATAGCGTCGACAGACTTATTCATATGAATGATATCTGATATGGAATAATGATAAAGAGTTGACTGAATTTAACTGATCTGACTACCCGGCTCCGCGTCCGTTTCCAGGAAATGAAAGTTTCCATCGGGGTCCTGCGCCATTAAAATCATTCCCTGGCTTTCAACTCCCATCATCTCTTTAGGAGCGAGGTTGGCGACGACGCATACTTTCCGTCCAATAATTTCATCCGGCTTATACTGCTGTGCAATACCGGCTACCAGGGTTCTGTTTTCAAAACCGATATCTACATCCAGTTTTAACAGCTTATCAGCTTTTGGGATGGCGGAGGCTTTCTCGATTTTACCGACTCGCATATCCAATTTTGAGAACGTGTTAAACTTGACTTGGTTTTTCAATGGCTCGTAGTGTTTTTGTTCAGGTTCGGCCTGACGAGAGCGTTCTTCAAGTTTGTCCAGTTGTCGTTGTACTACTTCATCCTCAATTTTTTCAAAAAGTATGTCCCCGGCTTCAACCGGGTGGCCTTCATCCAGCAAATCGGGGGTAACGTCGGACCACTGGATCTTGTCTCCAAGTTTTAGATAACTGCGTAACTGCTTCATTTTCTCCGGCATAACGGGTTCAAAAAGAATAGATAACGCTGCCGATATCTGCAAGCACACGTGAAGCGTATTTCCACAGTCGGCTCGATCGTCATTGCGGGTTTTCCAGGGTTCCTTTTCGGTGAAGTATCGATTGCCGATGCGAGCCAGCTCCATGGTTTCAGATAATGCCTCGCGAAGGCGGTACCGTTCGTAGCGGTCTTCAACTTCCTCTTTTTGATCCGTTATCTTTTGAAGAATTTCCCGGTCCCTTGCTGTGGGATCATCAAGGGGCGGCACCTTGCCGTCGAAGTAGTTGCTGGTGAAGGTTAGCGTGCGGTTGATGAAATTGCCGAGAACATCGGCCAGCTCGTTATTATTTTTGTTTTGAAAATCTTTCCAGGAAAAGTCAGCATCACTGGTTTCGGGAAAGATTGTACCCAACACGTATCGCATCAGATCTGCTTCGAATTCCTCCAGATATTCATCCAACCATACCGCCCATCCACGCGACGTGGAAAACTTGCGACCCTCCAGGTTCAGAAATTCATTGGCCGGAACATTGTCAGGTAAAATGTAATCTCCATGCGCCATCAACTGGGAGGGAAACATAATGCAGTGAAAAACGATATTATCTTTGCCAATGAAGTGAACCAGCTTGGTATCCTCCTCCTGCCAGTACCTTTTCCATTTTTCAGGATTCCCTTGTTCGGCCGCCCACTCTTTGGTGGCTGATATATAACCGATCGGAGCATCAAACCATACATATAATACTTTCCCTTCCATACCTTCCACCGGTACCGGAACGCCCCATGACAGGTCTCTCGTAACGGCCCGATCTTCCAGTCCCTGATTCAGCCAGCTTTTACATTGCCCCATTACGTTGGGTTTCCAATCTTCTTTCTGGTTCAGCCAATGCTCCAGCTTGTCCTGAAAATTGCCCAACGGCAGGTAAAGATGTTCGGTCTTTCTTGTAGTGGGTTGGTTCCCGGTCAGCGCGCTTTTGGGATCTTTTAATTCGGTAGGAGAGAGGGAAGTTCCGCAGTTTTCGCACTGATCGCCGTATGCTTCCTCGAAGCCGCACTTCGGACAAGTTCCCTGCACATATCGATCCGGAAGAAACATATCTGCTTTTTCATCATACAACTGTTCCTCGGTCTTCCGTTTAAAAACACCGTCATTGTAAAGCTTCAGAAAAAAGTTTCGGGCAGTTTCGTGGTGAACCTCCGAACTGGTCCGACCGAAATAGTCGAAAGAGATGCCGAATCGCTCGAATATTCGCTTGTTGGCCTGGTGATACTTTTCGACAATTTCTTCAGGATTTTTCTCCGTGTTTTCGGCGGCGATCGTTATTGGCACGCCGTGTTCGTCGGACCCGCAAATATAGAGCACGTCTTCTCCTCGAGCCCGTTTGTAGCGTACATAAAAATCGGCCGGCAGGTAAGCTCCCGCCATATGTCCCAAATGTATAGGGCCATTTGCATAGGGCAGGGCAGAAGTCACGAGTATGCGATTATGCTCGTTCGGCATGATAATATTCAAATAATTTTGTAATTACGGATTACGCTTTCCGGAACTCGGGGAATTTAACAGGTATTATGAGAAAACCCAATAAAATGAGTCAGTCCATTTCATACCAGCATTTTTCCAGGATACCGTATAATACTGTCCCAACCGATACGGAGATGTTGAGCGAGTGTTTGTGCCCGTATTGCGGAATCTCCACAAAAACATCGACGGCATCCAGTAAATTATCATCAATTCCGGTTACTTCATTTCCAAAGAGCAGGCAGAGAGGTTGCTCGCCGGGCGAGTATTCAGGCAGTGGTATGCTGTTCGTGGTTTGTTCCATTCCGACGATGTGATAATTTTCTTGCTGGAGATATTGTAATATCTGCCGGGGATCTTCCCGGTGAAGCCAATCCACATATTCCTCGGCGCCAATAGCTGTTTTGGTGATTTCCGGGCGAGGCGGGGTCGGGGTAAACCCCGATAAAAGCACTTCAGATATCCCAAAAGCATCTGCAGACCGAAAGACGGCTCCAACATTGTGAAGACTTCGAATATCGTGCACCCATACTTTTAACTGTTGGAGCTTTTTGGGAGAGGTGCGGGATAGATTTTTCTCCAGTATTTTACGGGTAGATAGTTTTTGTACGGACATCAGGTATTATATATTTTAGAAATTCATTCTCAATTATATCCCAATAAATTACAGGCAAATCCGTTGGTTTGCATGGAAATCTATAGCAACGAGGCCGTTATAAACGTTCACATTGTCTAATAAAAAGAACCGTTAAAACCGTGAAAAAGAATTATCTTTCCCGTGAAGGTTATGAAGAACTCCGTGAAGAGTTAAACCGATTAAAGACTAAAGAAAGACGGCGTATCGCCCAGAATATCGCTGAGGCTCGTGAAAAAGGCGACTTGAGCGAAAATGCAGAATATGATGCTGCCAAGGAGGAACAGGGCAAGCTGGAAGCCCGAATAGCAGACTTGGAAGATAAACTGTCAAATGCGCAAATACTTGAAGAAGAAGACATAAAAACGGATAAAGCCTATTTGCTGTCAACGGTCACGATACTGAATAAGAATACGGATAAAGAGATGGAATATCAGCTGGTATCTGCTGATGAGAGTGATGTGAGTCAGAATAAACTTTCCATCGAATCTCCTATCGGTAAAGCTATCCTTGGAAGAGAAGAGGGGGAGACCGTAACGGTTGAAGTACCAGCGGGTGAGCTTCAACTTGAAATCCTGAGTATTGACCGTTAAAACGTAACATTCATAATAAGGTTAATCACTTAACACTCATCGAGAAAACTAAATGAAACTTGCTGTCATAGGTACCGGTTATGTTGGATTGGTTTCCGGAACATGCTTTGCAGATACCGGAAACGATGTCACATGTGTCGACATTGACGAAGAAAAAGTTGAAAAAATGAAGCAAGGTGAGATCCCGATCTATGAACCGGGGCTGGAAGCTCTGTTCGATCGGAATAGAAGAGAAGGACGGCTTCACTTTACTACCAATCTGGAAGAAGCTGTTCATGATGCTGAGATCATCTTCATGTGTCTGCCTACTCCTCCGGGGGGCGACGGCGAAGCCGACCTTTCTGCCGTGCTTAATGTGGCCGAGCAACTGGGAGATATGATCGACGAGCATAAGATAATCGTCAATAAAAGCACGGTACCGGTGGGCACGGTAGACCGCGTCAGTAAAAAAATCGAATCCCAGACCGATGTGCCTTTTGATGTGGCTTCGAACCCGGAATTCCTGAAGGAAGGGGCAGCGGTGGATGATTTCCTGAAACCGGAGCGAATTGTAATCGGGACCAAAAGCGACGAAGTGGCCCGCAAGCTGAAGCTGCTTTACGAACCTTTCGTGAGAAGCGGTAATCCTATTGTTATTATGGATCCCCGCAGTGCCGAAATGACTAAATATGCTGCGAATGCCCTGCTGGCAACCAAAATTACCTTCATGAATGAAATAGCCAACCTGTGCGAGCTGGTCGATGCGGATGTGGATAATGTTCGCAAGGGCATTGGGACCGATAGCCGCATTGGAAAGAGATTTCTTTTTGCCGGTCACGGATTTGGGGGCAGTTGTTTCCCCAAAGATGTACAGGCCATTCACCATACGGCTTCAAAATACGGATATGATTTCAAGATTATGGATGCGGTTATCAATGTAAATAATCAGCAAAAGCTTACCCTGGTGCGCAAAATCAAGGATTACTACGGATCCGATCTTTCTGACATGTTGTTTGGCCTTTGGGGACTCTCCTTTAAACCCGAAACCAATGATGTTCGCGAATCACCGGCCCTGTATATCACGAAAGAACTCATAAAAAGCGGGGCAAAACTCAGGGCCTATGATCCAGAAGCCGTAGAAACGTTTAAAGAAGCAGTGGGCCCGGATGTAAATGGTTCAATCACATATGTGAAAGACCCGATCAAGGCCATCGAAGGTGTGGATGCTTTGCTTATAAATACAGAGTGGAATGAATTCAGGCGGCCCGATTTTGAATCGTTTACCGAGAATATGAAGGAACCGGTCATCTTCGACGGACGAAATCTTTATGATCTGGATCGGGCAAGGGAAGCTGGTTTGGTCTATATCAGTATCGGACGACCCAGTGTTAACGTAAAAGGAAAAGTATGAGGCTGATATTCGTCTGACGATAGCATTTAGACTGGTTCACCTCACCGACATGTTCAATGCATATTAAAACAATGATCCATGAAGATTTTACGCTGGCTGCTCTTGATATTGGCGTTTTGCATTGGATGGTCGGGTCGAGTGGGGCCGGTTATGGGACAGTCATCTTCTTCTGCTTATCAACTCGATGTTCGCCCTGACCTCTGGTATAATAAAATTGATGGTATTCGTCTCGGAGGGGTGGTGACCGGCAAAGAATGGTCATCAATCGATATCAGTTCCCACCAGTTAAGAGCCGGTATCTGGTTGGGCACCTCTCTTCCGGAGGACCCGGTTTCTTATTTTGTGAGTTTGAAAGAACCCATCACCTCGATTTCTTCCCTGGGCAATGAGTCCTTTATAGAGGGGATCAGCAGTATTCGTGCGGGGTATCAGCAACATAAAATCAAGTGGTATAAACAGTGGAGGCCCGAACTCGGTTCATCGAACGCTACTTCTCTGGCCGCCGCATTGTTTGCAGCCCGACATTTCGATGACCAATACCGGCAATTCCCGCAGCTCTGGCAGTCTCAGTGGATCTCAGCTGCATCTTTAAAGGGCACCTTCAGAAGAAAAAATCGTGCGGGACGGTGGCGGTTAACGGGTGAATCGACGGTAAATCTGCCTTTTGAAACCAGGGAGTTTTTTCGATTTCATTCGGAATTGATTCACCAATACCGTTTTAACCGTTATTTTTCCGTCAAAAATCGCCTTTACTTCGGAATAGCTACCGACCAGACCGCAACGGAATACCGGTGGCTAACCGCAACCGCTTCTCCCGTGCACTGGATGGATCATGGTTGGTTTCGTGCCCGGGGTACGATTCCGGAATCCTGGATGGGCAGCGGACAGGTTCAACTGGTTGGAGGCCCGCACTTGCGTGGTTATACGGCACATACCATGAAGCAATTGAATAGCGGGATGTCTCCATTGTACAATTCAATCGGGTCATACAATGTGGAATTTGAATTTCCAAATCCATTGAATACTGCTTTTTCCAGGATCCCCGTTATCTCCCAATTTACCCATTTCACCAGTTACCTGTTTGGCGATGTTGGAACGTCATTGGGGTTAACTACAAATGAATTGGAAGAATATTTAGCCGATGCCGGTATGGGCGTACGATTTGAGCTTAATATCCCTGATTATCTACATCAGCCTCGGGGATTCTTTATCCGGTATGAAATGCCCTTTTGGGTTTCCGACCCCCTTCCCGGCGAAGATGCAATGCGGGTACGACATCTTGTGGGATTTGGAACCGTCCTGAATCTTTAAAAATCCAGTTGTAATTGGAGATGAAAAATATTAAAACCACTTTTCTTCCACTTAAATTTGTGACAGGGAGTATTCTACTGTTGGTGATATTCGCTTCCTGCACCTCCTCCCGCTGGGTCATAAAAGAAAAACAAGCCGTGGATCCGGATGATTACCAACTGATTGATGCTAAGCCCCAACTGGTACGGCAGGGAGAATTATCTCCCGAAAACCCGGTGTTGCAGTTGACGGTTAATCATGTTAATACCTACCGTTATAAGGAGAAAGTACTGGCTGAACGATATATCCAGGAGTATAAGCCTCGATGGGTCTATACGGGCATCAGTCTGGCTTCTGCCGCGGCCATGTTCTATACCGCTAATTCAGATCGAATGATCAATAAATTGTCAAAAAGACAATCACTTGCCATTAATGCTTTTGGAGGTTTTTTGGCCCTTTCAACGTTTTTGAATATGGAGCCAAGCGGAGAGCCTGTTAAGACCGGGGAAACCCGGTTTAAAAGAGTAACAGGGACGCGTGAGATTACCAGAACGGAACAATCGTCGGATGACCTCGTCAAGCGTGTGCATTTATCGCTGATCCACGCAGGCGACACCCTGGTCAAACGACGGGAAGTTCAGGTTGGTGACAGTGTCATTAATCTCAATTTAGTGGAAATTACCGATGTGGATCGGTTTGACGAGGTTCGGAAAGATTCAATTGCGTTGGTGGTTGGTTTCAGAGGAGCAGATTATCGATACGAAATACCTGTTCAACGATTCTTGACTCCCTACGTCCAGGTACAAACGGAATTTTCGGAATTGCACAATACCCCGGAGCGAGACGAGAGCAATGTATTGACCGATCTTGCACAAAACAGTATGCTGGAGCTGGTGCAATCGGTGAACGAACAATGGTATAAGGTGAAATTCGGTATAAAGGAAACCTATATAGACAAAGCAAATGTACGACTGGTGTGGCGACCCGCTTCTTTTGAACAGCGAGAATCGATTGTAACTTTAAACAACATACCGTTCGGAGAGGTGGATGTTGAAAGCAATGTGCCGGTACTGGATAAATCCAATCCCCATGGAATCGGTTGGATTATTACGGGGGAAAACTATACCAGCAATTTGCCGATCTTTAAACATGCTCTGCGTGATGGCAAGTTAATAGAACTTTATTTAAGGCAGGCGCTTGGGTATCCGGCTCAAAGTATTCACAAGGTCAACAACTTTAGTATGTCCAGTGATCTGGGGTATCACTTTGGACAAATTCAATACCAGGTGCGTGCCGACACCTCGACCGTGAATGTTTATATAAGTGGACATGTAACGATTCGCGAGTCTGATGGAAATTATCAATATTACCTGGTGCCTGTCGACCTCGAAAACTACCAAAATGCCGGCGTTGACAAGATGCTTGATTTGAAAGACTTTTTCCGGCGTCTGAGCAAATTGGAGGCACGGAAGATTGTCGTGTGGGCCGATCTGGAGTTTCACAATTTGGATTCCATGCTGAAGGATCCCGAGAATATCAGGATTATCAGGCCGTTGGCTTCTATTGCCCGGAAACTTACGGAATACCACCCACGAAGTGCGGTCATTTTTTCTTCCGGGTTTGACCAGTCGTCTTCGCTTTATTACCAAAAGGAGGGAGAGGATAAAAAACACCGTCTTTTTGCCTACTACCTGGCTCGCTCACTTCAATTGCGTAATTCACGCCTGGCGAATATCATGGATTATATGGAAAGAAATTTGAATTATACCTCGCGAAAATTGCACGGTCTTCCTCAGAACCCCCGGTTTTTTGGAAATGATGATATCAACTTGATTGATCCTGAATAATCATCTATAGTCCTGAGAAAAATACAATAAAAAAGCAGATAGATAGTTATTTTTGTTCGAACAGTGATGGAAGCAAAATAAGTAATAAAAGTTATATTAAACAGGCGCTGTGTACGTTGGGATATGTAATAAGCGGTTAGCGGCACCTCGGTTGTTATCATACGCGAAAAATATGTATATTCAGACTAAGTAAACATTATTTTGATTATAATTTTGATTTAGTCTAAATAAACTTAAGAAGACCCGGCAGCTTTGTTCGTTCTTTGATTGGTGCTCGTCTGCGTACAAAAGGATGACAAGCTCCAGTACACCAATCAGGGTAATTACTTTAATCTGTTAAATAAAATCCACAATACAGCAGTTTATGAGCGAGACGAAAACCTTAGAGTCCACCATTGGCAGCGAGTATAAATATGGATTCAGCACGGACGTTGAATATGATGAGTTCCCAAAGGGATTGAATGAGGATATTATCCGTGAACTATCCAGTCGAAAAGAGGAGCCCGAGTGGGTGACTGAATTTCGGTTGAAATCATACCGCAGATGGAAGGATATGAAAGAACCTTCTTGGTTCAATGCGACATATGAAAGCCCGGATTTCGAAAATATCCAATACTATTCCTCGCCCAAACAAAAAGAGAG
Source organism: uncultured Balneolaceae bacterium (assembly GCA_913057825.1). Taxonomy (GTDB): domain Bacteria; phylum Bacteroidota; class Rhodothermia; order Balneolales; family Balneolaceae; genus CAJXOW01. The sequence goes on along the minus strand of CAJXOW010000062.1, from coordinate 7,143 downwards.
CAAGGAAAGCCTGGACGAGGTGGACCCGAAGATCCGTGAAACCTATGAGAAATTAGGCATCCCGCTTGAGGAGCAGAAGATGTTGTCGGGAGTCGCCGTGGATGCAGTATTCGACAGTGTATCGATCTTTACGACTTTTAAGGAAAAATTGGCGGAAGCCGGCGTTATATTTTGCTCAATTTCTGAAGCTATTAAAAAATATCCGGATCTGGTAAAGAAGTACATGGGGTCGGTGGTTCCGCCGAACGATAACTTCTATGCCGCTCTGAATTCGGCGGTATTCTCGGACGGGTCCTTCTGTTATGTGCCGAAAGATACGATTTGCCCGCTGGAGCTGTCGACTTATTTCCGAATCAACAACATGGATTCCGGACAGTTTGAGCGGACCCTGATCATTTGCGAAGAAAACAGCCACGTGAGCTATTTGGAAGGCTGCACCGCCCCGATGTACGACAAAAACCAATTGCACGCAGCTGTGGTCGAATTGGTCGCCCTGGATAATGCGGAAATCGAATACTCCACTATCCAGAACTGGTATTCGGGCGATGAAAACGGAAAGGGCGGTATTTTCAACTTCGTTACCAAGCGAGGACTCTGTAAGGGAGATAATTCCAAGATCTCCTGGACTCAGCTTGAGACCGGCTCTGCGGTAACCCTGAAATATCCAAGTGTCATCTTACAGGGCGATAATTCGATCGGTGAGTTTTATTCGGTGGCTGTGACCAATAAGCGACAGCAGGCTGATACCGGTACCAAGATGCACCATATTGGAAAGAACACCAAGAGTACTATCATCTCAAAAGGTATTTCGGCCGACCAATCCAACAACAGCTATCGCGGCCTGGTGAAATTCAGTAAGAAAGCCGATGGCGCTCGAAACTATTCGCAGTGTGATTCGATGCTGATCGGTCAGGAATGCGGGGCGCATACATTCCCGTATATTGAATCTGAAAATCCGACCGGTAAGATTGAACACGAAGCTTCTACTTCCCGCGTCGGTGAAGAACAACTGTTCTACATGCAGCAGAGAGGCCTGGATGAAGACGACGCCGTTTCCATGATTGTCAACGGCTTCTGTAAAGAGGTTCTCCAGGAACTGCCAATGGAGTTTGCTGTCGAAGCTGATAAATTGTTGGATATCAAGCTTGAAGGTAGTGTCGGTTAAAGGAATTTATAGAAAATAAGTTAAGGTTAATTCTAAAATTGAAAAATAACGTGTTAGAAATAAAGAATCTTCATGCAGTTGTAGCAGAAGAAGGTAATGAAATCCTGAAAGGGGTGGATTTAACCATCAACAAGGGTGAAATCCATGCCATCATGGGCCCCAACGGAAGCGGCAAGAGTACGCTTTCGAAGGTCGTAGCCGGTCATCCGGCTTATGAAGTTACCGAAGGAGAAGTCATTTATGAAGGCGAAGACCTTCTGGAACTGGAACCGGATGAACGGGCGCACAAAGGTATCTTCCTTGCATTTCAATATCCCGTGGAAGTTCCGGGCGTGACAAACAGCCGACTCTTGCGCGAGGCTTATAACACCATTGCCAAGGAGCAAGGAAGAGAAGAGCTTGATCCGCTTCAGTTTGAAGATTACGTGAAGGAAAAGCTGGAGCTCGTGAATATGAAACCTGAACTGCTTGAACGTAGTGTAAACGCCGGTTTTTCAGGAGGAGAGAAAAAACGCAACGAAATCTTCCAGATGGCCGTGCTGAATCCCAGGCTCTCGTTTCTCGACGAGACCGACTCCGGGCTGGATATCGATGCACTGAAGACCGTGGCCAATGGCATTAATTCACTTGCCGGAGAAGATAAAGCCATCGTACTGGTGACTCACTACCAGCGAATCCTGGAATACGTTGATCCCGATGCGGTTCATGTGATGATGGATGGTAAGATTGCTAAATCGGGTGATAAACAACTGGCGTTCAAGCTTGAGGAAGAAGGATACGATTGGCTCGAAAAAGAAGTTCAGGTTAACGCACAATAAATTTAAACAATGAGTAACGCTGTTAAAGAAAATACCATTCTCAAAGATCTACTTACGTATCAAACGCATCTGAACGGTCAATCCTCTTTGTTGGAAAAAATTCGTAAAGAAAGTGCGGAAAAGGTGAAAAACACCCCTTTTCCGACGACAAGGGACGAGGATTGGCGTTTTACTAATCTTAAGCCGTTAACGCGAGGCGGAGACTTTGTGCCCGACCAGGAGGAGTCTAGCGAGTACGATCCCTCGGAACTGGAGGAGTATTTTATCCCGGAATCCGAAAATACCCGGCTCGTTTTCATTAATGGACGATTCTCCACGGAATATTCGTCAATCGACGATCTCCCGGAGGGTACCCTTATAGGAAATCTTGCGGAATTTGCGGCCGAGGACAACAAAATAGTTGAGGAACACCTCAACCAGTATGCGGAATATGAAGAGGATATATTTACTTATTTCAACGGGGCATTCCTGGACGACGGATCGATGGTCTATATACCGCAAGATACCAAAGTGGAATCTCCCATTCATATCCTGAACTTTTATACTAACAGCGATCAGGATTTCTTTACGAATCCGCGTACGCTCGTTGTGGCCGACAAGTTTTCCAAATCGACCGTGATTGAAGAGCATATCGGCCTGTCGGATAATCGCTACCTGACGGTACCTGTAGTGGAACTGAAACTTTTTGAGGGAGCCAATGTAAAACATCTGCGTATCCAGCGTGACAGCAGGCAGGCTATTCACATCTCTCGGCCGGTTGCACATGTGGCCCAGCACTCCAAGTATGAATCATATACCATTACGCTTGGAGCTCGACTTTCGCGCAATGATCCCAAAATTGTGGCTACTGACGAAGAGGTAGACTTTACAGTGGATGGTCTCGTATTGATCGATGGAGACCAAATAGCGGATACCCATTCGGTGATGGATCATCGACAGGCACACGCCACAAGTCACCAGCTGCATAAATGTGTTATTAACGGCGAAGCCCACTCGGTTTTCAATGGTAAGATCTTTGTCCGGCAAGGAGCCCAGAAGATTGATTCCTTCCAGGAAAACCGAAATCTGTTGCTCTCGCGCGATGGACACGTAAATACAAAGCCGCAGTTGGAAATTTTTGCTGATGACGTGGTTTGCACCCACGGAGCGACGATCGGTTCTTTTGAGGATGAGGAGTTATTTTATCTCAAAAGCCGGGGATTAAGCGGGGAAAAAGCTCGAGAGCTGATAACTTACGGCTTTGCACTGGAAACGATCGAAAATATCGAAGTTGACTCTATCCATCAGCTGTTGCTCAAAGAAGTTGAACGATACAGTAAATCTCACAGGGATGAGCCGGAGGCTAAACCCGTGGCATGATCAAAACGAATGAACAATCCAGGCGGTCAAATACAAGCGTCGATTTTTCTGAAATTCGAAATGACTTCCCGGTCCTGAATCAACAGGTTAACGGGAATCCACTGGTCTATCTGGATAATGCAGCATCAAGTCAGATGCCGCAATCGGTCATAGACCGTATCAATGCCTATCACAGCAAGGAGCACTCCAACGTGCACCGTGGGGTGCACTCGTTAAGTCAAAAAGCGACGGATGCCTATGAGGATGCCCGTGGAAAAGTCCGGGATTTTATTAACGCTCCTTCCAAGAAAGAAGTCCTCTACACAAGCGGAACAACCGAAGCTATCAATATGGTTGCCCGCGGGCTGACCGGTACTCATTTCCAGGAAGGTGATCAAATTATCCTCTCGGAAATGGAGCACCATGCCAATATCGTTCCCTGGCAGCTAATTCGGGAACAGGCGGGGATCGATATTAAGGTGGTTCCTATCACGGATCGGGGAGAACTGGATCTGGATGCATACAAAGAGCTATTTAACAGCAAGACCGCCCTCGTGGGATTGACTCACGTATCCAATGCACTGGGAACAATTAATCCGGTGGAAGAGCTGGTCGAAATTGCCCATCGACATAATGTGCCTGTTCTGCTTGACGGGGCCCAGGCGGTACCCCATGAATCGATCGACGTTCAGACGATCGACTGCGATTTTTATGCTTTCTCTGCCCACAAAATGTACGGTCCCACCGGCATTGGCATCCTATATGGCAAAGAAGAATGGCTTGATAAAATGACTCCCTATAAGGGCGGAGGGGAGATGATTGACAAGGTAACGTTCGAGGAGACAACCTATGATGAACTTCCCCATAAGTTTGAAGCGGGTACGCCTCCCATAGCTGCTGGTATTGGTCTGGGAGCTGCGGTTGAATACCTCCAGAATATCGGTATGAAGAAAATTAGTGCCTATGAATCTGATTTGCTGGATTACGGCACGAAAAAGCTGGAGTCCATCGAAGGACTTCGCATTCTGGGAACAGCTCCGAACAAAGCTTCTGTATTGTCATTTGTATTTGATGATATTCATGCTCATGATATAGGTACTCTATTGAATGAACAGGGTATCGCTGTTCGCACCGGCCATCACTGTGCCCAACCGGTCATGAGAAAATATGATGTCCCGGCTACATCAAGAGCTTCTTTAGCACTGTACAACAACAGGGATGATATCGATCGACTGGTGGAGGGGATTGAGAAGGTGAAAGAAATATTCACCTGAAACCGGTTTAATAATCAGTAGATTCTTAATCGTTATCGGTGAACGTCCGATGATTTGTACTTGTTTTACGATGTGTCTGATAATCGGTCGGACTTTTCGTTTCGAAACGAAAAGAAACCCAAATCCGGCATTTTTTCAGTAGAATTGTGAAAGACCGGCATACACCTGGTTAATCAGAATATATAATACGGGACACCCGTCGACGTTTAGCTAACAGATAAGGCGAAATCTATCAAACAAAAGCGCAAAAAATATAATGCCTAAGATCAAAGAAATTGAACGAACACCCAATCCCGATGCCATGCGTTTTGTCCTCGACGAACCCCTGACGCAGGGCGTAACAAAATCGTTTGAGAGTGCAAGCGAGGCTGGTGACGACGATTTGGCGACTTCACTTTTTGCGATTGATCACGTCATTAATGTTTATTACGTAGACAAATATGTGACGGTGACCCAGGACGGGGAAGCGGTATGGTCGGATCTACTCAGAAAGTTGGCACCTCCAATCCGTGAAGCAAAACCCAAACTGGATGCAGAGGAGGATGAAAACGTCCATGTCAGCCAGGAAGCCAAAGAATCGGACGATCCGCGATTGCAGCAGATTAATCAGATGCTCGACGAACAAGTTCGACCCTACTTGCTGGCCGATGGCGGCGGATTGAAGGTTCTGGGTCTTGATGAAAACACTCTCAAGGTGCACTACCAGGGAGCCTGCGGTACTTGTCCAACCGCTACTACGGGTACCCTCTATGCAATTGAAAGCATGGTTAAACGTATTGATCCCAATATCACCGTCGAAAACGTTTAATGACAAGTGTGGATTAGTTTTAACCAGAAGCAATTTTCAAATTCTATCTTATGGCTGATAAAGTATTTGTAGACGATGTTTCTGAGTTTGGAAAAGGAGAATATCGAACCCTTTATAAAGGTAATACGGATATTGCGGTCTTTAATGTTGCAGGTGAGTATTATGCCATAGAAGATGTTTGCACCCACGACGGCGGAGTGTTGACGGGCGGTGAGGTTGACGGGGAAGAAGTCGAATGCCCCCGACACCAGGCCCGTTTCAACATTAAAACGGGTGAAGCTTTGACCCCTCCGGCATTTGAGGGAGTGGAAACGTTCAAAACCGAAGTAGAGGACGAGAAGGTGTACGTCTATGTAAATTAGAAGTATTTGAGCGTTTGTGGGAACTTTTCCCATGGCTCTCGTCAGCGTGCTATATGAAAGCATCCAGGAAACTTAATCGATTTCATTTACAATTAACCGTTAATCGGATTACCCTCACAGAAAATGTCTATTACCGTAAGTGATCGTGCCGCAAAACGTATTCATGAGATCAGGGAGGAGAATAATATCTCTGAGGATACACCCCTGCGTGTTGGTATTGTCAGCGGCGGATGTTCGGGACTGACTTATGAGATTGACTTTGACGAGGAAGGGGTGAAGGAGGAAAATAAAGACCGTGCGCTTGAAGATAACGGTATTCGACTGGTCGTTGATATGCGCAGCTTTCTCTACATAGCAGGGACAGAGCTTGACTATACCGACGGACTGAATGGTGAAGGTTTTCACTTCCACAATCCTAACGCAAGCCGAACTTGCTCCTGCGGCGAATCATTTGCGGTTTAATCATTACTGCCATAAAGAAACTGCTAGATTATGTCCGAAGAAGAAGGACCCATCGTAAATAAAATTAAACAGTCAAAGCTTGAAACGATTGACTTGCAGCAGTTCCATGACGACACCCCTGTTGCGGAATTGGACATCAAAGATTTCCTCTATGAAGAATTGATGTTGAAGGAGGAAAAGTACCGTGAACATATTAAGGAGCACGACTGGAGTCAGTATAAAAACCATTACCTTCGAGTTTACTGCTCAACGGATGCAATAGTGGCAACATGGGCTTATATGCTGGTTGCCAAAGCCGCTCATCCTTATGCCCGGGAGGTATTTTTTGGATCGGAGACTGCTATGAGGATGGAGTTGTTCAGGCGAAATATGAAGGACTTCGATTGGGATCATTATAAAGGGACCTTTGTGTTGCTTAAAGGATGCAGTGATATTAAAGTCCCGGAGCAGGTTTACGTTTATGCAACCCAGAAACTGCTGGAAGCCGGTGTTAAAAAGTTGATGTACGGGGAAGCATGTTCCAATGTGCCTATATACAAGCAACCTCGTAAGAGCAGGCAAGAACGGTAATATATCTGGATTAAAATTCAATCCGGACCGAGCCACCGTGGTCATACTTCGGTGGCTTTCTATTTTTTCATTTTAAAAGAGATGTATGAACGACGATTTTGATCCGATAGCATTTGTTACGGGCGTATCTCGCGGAATTGGTAGAAGTATAGCTGAAAAACTGCTTGCGTCAAACATCCCCGTAATAGGGACGGCGCATAAATCACCGTTTTCTGCCGAGTTGGAGAATGAGTCTCATTTTGAGGGAGTTCGGGTTGATCTTTCGACCGAAAAAAGTTTCCGTGAATCACTGAAAAAAATCTTTCAGGGAGAAAGTCCACCCAACGTCATCGTACATAATGCGGGA
>CAJXOW010000061.1 GCA_913057825.1 uncultured Balneolaceae bacterium | reverse complement strand
CAACAAGAGGAGGATTTCGAGCTGCATGAATCCATCTACGAAACCCGCAACACTCTCGGCATCTACGTCCAGGATCTGCGCGAACAGTTCGAGCAAATGTCTTAATCTCGCTCCGATCGATGATTAATGATTGATAATTTATGATTAATGATTTTCAAAGTTGGTAACTGATCGAGTCAGCTTACTTCCCCATTTTTAAGAGTACCTACGTTCTGCAAAATCGGTATAAAGCACAAGTCCCATATACTATTTATGATCGTTAATTCAGCAACTAACAATCATTAATTATTAATCATAAATCATCAATCAAAAAGCCGAGCGGAAGCGAGGCGTTATTCCCATATCTTGACGAAATGAGTGCCTTCTGAATCGGCGGCGCCCCGGAACATGCCTTCAGTATTGTAGGGCATGGCGATGTGTCCGTGACGATCCACGCTGATCAAGCCGGCCTCACCGGGGTTCAGGCGGTTGTTTATTACATGGCGAGCTGCTTGCTTAAGGGTCGTTCCCTTGTACTCTTTATAAGCCCCGACATGAAAGCCGGTGACGTGGCGCATGATGTCTTCGCCGATGCCCGTTGCAGAAACAGCAACATGTTGGTTGGCATAGGTTCCGGCTCCGACAATGGGAACATCACCTACCCGTCCGTATTCTTTGCCGGTCAATCCCCCCGTCGAGGTACCGGCCGCCAGTTTTCCATTTTTGTCAAGCGCTACACATCCCACCGTCCCGAATACCTCATCCTTGATATATTGATGCGTTGCTTTTGACTGCTTTTCAGCAAATGGATCGGTCTTTTTATTTTCTGGGGATACGCCGGATTGTTTATCGTCTTTTTGTGACTCTTTCCAATCCTCAAACCGGTGTTGCGTGTCGAAGTAGCTGTTTTTGACGCGCTCTACTTCTGTTTGATCGGCATACGCTTCGGCTCCGTCTCCCGCAAAAAGTATATGACGGGAGTTATTCATCACGTGCCGAGCCAGGGTGATCGGGTGTTTGACGGTTTTGATGCCGGTAATCGCTCCCGCTTCCAGGGTCGTACCGTCCATGATGGCCGCATCCAGCTCGTGCTCTCCTTCACTCGTGTAAACGGCCCCCTTGCCGGCATTGAACCGGGGATCGTTTTCAAGTTGACGAATCGTCTGTTCGACGGCGTCCAATGCACTTCCTCCCTCGGCGAGGACTTTTTGTCCGATCGAAAGCGCGCGGTCGAGTGCTTGCCGGTGTGCCTCTTTGGTCGAGTCGGGCAAATCACGCGATATAGTGCCGGCCCCGCCGTGAATTGCGATGGCGTAATCTTTTTGTTCTGTCGCCTCCTCTTCATATCCGGCCTCAGAAGATTGCGAATCGTTTTGCTGACAGGCATTTGAAACCAACAATAGACCGCCGACCAGCAGAAATGCGAGGAAGTGACGAAATGACGGGGTGGCCTGGTTGCCATCCAATGTTCTTGAGCTTTTAATCATGTTGAACAAAATTTTGGTTTGTATTTATCCCGATCATAGAATAGGAACAGGCAAATCCTCAATTATGGGTGACTCCTGAATAGCCTTCTTAACAATCATATAGAATGATTGGGGGTTATGCAATACCGAATGAAAAATTACGGCAGACTTTTTTGGTTCTGTCGGAGAGGCAGACATTCAAAGGGGATCGTGAATTCGGGGTTAGCGTATCCTTTGTCGTTGGGGAGAATCCTGTAAGGATTTGTTCGTGGGTCGATCAAAATGAATAGTGAAATACCATCATACATATCGGATTGCTTTTGCCCGTTATCCCGCGGTGCGGATTCTTGTCTGTTGGGTAGGCGGCATCCTGTTGGCCACCATGCTTGGAGGCTCTCTCCTGTTCTGGCTTGTACTCGACAGCCTATTACTGGGACTCTACCTGGTATTCGAAATTTACCAGCGAAAGAAGCTTGATCCCTGGTGCCAACGGACAGCGATCCTGGCATACCTGCTTCTTGTCATAGGGATATCGACTCTGCATACCAACTGGAGGTTGGAGCCCGGTATAACTGCAGAGCGCGTCAGACCTCTTTTGGAGCTTTTTACCTGGGAGCAGGTTGCGTTTCACGGGGAAGTGTCTGAAGTGCAGCCTGGTAACGAGAGGGAACGGTGGACGATCTTAATCGATTCGGTGACCTTCCGGGATACGCTTTCATACAAAGCTAAATTCAAGCTTCGTGCCCGTTGGAAGGCGGACTCTTCCAGCTTAAATCGAGCAGCGGTGGTTAATCTCGGCGATTATATTGGTTTTCGGGGAACGGTATATCCGGTAAACAGTCCGCGAAATCCCCATCAGTTTGACTATGCAGGATATTTAAAGCAGGAAGATATTTCGCTGGTAGCCGGTGTGGATGAGCTGCTGTATATCCATCCCGATACCACGATTACCGGATGGATAACTTTGCGCCGTCAAGTGCACGCCTTGATTGAATCCCAATTTTCGCAAGCATCAGTTCCGCTGGCCAAAGCTATACTGATTGGCGAAAAATCCGAGTTGGCTGACCCGACGCGGAAGTCGTTTGCCCGATCGGGCCTGGCTCACATCATGGCGGTGTCCGGCATGCACGTGGGATTTATTGTAGCCCCTCTTTGGATGTTAATACCCTGGTTCTGGCGATTTAAATGGGGAAAGTGGGCGGGGTTATTCCTGATTATATTGGTATTGCTGACCTACGCGGGCATTACCGGTTTTTCGGCCTCGGTAACCCGGGCTTCGCTGACAGCCGTGCTTTTAGCGTACGGGAAACTGTTTCATCGCCGGCGAAATAGCATCAACCTGACGGCGACAGCAGCCTTGATATTATTGTCTTTCGATCCCCGGTTTCTTTTTCAAATAGGGTTTCAGCTTTCTTTTGGGGCGGTCTTTACCATTTTGATTATCTGGCCGCTGTTGAATGGGTGGATCAACGGTGAAAAGAAAAAACAGTGGTGGCAGCCGCTGCTGCAATTGTTCTTATTGTCACTGGTAGTCCAAATAGGACTCCTACCCCTGTTGGCACAATATTTCGGTGAAATTTCGCTGATCGGACCGTTTATGAATATGGTGGTGATGGTGGTTATCGGTTTAATGGTTCAAATCGGTTTGTTGGGACTCCTGGTTGCTGCCTGGTGGCCGTTCGTTGGAGGGTGGTTTATTTTTCCTGTGGATATATTGCTGCAGTACTTGCAGCAAATCGTACATGCGGTGTCCGACTGGCCGTTAAGTTGGATCTCCGTTTCTGGCGGACATCCACTCTGGATCGTATTATGGGGATTGATGTTGCTGGCTCTTGCCTCTTCTCATATGCCGCGGCATCGGTGGAAATGGTGGATCGCGGTGCTGGTGGTCGCTTGCACCTGGCAGCTGGACTACCTGCACAATCGCTGGCGTATGTCGCAAACGCTGCGTGTAACGGCACTGGATGTGGGGCAGGGGGATGCACTCGTCATTCAGACCCCGGCTGATAAAACCTTGTTGATCGATGCGGGTCGGTGGACTCAAAACTACAATTCGGGATCGTCCGTACTGATCCCCTACCTGGAATCCGAAGGGGTCGATACCGTGGATGCGGTTATTCTGACTCATCCCCATGCCGATCATATCGGGGGAATGGTGTCGCTGCTTGAGCAAAAGCCGGTTAGAAAGATTTATCATCCGGGAACGAACTATCAATCGGCGCTTTATCAGAGGGTCAAGAGACGGGCAAAGGAAGGCGGGGTAGCGATGGAGGCTGTAGGGGCCGGCGATCAAATCCCGCTCGATCGGTCGTTGAAAATCTTTGTGATGGGTCCGCCCATACATACAGTAAGGAGCGTCGAAAATATCAATGACGCTTCCATCATTTTAAAAATGCAATATGGTGAGCACGGGTTCTTATTCATGGGAGATGCCGAACATGAGCAAGAGCGTTTAATAGGGAGTTATTATGGAGTTGGCGGAAAAAGTCTGCTCTCCTCAGTCTACTTGAAAGTCGGACATCATGGCAGCAATACCAGCTCCTCGACGTCGTTTTTGCGAAAGGTACAGCCCTCCGTTGCCGTAACATCCCTGGCCCTGAAGAATCGATATCGCCATCCTCATCCAGGTGCTGTGAGAAGGTTGCGGAAGTGGACCTCCGACAGCCTTCTATTTACGAGCACCGATCATGCAGTTGTTTATGAATCGGACGGCAAAAATTTGCGGCTGATAAATTGGGATAATCAACAATTTTGATTTACTTTATCTAAGCTCGGGGTGGCTGTCGGGCTTTATATGCCGTATTGCGTAAAACTATACTTTCGGCAGTTGTTGGGATCCGTAAAATATTTGTGAAATCCCAACAGTTTCTTGAGGGAGCTGCACTTACTATTTAACCTAGTGATCCGGTAATTTTTATCCATGAATAAAGATCCGCAATCCTGGTTTAACCGCCGAGGTCAACTTGTTCTTATGATGGCCGGTGCCGGGGGCGTGCTTTTTTTGATGTACCTGTTGCATAATTTGTTTAATCCCCTGGGATACGCTCTAATCATAGGGATCCTTTTGTATCCCATTCGTCAACAACCGGTGGCACGCGCGCTTCTGTATGCAACAGCTTTTGCTGCCGGAACCTGGCTGCTGTACGACTCCGGTCATTTGCTGATCCCCTTTGCCCTGGCTTACATCATTGCTTTTCTGCTTGATCCGCTTGTTTCGCGCCTGGAAAAACGAAAGATCCCCCGGGGATTGGTTGCCACACTGTTTACGACAGCCAGCCTGGGCCTGCTAACTTTGATTTTACTCTGGGCCGTTCCGGTATTGGCAGAACAATTGTCCAAATTTGCCGGAGTATTGACAAAAGCCGGCAATAATACCGGCCAGTGGATGAATGATATCGGCATTATAGCCCTGTTTGAACGATTGGGCTTTCAAAGTGAGCAGTTTCAAGCTCAATTGATTGCGCAGACTGAAATGCTTATTCGAGGTTTCTACGACAGCCTAACCAACTTCTCCTCCGGGTTCTTTGACGGTTTCGGCAGCGTGGTAACGGTGCTCTTTCTGATTCTTTTGCTACCGTTTCTGTGTTTTTTCATGATCCGTGATTATCATAAAATCGGACTTTTTATCCGCGAAATGGTAACGCCGGAGGGCGTATCCGTTGAGTATACCCGGGAAATAGCCCGCGTGGTCGGATCCTATATTCGGGGACAGTTTATCGTGGTACTGATTAGTGCAGTCAACCTCAGTATCGGGTTTTACCTGTTTGGTGTTCCCTATGCCCTGTTACTCGGCGTTTTTGCCGGGCTGACCAATTTCGTGCCTACCTTCGGTCTCTGGTTCAGTATCACCGTATCTACCCTCGTAGGCATCACGCTGGGGAACCCCTGGTTCGAATATTTGCCCGGTATCTACGTTGTATTTGCGGTGGAGCAGATATTGGAAAGCGGCTTTATCGTCCCCCGTGTTGTAGGTTATCATGTAGGGCTTCATCCCCTGTTGGTCATGGTTTCCCTTTTACTTTTCGGGTTCATGTTTGGCATCATCGGTTTGTTGATTGCTGTGCCGACGGTGGCCTTGTTATCCGTGTTTTACAAGCAATACAAGGAAACCAGGGAGATATCTTTCTTAAGTGGAAGCGAGCTTAACAGTTTCATTCAAAAGTTTGAGCAGGAGTCTTCCAAGACCAAGAAAGAAAAATGATCAATTTCGTTTGATAATCATAAAGCTCTTTGAAAATCGGGCGGCGGTTCCGAAGCATAAAATTTTCTGGGTAAATAGCTGTATTAACTCCGGAAGTAAACAAGGCAATCAATTGTTAGCTTGCCAAAAAACGAAGAAAAGTTTCCGAGCAAGGAACCGCCGCCCGATTTTCAAAAAACGCTGACTGACAATTTTAACACAGGTATTCGATAATAAATTGAACTGCAATGACTGAAACGAAAGAGTCTTATGTCGATCTGAACGAACTGAGTTTTGAGGAAGCACTTGAACAACTGGAGGAGATCGTTCAGCGCCTTGAAAATGAAGAGGTATCGCTGGAGGAGTCTGTGAACCTTTATGAACGGGGAATGGAATTGTCTAAATATTGTACCGACTCCCTGGAACAGGCTGAACAGCGTATTGAAAAGGTGAACGAAAAACTGAATGAGGAATCGGAAGAGTCGGCAAAATAGGGGGCATGCAACGGATATGTTTTAATGGTCGGATTTCGTTGGATAAAATTTATATATTGGCTATCTGATAACGCCCAGACGCGCTTATTAGGTGTATCTCCTTGAAATATGGCGATGGGACTAAATGAATAAGAGGTGTTAAAATATGAGCAATAATCAATCAAATATTGAACCGGGTCCGCTGCTGTCAAACATTGACTCGCCGGACGATCTGAAGAAGTTGGACCAGGAACAGTTGACCGATGTATGCTACGAGTTGCGAGACTACATTATCGATATGGTCTCAACCTACGGCGGACATTTTGGTGCCAGCCTCGGGGTGGTGGAGCTTACGACGGCTTTGCATTATGTATATGACACTCCCCGTGATTTGTTGTTGTGGGATGTAGGACACCAGGCCTATGGCCATAAAATATTGACCGGACGGCGGGACCAGTTTCATACCAATCGCAAGTACAAGGGCCTTTCCGGTTTTCCCAAGCGGGATGAAAGTGAATACGATGCGTTTGGGGTCGGACACTCAAGCACCTCTATATCGGCTGCGTTGGGCATGGCCGTGGCACGGGATTTGAACCAGGAGGATAAAAACGTGATCGCCGTGATTGGCGACGGAGCCATGACGGCCGGGCTCGCTTTTGAAGGAATGAACAACGCCGGTGCGCTGGACCGGGATATGTTGATTATTCTGAACGACAATTGCATGTCGATCGACCCGAACGTCGGGGCATTGAAGGAATATCTGACCGAGATTACGACGAGCCAGACCTTTAACCGCATGCGGGATGAAATCTATGATATGCTCGGTTATTTCAAGTCGGCCGGCGAAAAGATGCGGAAAGTGGCCTCGAAACTGGAGCGCGCCATTACTACCGCCATCACGCCGGGGGCCCTCTTTCAGGCGCTGGGATTGAAATACTACGGACCGGTCGACGGACATAACGTCGATACCCTGGTTCGACACCTGGAGGATTTGAAGGATATACCGGGTCCCAAGATACTGCATACCGTAACGGTAAAAGGAAAAGGGTTTGCCCCGGCCGAACGAGAGCAGACCAAATGGCATGCGCAGAGCAGTCCCTTCGACAAAATTACCGGCAAGTCGCTCGACCCCCCTAAAACGGGTCCCTCGATTCCCAAATACCAGCATGTTTTCGGCGACGCGGTCGTGGAGTTGGCCCAGGAGGATGATCGGATCGTAACGATCACGCCAGCTATGCCGAGCGGTTCGAGCGTCTGGCCGATGATCAACACCTTTCCGGACCGCGCCTTCGATGTCGGCATCGCCGAACAGCACTCCATCACGTTCGCGGCCGGGCTGGCGGCGGAAGGCAAGAAGCCGTTTGCCGCGATCTATTCGACGTTTTTGCAGCGGGCCTACGACCAGGTAATCCACGATGTGGTTATTCAAAAACTGCCGGTCGTTTTCTGCCTGGACCGGTCGGGACTGGTCGGCAAGGACGGTCCGACGCACCACGGCCTGTATGATATCGCTTATTTGCGCGCACTGCCGAATATCGTGTTATCGGCTCCGCTGAACGAAGAGGAACTCCGCGATATGATGTACACGGCTTCCCGACACGAAGAGGGCGCCTGGGCCATTCGTTATCCGCGGGGAAAAGCAACGGGCATGGATTTCCGCAAAGAATTTCAGGACCTGGAAATCGGCACAGGCGAATGTATTCGCGAGGGAGGAAAAATCGCCGTGCTCAGCTACGGGGCGATCGGCAACCAGGTGATCCAGGCGGCCGCCGATTTGTCGGAAGACGGCATCGAGATCGGACACTACAACATGCGATTCGCCAAGCCGCTGGATACGGAACTGATCGACGAGGTGACCGAAAAGTACGAACGGATCATTACGCTCGAAAACGGGACCAAAAATGGCGGATTCGGAAGTGCGGTGGCCGAATATATGGTGACTAAATCTGATACTATTCCGGTGACCATCATGGGGGTCCCCACCCGTGTCGTCGAACACGGAACCCAGGACGAACTCTATCACGAGGTCGGCATCGACGCCCATGGTGTTAAAGAGCAGGTACGGGAGTTGCTGCGGGACGAGGAAACCGTTAAAGCGAAGTGAGCTTTGAGCATTTAGCTTGCTTCACTAAAATTCGAAATACCCGTTATTAATGTCGTTTTCACTATCGGACTTTGACTACGATCTCCCGGACAATTATATCGCCCAGGAACCGGCCGAACCGCGTGATCATTCCCGTCTATTAGTCTACGATCGTGAAGACCAGTCGATAACGGATGATCATTTTTATAACTTGTTAGACTATTTGCCCACCGATACAACGTTGGTCATGAATAACAGCAAAGTGGAAAAGTGCCGATTGCTGTTTGACAATAAAGAGATATTCGTATTGGAGTCGTTGGATCAACATCGCGTACGAGCGATGGTGCGTCCGGGCAAGAAGTTCAAGAAGGGACGTAAGGTGACCCTTCGAACAGCCGAAAGTGAGGGTGGGGCGGAATCAGAGGAGGATTCATCGGGGCCGAACCAACCAACACCGGCAAAAGCCGTTAAAAATTCAGATGCTGCCACTTCTCCAGAGAAAGATGAAGCTCAAAACCCTTCAGCCGACCGGGATGTATCCATCATTGACCCTATCACCGCAACAGTCGATGATATTGAAGAAGACGGTATCCGTCGGCTGACCCTGAGTCATCCGCTTGACCATCCCATACTCGACAATTACCGCTACACTCCTTTTCCTCCCTACCTGGAGCAGGACGAGAGCCTGGCCGACCAGTATCAGACGGTATTCGCGAAAGACCGGGGCTCCCGCGCCGCACCGACGGCCGGACTCCATTTTACCGAGGATCTGCTCCAAAAGATCGACCGGTCCGACATCAGCCGCGAAGAGATTACCCTGCACGTCGGACTCGGGACTTTCGCGCCGGTGAAAACCGAAGATATCGACGAACACGATATGCACAGCGAGTGGTTTCGTCTCTCGCAGCAAACGGCCGATCACTTGAATCAAGCCGGACATATCACGTCCGTCGGCACTACCAGCGTACGGGTGATCGAAACCTGCCGGCAAAACCGGGATCAGTTCGAGCCGACCAGTGGAGAGACCGATATCTTCATCCGGCCGGGCTTTACCTTCAAGGCCGTCGATGCCCTTATTACCAACTTCCACCTGCCGAAAAGCACGCTCCTGATGCTGGTGGCCGCCTTTATGGGATACGAGGAGATGAGACGCGTCTACGCCCACGCCATCCGCGAAAATTACCGCTTCTACTCCTTCGGTGACGCGATGCTTATCTTGTAATTATTAATTAATGATTTATGATTAATGATTGGTTCTGCCGGTGACAGGATGGATAGCCAAATTATTTGTTTCTGCCACTTACACTTTATTTGCAGCTTGCCTTGGCGCTTTCAACTCCCATTATCTGATTGAGGCCGTTAAACAGGCAGTAATAATTATTAATTATCCATCATAAATCATTAATCAGAAGTCACTTACCGCCGTAGTATTGGAGGTCGGCGACACATCTTCCGCCCAAATCAGGGATGGTGCCGTCGAATACATTGGCGAAGAAATCGGTGGTTTCGACCGAGGGACGCATGAGGCAATCCTCGGTTGTGCAGTGATGCGATCCGTCTGTTTTGTGGCTGGTTTGCATGGGGGTGCCGTTGGCGACAAGGCCCAGGACGTGTCCAAATTCATGACGGAGGACGGTAGCCTCTATCTTGTAGCGGGGTGGTTGAGAGATACCGCCGCTGCTTTCTTTGATTTTCTCTTCCATAATGGCCATGGAGGTGTTGTAATAAGCCAGCCCGATTACATTTTCCTCTTGAAAAGAGCCGTCCAGAAACAGGAGGTAGGCCGTGAGCGTATCTCCGCTCGTGTAGTGATTGCGGTGAGCATCTTCCAGGGATCGAATATCGGCCGAGGTGTAGGTACCCTGTCCACCGGCACCGATCGGTTCGGAGGATACCGAAATGGTGATGTTACCCGGCTTGTGCAGTCGAGCTTCCAACATCGATTGCAGGCTGTCGAGGGCCCGGGCCGTGGGCTGTTGCGATTCAACGTAGTCGAGTTCAACCAGCAAGTTGTTGTAATCTTCCGCTCGAAGAAAGGCCTCGGACGATTTTCCGGCGGCTTTCCGGTGATCAAAGGGTAGATCGCCGTCGTCACCACCGGAATTGTTTATTTCGACCGAGGTGTCGGAACAGCCGGAAACGATGACCAGCAATCCGAGCACCAGAGACAGCAGGCTAAGAGAGTAACGCTTTATACGCATAGTGACACTTATTTGAGTGAAAATGGCTTTTGGGAACAAGCAATAAAATATTACCTTAACAGGCCCTGAACAAGCCTTTGGGTATAATTTTAGTGGTTAATTTCCGGCGCAGGCCGGATAACAGTAACGAAGACCACTTCGATCACATTATGTTTAACCAGTAAAGAAACCATCGGATATGTCTGATTATAATGAAAAGGCTCAGCGGGTTGTGGACCTGTTGAATCTCGAGCCCCATCCCGAAGGAGGTGCTTTCAGAGAAACCTATCGCAGTGAGCTTACTTGTAGAAACGAGGAGGGAGAAGAGCGAAATGCAGGTACTGCAATCTATTTTCTGGTGGAGGGCGGACAGGTAACGAAATGGCATCGCGTCTTAAATGACGAGGTATGGCATTATTACGCTGGGGATACGGTAGTGTTGGAGTTGATATCCCCGGAAGGAGAATTCCGTCGACACCGCATTGGCAATCGACTGGAGAAAGATGAACTTCCCCAGGTCGTCATTCCGGCCCATACCTGGCAGCGTGCCTATTCGACCGGTGATTTTACGCTGGTGGGATGTACGGTTACCCCGGGCTTTGATTTCGAAGATTATGAAGAGATCGAAAAGAAAGAATTGGCTCAAAAATTTCCCCGTCACGAAGTTGCAATCACCCAATCCCCTTATGAAAATAAATGACTTGAAAGTCGGAGTTCTTGTCCCACTAAGGTTGGGCAGGACCGGGTGTATTTGAGGCTTGAAAACAGTTTGCATATACAAATAATGATACGCCGGATACATGCTGGATGCGGGTTTGAGCTTTGAGTTTTGAATGTTCAACTAGTAAAAAATGGTCATTATGAGCCAACTTGAAGTGGAAATACGGGAAGCGGATTACGAGAACGAGCAGGACGCCCGCCGGGTGGTTGAGCTGCTGGACTTGTATGCGCAGGATCCGATGGGTCAGCATGCTCCCCTGGGGGAGGAAGTGCGAGAGGATCTGATCGAGGGACTCAAGCAGGTGCCCGCTTTTTCGTTACTGGCTTTTAAACAGGATGAAGCGATTGGGCTCGTCAATTGCCTCTACAGTTTTTCCACTTTTTATGCCCGTCCGCTGATCAATATTCATGACCTGATGGTGGTGGAAGCGTATCGCGAGCGGGGAGTGGGCGAAAAGCTGCTGGAAGCGGTCGAAGAGCGTGCCCGCCGGGAGCATTGCTGCAAAATTACGCTCGAGGTGCGACAGGATAACCGGGCCAAATCACTGTACGAGCGCTTCGGATTCGGTGATGACGAAACCCCGATGTATTTTATGACAAAGAAGTTGTTGTAAACGGTGCGTTAAACTATCACCTTTCAGCTTAATATTAATATCCTTAAATTACTCTGATTCATCCGCAAAAACATTATTTAACGTTATTGTAAAACATTTCAGAACCATTAAAAATATTGTAACTCATGGCTAAGGAATTTGATGTATGTGTAATTGGATCGGGCCCGGGAGGATATGTTGCCGCAATCCGGGCGTCGCAACTCGGATATAAAACTGCTATCGTAGAAAAACGGCACCTCGGCGGCGTTTGCCTGAATATTGGTTGTATCCCTACCAAGGCGTTGCTGCGGTCGGCCGAAGTGTATGAACAGGTGGCCAACGCAGAGGATTATGGGATTAAAGTGGATGACTATTCGGTGGACTTTCCATCGGTGATCAAGCGCAGCCGTAAGGTGGCTACGAAGATGAGTAAAGGAGTGCAGTTCCTTATGAAGGCCAATGACATCGAGGTATTCATGGGGAAAGGCGTTTTCGATAGCAAGGAGGAACTCAAAGTTCTCGATGATAACGAGGAGGAAACCGAACGAATCAAGGCCGATAAATTTATCATCGCAACCGGCGCCCGTCCCAATGAATTGCCGAATATTCCTATCGACGGAGAAACGGTTGTTGGATATGAACAGGGTATGCAGCTTGATGAGCAGCCCGAAAAGATGGTCGTCATAGGAGCGGGGGCCATCGGTATCGAGTTTGCTTATTTCTATCATGCCATGGGGACAGAAGTTTCGGTCGTGGAAATACAGGACCAGCTGGTCCCGCTGGAAGATCCGGAAATCGGCAAGGAGCTCGAGAAGATTTACAAGAAGAAAGGAATGAATATCTATACCGGCAGCTCGGTAGAGAAGGTGAATAAGAAACGCGGTCGCGGTAGCGGATTGAAAGTGACCGTGGATACCGGCGACGGGACCGAGGAGATCGAGGCGGATATTGTCTTGTCGGCCGTCGGAGTCAAGGGCAATGTCGAAGGTATCGGACTCGATGAGATCGGCGTCGAGTATGAAAACAATACAATTAATGTCGACAAGAAGACGTATCAGACGAGTGTAGAAAATATCTATGCGATCGGTGACGTGGCCGGTCCGCCGTGGCTTGCCCACAAGGCTACACACGAGGCACTGAACTGCGTAGAGCAGTTTGCCGGTGAGAAACCGATGGATATCAACTATAACAATATACCGGCGTGTACCTATTGTGAACCGCAGATCGCTTCGGTCGGCTATACCGAAGCCGAAGCCAGGGAGGAAGGGTTCGATGTTAAAGTTGGCAAGTTCCCCTTCTCGGCGAACGGAAAGGCAACCGGATTGGGCCACCAGGAAGGATTTGTGAAAGTGGTGTTTGACGAGAAGTATGGCGAGTGGCTCGGATGCCAGATGATCGGCCATGGCGTGACCGAAATGATCGCCGAGGTAGTGGCCGCTCGTGAGCTGGAGACCACTGGACACGAAATTATCCATGCCCAACATCCGCACCCGACCATGTCCGAAGCCGTCATGGAAGCAGTCGCCGAAGCCTATAAAGTAGGTGTACACCTCGGTACGAAAGTAAACTGAATAAACAAGGTGAAAGCCGAAGGGTGAAAGGTGAATGATTATTCGAGCTTGTATCAGTTTTGAGCATATAACAACCTGAATCCCTGCTTGAATATACTTTCACCTTTAAGCTTTCGCCTTTCACCTTTAATAATTGCCGTGCAATTATTAATAAAAGATATCGGTCGTGTGGCCTATCGTGATGCGTGGTCGTTGCAAGAGTCGATACAGCAGCGAATCATAGACGATAAACTGGCGGTGCGGCGCAATCAGAAAGACCGGCTTGAGTGGGACGAAGTCCTGCTGCTGGTCGAGCATCCCCATGTATATACCCTGGGTAAGAGTGGGGACGACCAGAATATGTTAATGGGTGAGGCGCAGCTTGAGCATCTGGATGCCGAGTTTGTACAGATCGACCGCGGCGGAGATATTACCTATCACGGTCCCGGACAGATGGTCGGGTATCCCATCCTGGATCTTGATCGCCATGAATTGGGGATTAAGGAATATATCTGGAGGCTGGAACAGTCGATCATGGATATGTTGGCCGAGTATAAAATTGAAGCTGTAAGAGTCGACGATTATACCGGGGTGTGGGTGGATGGAGCCAAGATCTGCGCGATAGGAATTAAAGCCTCCCGGTATGTAACGATGCACGGGTTTGCTCTCAACGTCAATACGGACCTGCAATATTTTGATTATATTGTGCCCTGCGGCATCAATCACAAGTCGGTAACCAGCCTGCAGCAATTGCTGGGAAGGGAAATGGAGATGAAGGAAGTTAAAAAACGCTTAATCCCTCACATTGAGCGACAATTTGACTGTAAAGCCAAATTTGAGCGCTCTCTGCCTGAACTCGAGGGACAATTTTCTTATCTTGTCGATGTTGATGAAAGGAATGAACTCGTATAACAATGTTGAACGAGGTCTTTGAAAAACCGGGCGGCGGTTCCGAAGCATTAAAATTTTCTGGGTATAAGCCTGAAATAACTGTTGAAGTTTTAATGGCAATCAGGTGTTAGCTGCCAATAAACGAAGAAAAGTTTCCGAGCAAGGAACCGCCGCCCGGTTTTTCAAAGATCTCCGGATGCAATCTGGAAGTTTTGTTATTTTTCACTCCAATTTATTTGAGTTTTTGATATGATTAAAGAACTTAATGTCGTAGAAAATAAGAATAATCGAAGAGGGCGTCGTCCCGAATGGTTGCGTGTCAACCTGCCGTCGGGCAAAACGTTTAAAAATGTAGCGGAGACGGTTAGCGACAATGCCCTGAATACGGTGTGTGAAGAAGCCCATTGCCCGAACATGGGCGAATGCTGGGGCAATGGGACGGCCACTTTTATGATCCTTGGAGATGTGTGTACCCGGTCTTGTTCATTTTGTGCCATTAAGACGGGACGGCCGGTAGAGGGACTTGACTGGGATGAACCTCGACGGGTGGCCGATGCAGCCGAGCAGATGGAGTTGCAGCATGTGGTCCTGACCTCGGTTAATCGTGATGAACGGGAAGATGGTGGCGCCCCCATTTTTGCTGATACTATCCGGGAGTTGCGTGAACGCATTGAAGGGGTGACGGTAGAAACACTGGTACCGGATTTCCGCGGCGTTTGGGAACCGCAACAAATTATGATCGACGCGCATCCGGATGTACTGAGTCACAACCTTGAAACAGTGCCCAGCCTGTACCGAACCATTCGTCCGCAGGCTAAATATGATCGGTCGCTCGAGGTCCTGAAAAACTATAAGGAGCACGGCCTCCGCACCAAATCCGGTATTATGGTTGGCTTTGGAGAAGAGCCCGAAGAAGTATATGAATTGATGGAGGATTGCGTGGAAGTGGGACTCGACGTGCTGACGATTGGTCAGTATATGCAGCCTACCAAAATGCATCAGCCGGTGGCCGAGTGGGTCCATCCCGATCAATTTGCAGAATATAAACGAATTGGAGAAGAAATGGGTATCGAGCATGTGGAAAGCGGTCCGCTGGTCCGTTCTTCCTATCATGCAGAAAAACACGTCTGATATCGTGAATTCTTATTTAAATACTGCAACTTATGCTGGCGCTTGCCGTTGTCATTCTACTTAGTTACCTGGTCGGGGCGATCCCTTCCTCTCTGTGGGTGGGACGTGCGTATAAGCGGATAGATCTTCGGAATTACGGTAGTGGCAATCTCGGAACGACCAATACTTTTCGCATTCTCGGCTGGAAAGCCGGGATCATTGTAGGGTTGATTGACCTGGCCAAAGGATTTGTGGCTGCATATTTTTTCAGTCAGTTGGGTCATACGGTCGGTAATGGAGCAGTAACCATACCTTTCTGGGACCTGGATGCCTTTCTGAAAATTGTAGCCGGGATATCTGCGGTCGGCGGACATATGTATTCGCCTTATGCCCGGTTCGACGGGGGTAAGGGCGTGTTAACGGCAGCCGGCATGCTTTTGGGCATTGAGCCGCTTTCCGTGTTATTTTCGTTTGTAATTTTCGTTATTATCCTGGGAACGACCCGGTATGTATCGCTCGCTTCTATCTTTGCTTCATTTCTATACCCGCTGTTTTTAGTGATGCTCCGGTACGGATTTGGATTCGATATTGACGGCAGTGTCATTATTCTGGCGGCCATACTTGCGATTAGCATCATTATTAAGCATCGGGGTAATATCAAGCGATTGCGTCAAGGCAACGAGAACCGGATCAGTTCCTTCAGTCCGGCCAAAGGGTGGTTAAATAAAGAGCAGGGAGCAACGTGAAAAAAGTTGGCATCATAGGAGCCGGCAGTTTCGGAACCGCGCTGGCTATTGTTCTCGCTCGTGCGGGAAATGATGTAATTATGTGGGCGCGAGAATCCGAAATTGCCTATCGAATCAATAACTTTCACGACAACCGTGACTATTTGCCCGAGGTAACGCTGCCGGATTCGGTCGAAGCAGTGACCGATATAGCCGATGCCCTCGAGGAGCGGGAACTGGTCTTGTTTGCCACCCCTTCTCACGCGGTTCGCGAAGTGGCTCAACGGGTTAAACCGCACCTGCAGGGAAATGAGTTGGTGGTCAATGTGGCGAAGGGTATTGAGAACGATACCTTTATGACCATGTCGCAGGTACTGACCGAGGTGTTGAAGGATCAGATCGATGAAAACAATATTGCCGTCCTCTCGGGGCCATCGCATGCCGAAGAAGTCAGCAAGTTCAACCCGACCGCTATTGTGGCTTCGTCCAATTCCAAGCGTACGGCACGAATGGTCCAGGAAATATTTATGACGCCGATGTTCCGGGTATATCTCAATTACGACATTATCGGGGTCGAGGTAGGGGGGTCGGTGAAAAATATCATGGCGCTGGCCGCGGGGATTGTCGATGGAGCAGAACTGGGCGACAATACCAAGGCGGCACTGATGACGCGCGGGCTGCATGAAATGAAACGGCTGGGTATGCATCTGGGAGCATCCCAGGATACTTTTTCAGGACTCACCGGCATGGGCGACCTGATCGTAACCTGTACCAGCCGGCATAGTCGTAATCGTTATGTGGGATACGAAATCGGAACCGGGAAAAGCCTGGAAGAGGTGACTTCCGAGATGCTGATGATAGCCGAGGGTATTAAAACAACCCGTTCCGTGCGCGGGTGGTCACGCAAACTGGGAATCGACATGCCCATTACCGATGCCGTATACCAGGTGCTTTTCGAGGAGGTGGATCCCAAAGATGCCCTCTATGAACTAATGACCCGCGTTCCGAAGGAGGAGATTATTATATAGGCGATTTATAATTAATAATTAATGATTAATGATTTAACTTGCTGCTTCCAAGCTCCAAGGGCGTAATAACCAGCTCATTGCTTTAATTAGAGCTAATTTGATACTACCCGCAAGTTAATCATCAATCATCAATCATTAATTATTAATTATTAATCATAAATCACGAATCCTCGAGCGAAAGTGATGAGGATATAAGTTTAAGGGAGTTAATACGTTAATAGTTTGAAAAAGTGGTCGCGGTCCCGCTATGTTACGTCAACTGAAATGACTAAAAGTGATCAATGAACCATGTTCGACACAGCGCTTCCCTCGGAAATGACCCTTGATGACTTGTATAACCTGGCCCAGACCGGCGAGGGGACCTATCTTGAATTCAAGAGAACTATTCCTTCAGCCGAAAAGATTGCCCGGGAAATTTCTGCCTTTGCCAATAGTAAGGGAGGCAAGATCCTGGTGGGAGTTGATGACGACAAGAGTCTAATTGGTATCGAGGCGTATCAAGAGGATGAATATCTTTTGAGTAAGGCAGCTCGTGAAATTTGCGTACCCGAGGTCAATATAACGATGGAACTGGTGCACCTGGAAGAACGTGACATCCTGATTGTTCGCATACCCGGCAACGGAAAACGTCCCGTCTATGTACACGCGGATGGAGAAGAAACCGTATATGTACGTGATAAGGACAAAAGCGTGGTGGCAAGTAACGAACGTATAATGATTCTGAAACGGGAGTCCTCCTCGAACGGTGTAACATTTGAATATGGTCCCAGGGAGCGGAAATTGTTCCGGTATTTGAAGGAATATAACAAGATAACAGCGGTCAAGTATTCGGATCTGATCGATGCCAGCAATGAAAAGGCGAGCAAAATTCTGATTAACCTGGTCAGTGCCGGTATTCTAAAGCTGATCACCAAGGATCAGCAGGAGTATTTCTGCTTTACAAGAGATTGCAGGTAATAAATTGCAGGCTTCGAGCTCGTACCCTATCTTAAAATATCCGTGGCGTCGGGAACGTTAACTTTAGCTCACACATTTATTAAAATCGATCGCAAGGAACAGAAGTTATGGCTGAGGACAAAAATCTAGATGATGTCATATCGGAATTAGTGGATGTGGATGCCGAAGAAGAGGAGCATCCATCTCCTTCGGCGACGCAAACTCCCACTGCTTCAACCGCGCCGGATGCGTCGGAAGAGGGCGAGGGAGATCCCGTTCAGTTGACCGACCGTGCCGCCGAACAGGTGAAAAAGATCAAGTCGGACGAAGGATTGGGTGACGACGTCTATCTTCGGGTAGCGGTCGAAGGTGGCGGGTGTTCCGGGCTCAGCTATAAACTCGGCTTTGACGAGCAGGGGGAAAACGATGAACTGGTCGTGAGCAATGACGTTCAGATTGTGATCGATTTTCGCCACAAGCTCTACTTGGACGGGATCGTCATTGATTATCCCGACGGACTCGACGCCCGCGGCTTCACGTTCGACAACCCCAACGCCTCCGAAACCTGCGGTTGCGGCTCCTCGTTCGCAACGTGATGCATGGTGCACTTTTGAATGATTTTTCAGCTTTCATGGTCCTCCCCCTTGCCCCCTCCGAAAGGGGAATATAAAGGCAACCGAGGTGAAAAAACGTCCCCCTTCGGAGGGGGCAAGGGGGAGGACCAATCCCGGCCTAATAATCCAATCCCAAAGAAAAGTATCGGAAAAGGGGTTTTAATTTTTTATCAGACCTCCCCCCCCCCAATACAAAGAATAGATTTTTCGCAGTAATCAAATTCTTGTACCTTCCAAAAAGGCACAAAATTTAAATGTAAGGATTAAATAACTATGAATATTGCGTTGATCGGCTACGGTCAAATGGGGCAGCGAATCGAAGAATTGAGCAAAGAGACGGAAACGAGCATATCGTTGATACTCGATGAGCATAACAATGAAGACGGGGAAGGCATTACCGAAGAGTCAATGAGTGAAGTGGACGTGGCCATCGACTTTTCCCATCCCGATGCGTTTGTGATCAATGCTGAAAAAGTACTGCAGACGGGAACTCCGTTGGTGATCGGGACTACCGGATGGCTGGATCGTATCAAGGATATTGGGGCCAGATGCAAAAAAGCCGGTACCCCGGTCATCTATGGATCTAACTTTTCGCTGGGCGTTCAGCTCTTTGCCAAGTTAATGCGGAAAGCCGGTGAATTGTTTGGGGGCAGTGAACTGTTTGACGAAGTACTTCACGAAGTGCATCATACCCGCAAAGCGGATGCACCGAGCGGCACCGCATATACCCTGGTGGACCAATACCTGGAAGGCGGCAAGCAGGACCGGAAAATTGAATACGGCATTCCGGAAGAGGGACGGGTGGATAAGGACAGATTCTATGTCACTTCGCAACGGCTGGGCAGTGTATTCGGCGAACATCAACTTCGCATCAATTCAGAGTATGACGACATCACCCTGACGCACCAGGCCCGTTCGCGCGACGCCTTTGCCTCCGGCGCCCTGCAGGCGGCACGGTGGATCGTCAACCAGCAGCCGGGATTCTACAAGCTCGAAGATGTAGTCGCCGACGTTGTTCAGACGTGATTTGGGATTAATAATTTATGATTACTGATTCCGGACGTTAAATGACTGTAGAATGGTTTATTGTCACGTCCAGTATAAAAGGAGAGTGGGTATTATCGTTGAGTTTTGAGTCCGCCGTTAAGGGCTGCTCGAAAGGATCAATTCATTGAAACGTCCGTAATTAATAATTATACATCATAAATTATCAATCATCAATCACGAAGTATCCTCTCCCAACTTATCATCCGAATACGTCCGACCTATCCGCCGTGTAATGAGTCGAACTCCTCGGTCGAGGGTGATGTAGTGCCACATCCATTCGGCCATAACGCGGAACCGGTTGCGGAAGCCAATCAGGTAGAGAATGTGTACGAAGCACCAGATGAGCCAGGCGATGAATCCCTTGAATTTAAGTCCTTTGATATCCGCGACCGCTTTCGCACGTCCGATGGTGGCCATCGTTCCTTTGTCGATGTAGGTAAAACGTTTCCGTTCTTCTTTGGCCGTTCCTTTTTTCAGTAGCCGACCGACATAGCGCCCTTCCTGCAGCGCGACCGGTGCAAGGGCGGGATAGGGGTCGCCTTCCGGATCTTTCAAATGGGCGGCGTCGCCGATCACGAAAATATTGGGATAATCGGGCAGGCTGCAATCTTGATCCACATACACCCGGCCGGATTTGTCGGTCGGCATGTCGAGCGTCTTGATAAGTGGTGAGGCAGATACCCCGGCGGCCCAAATTACATTGGGGGTTTCGATAAA
>CAJXOW010000060.1 GCA_913057825.1 uncultured Balneolaceae bacterium | reverse complement strand
ATAATGTACCTTTATATTGTTCTATACCTGGTGGTGAGTTTAACACAGCTGACAAACATAACGGGCGCCAGGGGATGGATACCGGGATGGGCCGGGGATATTAATCAGACGATAAGGTCTTCACGGACTATCAACAGTTATGGTTTGTTTGCCAATATGACGACTCAACGACCGGAAATCATGGTCCAGGGAAGCAGAAACGGGAGGGATTGGAAAACTTATCAGTTCAAGTACAAGCCCGATCGCCTTGATGAGGTGCCTGCATGGATGCAACCGCATATGCCGAGACTCGACTGGCAGATGTGGTTTGCGGCCCTAAGCAATTATCGGTGGAATCCATGGTTCATCCAGTTCACGGTCAAATTGATGAAAGGAAAGCAGCCCGTCCTGGAACTGTTGGAAAAGAATCCCTTTCCCGAACGGCCGCCTCGATTTATTCGAGCTGTAAAATACCGGTATCGGTTTACCTCGTTTAGCAGCTGGTGGGATACGGGACGGTGGTGGAAGCGAGAGCGGCAGGGAATGTATGTACCGGCCTTTTCACTTGAGCAGGTGAGAGGTGCGCAATAAAAAAAGGCGGACCCTTTGTACCAAACGGGTCCGCCTTACTAATCAGTGATGTTGATTACTAACTGCTGCTTTCGCTTTCTCCCTCATTGCATGCGGTCATCACATGGTTCCGCTGCTCGGGAGACCTACATATACGGTGGCAGTCACCGCATCTTATATTCAATCTACCGCCGAATACAAAAATAGTCAAGTTATATTTATAATATTTTTAAATTTATAACAATTTAATCTATAAATACCTATTATATTAAAGTAAAGGGGTTTATTTCCATGCCCCTAAAATAGTTCCCATTACCGTAAAGGTTACGGTCCAGTAACCACCATTTATGAGTATATATTTCCACGATTTTTGTTCAAAGAGGCTGCTTACGGCCAGGGCAAAGAAGATCCAGCCGAATCCCGTCAGAAATCCGTAGAAAGCACCTGATCCGGCGTTGATCATTTCATGGGATTCGGGCGAACCGTGAAAGAACATCGCAAGGTTGAACGCCATGATGAGCTGGAATAGGAAGGCGAGTCCAAAGGTTTTAGCCATATTGCTTTGTTGAATTTCATCCTCTGTCAAGTGTACGGTCGACATCCAGGCTTTCCCGAAGAGCGGTCCATACCAGAGCCATCCTATCACAAAACAGGATAGTGTAGCGATTAATACAGCCCACAAGTTGATAAGCGTCAGGTCCATGGTTTTGATCCCCTTAGATTTGATGTATAGTTTGTGTAATTACGAGGGTCAGTAGTGAACAAGCGGGCGGCGGGCCGTGCCGAGTACTTAAAATTTTTCGAACCAAATCGGGGTATTGGACTACGAGAATGAAATTGCATAGCAACGGCAGTCAAGGAAGCAAAGCCGTGAGAAAAAATTTTTCATCGAAGGCACGGCCCGCCGCCCGCTTGTTCACTACTGACCCTCGTTCGTACGTACATGCCTTGAATATAGTGATGGTAATAAGTTACATCTATTTGCAATAAGCGCAAAATAGGTGATTAATTTCTAATTATAGGAGATTTCCCTGTTGCAAATAGAGAGTATTAGGCAGATATTGATATATTCATATTCATTTAGTATAGAGCTGTGAGATATCCAATATTCATTAGCATTTTACTGCTGATTACCACATTAGCTTGTAATCAAAACAAACCGATAGAGGTATCTTCCGGACAGATAGAGGTTATACAGCTTCAATCAGAGTATGTCGACGATCGACGGGTGGATGTCTGGCTTCCGGAAGGGTACAGCGAACGAGAGAAGCATGCAGTGGTGTATATGCACGACGGACAGATGCTGTTTGATTCGACCACCACCTGGAACGGACAAGAATGGAAAGTAGATGAAGTCCTGCAAAAATTGATAAATGAGAAGAAAATCCGTCCTACTATTGTAGTGGGGGTCTATAATAATGGCGACAAGCGTTTTATTGAGTATTTTCCCGAAAAGGCTATTCCGAATTTGCCCGATTCTATTGAAAATCAATGGGCTCGGGGAAAAGGTCGGGAGGCTATGGCGGATGAGTACTTGTCCTTTTTGGTGAATGAGCTTAAGCCGGAGATTGAACGTCGGTATGCGGTGCACACCGGTCCTGCCAATACGTTTATCGGGGGATCGAGTATGGGAGGGTTGATTTCCCTTTATGCTCTCTGTGAATATCCGGAGGTTTTCGGAGGCGCTTTTTGCATGTCGACCCACTGGATCGGGATGATGGAAGATAACCGGATGGTACCGCGGGCGATTAATGCCTACGTACAAAATAACTTGCCGGATCCGGCCAGCCACAAGATCTATTTTGATCATGGTACGGCGACGCTGGACGCAAACTACCCGCCTCACCAGGATATGATCGATTCGACGTTCAAGGCAGGGGAATACACGGATGAGCAGTATATGTCGCTCGAGTTCGAGGGACATCCTCACAATGAACAGGCCTGGTCATCCAGGCTGCACCGGCCGTTTAAGTTTTTGCTGGGGGAGTAGGCTTGGCGAAGGCCTTATAGTATTACCACAAATTTGCCGGTTCTGGTATTTCCGGTACGCTCATTGGTAACGGTATACAGGTAAATTCCACTGCTGATCGATTCTCCACTCTGGTTTGTAAGATTCCAGTTTTCGGTACCAATTCCGGGCTGGTGGTGTTGAATAGTTTCAATGAGCTGACCGCTTAGCGTGTAAATCTCTATCGTAGCTCGCTCTGGCAAGTTGATAAACTGTAATCGTCGATCCGAGGGGCTCCATTGAGATCGATCGGGCGGAAGCTTTTCCCAGGAATTCTCACCACTTCTGTAATCCACATCTGTCCGGTATGGGTTTGGGACGACCGCCACGCTGTCCAGCCCCCGGTGCGTTCCGCTACTACCCACGATGGTCGCCATGTTGCTGCTGTTGATCTCGGACTCTACGGGTGGGTAATCAAGCACGGAGTCGGGACGGGTAAAAGCAGTGACTGCATATTGGTATTCCTGTAATGTGGACAAACCGCGGTCAATGAAACGGTATTGAAGACCGGTATTAGGCCCATAGTCGTTGCCCGTCCGGTCAAATTGGGCCAGCAAGGTCCAATCCCGGTAGCGTTGTTTATTGCCGGTATATTTGTATACACGATACCCTTCAAACGGATGTTGATCTCCATCCAGTCGGTAGGGCGCGGAAAACGATTCGGCGGATTCATCCCATTGGATGGTTACTTTTCGTCCGTTAACGCGGGTAGTAATTTCCGGCGCCGGCGGCTGTTGGGGCAGATGATACTCTTGTTGATGTAATAGCTTCAGATTGCCGCCGTCTTTTTGAACCGTCTGGGGAGTCCGGCCCAGTGCCAGGGCAATGCTGAATTTCAGGGTATCGCCGCTCTCCAGCTCAAATGGACCCGTCGATTGCATATACACCTGATTGGCGGAAGTATCCCGGGGATTGTGGTCTATTCGTCCGCTAGACATTAGCTGATATCGATCAATGTCATTTTCAACATCGAATTGAGCACCGGTCCTGACGTGCCAGGTCCAGGTCAGGGTAGAGCGGTCCCTGGAAGAGGGTGGCATAAGTTGGGTCCCGATAGAAGATTGGCCGATTGGCTCTCCCAGATTCCAATCGTAGGTTATGGTCTGCCTGGCTTCTGGATTATAACGTATCACATCGTTGCCCCCGAAATCGAATGAACCTCCTGTTCTTCGTTCGATGGCGGGATCAAAAAAGGAACCTATATAAATGTTATCGATAGGGAATTTGGTTGGTGTGACCCGGTAGGTTACGACAATAATGTTATCCAGTGGATGTCTGTCTTCTTTGTTCGAGGAAGCGGAAAAATCAGGCCGATTGAAAGGCTGCACCGGATTTCCCCAGGCATAGCTGACCTGATACACGTCCAGGTAAAGGGGCCGATGGTTATGGATGTTTTGGGTCGCCCGGTTGTAATCGTTATAGCGTGTCAACAGATCTTCATGTGAAAAGCGTTCGTAGGATTGGTAAAAATAGTCGGGAGGAGGATCGATAGTCAGATCGTGGGCCTCTGACGGAAATTTAAATACCCCGTCGTTGGACTTGCTGCTAAACCCTTCAAACTCGGCGGCTGCGTTTAGCGCAAAGCTTTGCGTGGTGGTAACAAGCGTATCGCCCGAGGGAGTTATTCCGCCGACAAACCAACCGCCCGCGTTCAGGTGCTCCGTAAACGTTCCAATCGGATACTCCGTATTGATCAGTCCGGGATAGTACACATATCCGGTTGAAGCAAAGGTCCCTTGATTGTTAAGTATTTGTCGAACCTCTCCGACACTATGAGAATTAAAATCCAGGTTGATAAACTGGGCCCGGGATTGTGGGGGCAAAGTTAAGGCTATAACCGTTAATGTAGCCAGAAGAAATATCTTGGGACAAGGGTACCTTGCAAAGTCGTGAATAGCGATTTTAAAGATTTTAAATCGATTCATCACACTCTAAAATTTTATATTCAATCCCACTTGCATGCGAAAATCGGGGTAGAAGCGGCGGGGATCCAGCAAGGTGAGCAATTCCTGGAAAGGACGTAGCTGTTTATCATCTGAATGAGCCTGCAGATCCCCTACCTTGTAAGGCTCTCCCGTCCGATTGTTAAATCCATAGGCCGGATTGACATTATATTGATCGAATAGATTAAATATTTCTATAAATAGTTGGGAATAAATGCCTTGAATATTAAAACCTTTAGTAAATTTTAGGTCTGTTCGCATGCGATAATCGGTCGTAGCTGTGTTGTATATTTCGTATTGCGAAGCGGGATCGAGGACCTCGGTCGGCGTGTAGAGCACGCCGGAATCAAAGCGCCATATAGCCGAAAGTTTCCAATTGGTCGGCAGCTTGATTCCGAAGGGCCGGAAGGATTTTTGTTGGGGAGATATTAATGAGGTTCGGGCGACGACCTGGTGGCGTCGACTCCAGGTTAACGGTTTTTCCGTTTTTACGAAGGTGGATCGGAGGTGGCCGGTGACAAATGAGCCGCGACCCGGGTAGGCCCCTTCTCGGTAGGTATAGGAATCGGTGACGGATGAAACGAATCCGCGGGCCCATTGGAGGGTGTAGTCGGCTTTTATGTGCCAGTACGGGGTAGGACGGAGGTCCAGGCCAAATTCGCTGCCCCATATCCTGGAATTGGAGGCATTTTCAAAATAGATACCTGCTAAAACGGGTTGCCCGCTGGTTTCTATCGGGGCCGGAAGCCCGTCAACATCCTTGTGATACGCATTTAACCGGAAGCGCGCTCCCGAAAACAACTTTTGGCTCCATCCGAATTCAAATTGCTCCGTTTTGATAAATTCCAAGGCCGGATTGCCGATCAATCCGCCGGTGTGGGGACTGCGATACAGGTAGTGCAATTCCGGCATTTGATGAAAGTGTCCGTAGGAAAAAAAGAAGCCTGAATCGTTATAGGGATATGTGAGGGTGAGACGCGGACTCAGGACGTGTTCGTAGCGGTCGAATTGAAAGGGTTCATAAGCGTCGGTATCCCCGGAAACCCGCCCATCCGGATAAATACCGGTGGCCATGTGCCAGATGCGCTTAAACCCGGTATCATTGATACGACTTCCCTTGTCGAAGCGATCGTATCGTAATCCGAGCCGAAGATTTAAATCCCATAGGTTTATCTGATCGTCGATATAAACCGCAAACCGATTGGGGTTTACATCAAAATAGGAGCGTTCATCCCCGAAGAATTTATAGGGACCCGGGGGAATAATGGGTTGCGGGGTAGGATAACCGGTCCTGTAAAGTTCATCCCGTCCGTATCGCGTCATCGAATATGCCCCGTCCATGATATTGACCAGCTTTATGTGCATATCCTGCAATTCGTATCCGATGTTGATTTTTTGTCGGGGGAGGACGGAAGTGGATATATTTCCCTTAAATGTGTGGACGAATGACTCATCTTTGTACCAGCGATCCAGGAAACCCGCCGAGTCCACAAATCCGATGGTCAGATCGATGCTGGGATGTTCTAACAGTGTCTGCATCGAATCGGTGCCCAAGTTTCTCCAGAAATCGTCCGGTTTGGAGCGGTTGGCGGTGGTCGTATGACGGGTTTGCAGGTAGCTGTAATCCAGGGTTATCCCGGTATGGTCTGCGGGTCGCACTTCGTATTCCACGTTAACATGGTGTGATTTCCGCTTGTGGTCAGGTAGGTGAGAGGGATAATTTTTCCAGAGCCAGTGCTGCTCGCCCCATTGATCCCACTGGCCGTTGTAGGTCAGGCTGAGTTGCTGACGGGAATCGATTTGATAGGTGGCGGTGGCGTTGAAATGGGTGTGATTTTCGAGTCGATTGTCGGTTTTGAGCCCGAGAATCGAGGCTTCACGGGGATATCCCATGTGATAGGGATTGTCAGTCAGGTCGAATCCGCCGGAAAACGTGAGCCTAAGTTGTTCAGCATCGGGAAAGGGTCCGCCGACAAAAAAGCCCAGGTAGTTGCGATCGAATGAAGCTCCACCGAACTGTTCGCTTCCCTGCCGGTAGTTGATTTCGAATTGGGCGGAGTCGGAGGTGGAACGTGAAGGGGCATCCCTCAGGTGCATATTGACGACCCCGGATTGTGCATGACCAAACCGCGCCGGGGATACTCCCTTGTATAGTTCAATGTGGTCAATGCTGGTCAGATTGAAATTAAACAGGTTACGCCCCCCGAATATAGGATGCTGCACCGGCGAACCATTAATCAGATACTGAACCTGGTTCAGATCACCCCCTCGTAAATGCAAATCCCCCAAGTCGGGGTCCGCACCGCGAAAGTACAGTCTCGACTGACGTTTGGGCATGACCGCGCTTGATTCAAGCGTGAAGACGTCATTAATTCGTCCGATGCCCGGCAAATTGCTCATGTAAGCTCGATCATATCTTATTGCCTGTAAATCTTCAATACCGGTGACGGGATCCTCAATCGATTTTCCCGTCGTATCGGGGAGTGATTCGAAAAGGGGCGTGGTATTTGCCAAAGGGGCGCGTAAACCAAAGGCAAGCACCAGGCAGGCGCAAGTTAGAAACGCGATTTTGTTATTCCATTCTTGAAACATATCCCTAAATAGGCTGATTACACTTGATGGTAGTTATCGTCTAATCATGGTACCGTGCGAATCCCTCTTGGATATGAAAAAATTAATTTGCTACTAATATAACAGCGGCAACTATCAACACGTTCCTGTCGGAAGATTGGGTGCTTGAAATTTAAATAATAGAGATTAGTTGCAGGCAACGCCAGGTTTTGTCTGTTTTCCCTCCCAATACCCATATTATTTAAGATTTGCAATTGATAATAAAACTGTGCGGGCAAGTCCCATTATCCCCATTTTAAAGCATATTTAATTCAAAATTTCTAATTCTCCTGTCCCGTAAGCATCCAGCCGATACTCACGCCGATGCGCGGATGAAATTCGCCGTGGCTGATGATGGGGGTAAATCCGGCCCGGAAGGTTAAATTTCCTTTTTCTTTCGGCATAAAGCGATATCCGGCCGTAAAAGTCAGGCCCGGGGGACGAGGATATTTCCACTTGACATGACTGACATCCCCGAACAGAACTCCGCCTCCCAACTCAAATTTGTGAGCGGTTTTACCTATAAGATAATGTCCCATGATAAATGCCATGAAGGCATCGGTCGTATATTGCTCAATGAGGGGTTCTGAATATACACCGGGTTGTTTTTGGGACTGGGTTATTCCGAAGGGAGTAAGTCCCAGGCGCAGTCCCCGATTTTCAGTTACCAGATCAAAGTTTATCGAATAGATGATGCCATTTCCTCCCAGCTCAAAGTACAGACTGGAATATATATCCGAGGCTTCATGGTCAGAGGGGGCGTAAAATTGTGCCCGGGTTGTATATATCCCGCCGGTGACAACAAGCAGGACAGTCAATAGCAGCAGTTTCTTATGAATAGCATGGAGTTTCATATATAAAGTTTAACAAATATTCGGGTTTTATGCTCGGTGAATTCATTTTGTAACCGGAATCCGTCTCCTCCTATCTAACAATTACCATTAGGTATTAAAGCTTTATTTAGGTCCGGCAGCTGGCGATAAATCTTCAAACAGAGTACGGGATCCCCATGAAAATATTCGTGGATACAAGCACCATCACCGAGAATATGTCGGGCACCGGCGTCTATACCCGGGGCTTGGTGTCGTCGCTCCTGGATAGGCCGGAGGTGGATCAAATCCTTGCTGCGGGGGGGATACCTGAAATGTTTTATGGGTATAATTCCCCAAAGCTTCACCATCTTTTTCGGAGGCGGACCGACTGGCACACGCTTTTGAATCGCGATTTAGCGGGAAATCGCCCAAATATCCAGGCGGATCTCGCCCTGTTCCCCAACTACTTTATGCCGCCGGGATTTTCTATTCCCTCGCTGGTCACCGTGCATGATCTCTCTTTCCTCTCTCACCCGGAGTTTTACACTGCTCAAATGCGATGGTTTTACCGGAAGCGGATTACGCACAGTTTTAAGCGATCTGAGTCGATTTTAACCGTTAGTGAGAGTTCCGGGCGACAGATTAACCGGTTTTTCCCTGCTTATGGGTCAAAGGTAAAAGTGATACGTCCGGGCCACAGTTTCAGAAATATCGATCGACATGTCGATCGCACAGCCAGCAAAACGTTTTTATACTTGGGCACCCTGGAGCCGCGAAAAAACATCCTCCGCATGCTGGAAGGCTTTAACCGGGCACACACGGGTGCAGCCCGTCTATTGCTCATCGGTAAAATGAATGGTTCAAGATCCTACGAACAGAAAGTTTGGCAGAAGTTGAAATCGACTTCCAATATCCTATACCTGGGCTATCAATCCGATGAGAAGGTCCGTCAATATCTCTCCAGTGCGGATGCAGTGGTAAATGTATCCCGGCTCGAGGGATTCGGTTTATCGATTCTTGAAGCGCTGGCAGCCGGCATCCCGTGCATGATTTCGAAGGATCCGGCCCTGCAGGAGTTGGCCGGCGGACACGCGACGACGGTTGACGCAAATTCAGTAGATGCCATCGCAGAGGGTTTTGCGGAACTCGTACGACAAAAAAGGTCCCGTCTTAACGGTTATTCGGAAGAGATTCGGGATAATCTGGAGTGGGATTCATTCGGCAGGGAGCTGGTGGCCCATAGCCAACAGCTGCTTTCCGGTCGAAAGCCGAGCATGAATTCACGTCAACTGGTCGAACAAAATGTTCAACAGTATATACTTGAAGCGTTGGCCTACAGTGCGGTTTTCAGGGCGCCGATTGAGATCGGGAATCTTCACCGGGTTCTGACTTGCAAAGTTTCCTACCGGAAAATGAAGCGGCAACTTAACGATCTACACCATAAATATCCCCATATTATAGGCCGCGAAGGCCCCTTTGTCTCGCTGAAGCATTGCGCGCGAAGTGGAAAGGATTTTTTCACAGAAAAGCGCAAAAACCAAGCGTTTCTTCAAAAACATCGATCCCTGTTAAAGTGGGTAGACCGGATACCGTGGATTCAGGGCCTCTATTTTTCCGGGGGATCCGTGCATGGCAGTCAACTGGAAGAGCGGGATATCGACCTGTTTATAGTGACGGATTCCAACCGGGTATGGCTGGTATATGCCTTGCTCAAAGTGCTGTCCAAAGTCTACCTGTCGCGAACTGTATTGTGCTATAATTACCTGGTGGACCAGGAAGCGGTCAACATACACTACCAGCGCGATTATTTTACAGCTCATCAACTGCTGTTTCTGCAACCGGCCTTGCCGAACCGCAATTACCCGGATGTATTGGCCCGAAACAAATGGGTTTATCAGTACTTCCCGAATGCTCGAATAAGCGGCGATGATGAGGTATCCGCTGCGGGATCCTCTGCAGGGAAGCAGAATACCGAGGCGAAAAGCCTGTGGGACCCATTTAGATTGATGAATCTGTTTTTGATGACCTGTTTCAGCTTTTTATGGCGACGCAAAGGCTATCGAAAC
The DNA here is from genome assembly GCA_913057825.1 of uncultured Balneolaceae bacterium. Lineage (GTDB taxonomy): Bacteria > Bacteroidota > Rhodothermia > Balneolales > Balneolaceae > CAJXOW01. The sequence continues at coordinate 10,560 of CAJXOW010000060.1, read as the reverse complement.
CTGGACGAGGGACTCATGTGGGATGCGCATCGGATTAAACTGCATACCAACGATCACCGCCCCTGGATTTATGAAAAGTTTGAGGAAATTATGAATGAATTGCGGGGTCGTATAGGGATACAGGAAGGCGAACGAATTATGAATGGACGCAGTAAACGCATTGCCTGTGAGTCATTCGATGAAATGCCTGACCCGGAACGGGTCGATCTGAAGATCGAAGCACAGAAGAAATATAACCTAAGCTGAAGCGGGATTGAAGTCCGATATTTCGTCTATATGGACGGTGGGTTAACAAACATCCAGATTGAACATAAAGACATTTAATTCATAAAACTGGTCGAATAACAAACACACTATGTCCGCAAAAATACTTTTTGGTCAGTCGTACTACCTGCGATTCGACAACAAATTATGGGAAGCGATGCAGCCCTATCCGCCGTTGGGGACTCTGTATGCGGCTTCCTATATTCGTCAGCAGGGTTACGAGGTCGCTCTGTTCGACGCCATGCTGGCCGATTCCGAACAGCGCTGGGCCGAGAAACTCGACGAGGAGCAGCCCGACTATGCGGTGATCTATGAGGATAACTTCAACTACCTGTCCAAGATGTGCCTGCTTCGCATGCGCAAGTCGGCCTTCGAGATGATCCGCATGGCCCGCGAGCGTAATATTCCCGTCTTTGTGTGCGGTTCCGACGCCACCGACCGGGCGGAACAGTATCTGGAGCAGGGAGCCGATTATGTCCTGAAGGGAGAGGGCGAAATTACCCTGGCTCGCCTGTTGGATCACCTGATTACCGGTGAGCCCGCTTCTCCGATGAACATCAAGAGCCTGTTGTTCAAGCCGGAGGGTATGCAGGAGATGGTCAAAACCGAGGACCGCACCAATATTCGGGACCTCGATATGCTGCCGTTCCCGGCGCGGGATCTGGTGGATATGGACCGGTATAAACGCATTTGGCAGGAAGAGCACGGCTATTTCTCGGTGAATATGGTCACGACCCGCGGCTGCCCGTTTCACTGCAACTGGTGCGCCAAGCCGATCTGGGGTCAGCGATACAATGCCCGCAGTCCCGAAAATGTGGTCGAGGAGATGGTGGAGGTCAAACAGCAATATGATCCCGACTACATCTGGTTCGCGGATGATATCATGGGATTGAAACCCCGGTGGATGGGTAAGTTTGCCGACCTGCTGGAGGCACAGGATATGGAGATTCCGTTTCAGTGTCTCAATCGACCCGATCTGCTGCTACGGGACGGGGATATCGAATCGTTGGCCCGGGCCGGTTGCGATATGGTATGGATGGGGGCCGAATCGGGCTCGCAGAAGGTGCTCGATGCGATGGAAAAAGGGACCAAAGTCGAGCAGATTCGAGAGGCGGCCGATGAACTGCATCGGAACGGGATTAAGGTCGGATTCTTCATCCAGTTCGGGTATCCCGGGGAGGAATGGGAGGATATCCAGAAAACGCGTCAGTTGATCCGTACCGCCAAACCGGATGATATCGGCATTTCCGTTTCGTATCCGCTTCCGGGGACCAAGTTCTATGAGCGGGTCAAGGAGCAGCTCGGTTCGAAACAGAACTGGGTGGATTCGGAGGATATGGATATGATGTTCGAGGGACCGTTTGACACCCGTTTTTACCGGAAGCTGCATACGGTCGTGCACCGCGAGTTTATTGTGCGGAACGCCTTGGGATCCTTATGGCAAAAGGTTAAAAATCAGTCCCTGAACTGGACCCGAAAAGATCTCAAGGATATCGCCCGCGTGGGATATCACAGCATGATGTTTCCCTACGATCGATTTCAGCTCAGCCGGCTGTCGCGCATTCCGAGCGACGGATTTAAAGAGCTGCCGACGTTCCTGTCCCGCAAGGAAGCGGCCACTCCAACCCCTCAAGCCTGAAAAGTAATCATGGAAACCGCTGGACTAACAGATAACAAAAAAGTTGACCAGAGCGGTCATCTGTCTGACACGCGCCGGGCCTTCGACCAGGTAGCCGGGGACTATGACGGGTCGCTTGGTAATAATCTCCTGATCCAACGTTTAAGAGATCAGTTTATATCAGAATTACAATCCCGGTTTAGCGAGGATGATCACCTGCTGGATATCGGATGTGGTACCGGCTTGGATGCCGTCCTGATGGCAAACAGGGGCAACATGATTACCGCCATTGACTGGTCGCAGAAGATGATCAGGAAAACTCGCCAAAGAGCCTGGAAAAAACGGGTTGATGAACAAGTGTTTTGTCACAACCTGGGAGCTCACGAAATGGTGCAATTTCCTTCAAACCACTTCGACGGCATCTACTCCAACCTGGGAGTGGTCAATTGCATAATGGATATGGATGAATTTGCCCGGCAGTCTCAACGTATATTAAAAAAAGAGGGATGTCTGGTTATGAGTGTCATCGGACGGTGGTGTCCGTGGGAAATATTGTACTATATGGCGAAGGGACATTGGAAACGGGCGTTGATTCGATTAAAACGAGAGCCTGTGGCAGTGAACCTGGAAGGGGAGAAAGTTTGGACCCGCTACTACTCTCCCGGAGAGCTGAAAAAATATTTCACTCCTTATTTTAACCTTCTGCAGTTGAGGTCCATGAATTTGTTCGTTCCGCCTCCGTACCTGGTCTCCTGGTATAAAAATCATCCCGGTTGTTTTGAGCGATTGGAGAAGCTGGATTCCACCGTAGGGCACTGGCCCGTTTTGCGTGGCATGGGAGATCATTTTTTAATGGTATTGAAAATGCGATAAATGGATGTCGTTATGTCACATATCAAAACTGCTGACTCCGTACTGGCCTGTCCGGTGTGTCGGACCGGTGTTTTAATAAACCAGGTCGAGGGATTCTGTCTGCAGTGCGATTATCAATTCCGAAAGAGGGATGGGTATTGGGATTTACTTTTGCCAGGGAAGGAATCAGAGGCCCGGGCATTTACAAGCGCTTACAACAAATTACGCGAACATGAATCCTGGAGCAAGGGGAACGCCAGCTTTTATCGGAATTTACCATACGTAGATTCCCCTAATTCGCATTCGAGGATATGGAAACAGCGTGCAAAAAACTGGAAGACTTTTAAGAAAAAGGTCTTACGGATGATGGAAGTGCGACGCAAGCGTGAGCTTAATATCCTGGATCTCGGGACGGGGAACGGTTGGGCTGCAAATCGGATGGCGGACCGCGGCCATACGGTCTGGGCCGTCGATATAAATGTGGATCCACACGAGGGATTGGCAGCGCACCGCTTCTACGACAACGATTTTCAATCGATACGAGCTTCTTTTAGTCAATTGCCTTTCCAGGATCGAAAGTTTGACCTGGCATTGTTTAACGGGGCGCTGCATTATGCCGATTCACTTGATGAGGTTCTTGGAGAAGCGTTAAGAGTTCTTCGATCTGGCGGTGAGATTGCTATCATGGATACTCCCGTTTATGAAGAGGAAACGACCGGGGAGCAGATGATAGTGGAAAAACGACAGTATCTGGCAGAGTTTTCCAATAATGGCGTTTTGACAGATGGCAAATTGCATTATTTGACCCGGGAGCGAATTGCAGATTGGACAAACTGTAATTACTGCTCCATCCGTTATTTTGACCCGGGATTGCCCTTGATTGAGCGTATGCGCAGAATATGGCGAAGATTTCGGGGATCTCGTAAAGAAGCTGCTATGCCGGTAATAGGCATACATCGAAAGTGGCCCGTGAAAAATGAGGTGCGTCCTAAAAAGGGGTGGATCCGACGAGTGAAAGGGTTGAAGCTTTTGTGGTTGCTGTTCTTGAGGTGGTATATCAAAATCATCAAAAGGTTTTTCTATAATCGTCCCACGAATGAGCGGGTGACAGGCTTCAAGATCCAGGTAGCTAAAGATGTGTTTAATCCCGTTCAGCTGCGTTCAGGAAAATTCATGGCCGAGGTTATTCAGGATCGGAACGAATTGATTCCCCGACATGCAAGCATATTGGAGTTGGGGACCGGTACGGGGATCGGAGCGCTGGCAGCAGCCCGGCATGGAGCGGATGTAACAGCTACGGATATCAACCCCAAGTCGGTGCGTTGTGCTAATGCCAACGTGCAGCGAAACGGGTTGGAGGGGGTGATTGAGATAAAAGAAGGCAACCTGTTTGAACCGGTTAATGGACAACGATTCGATCGAATTCTTTTTAACCCCCCGTATTACCGGGGAGCCCCCGAAGATCAGTTGGATGCCGCATGGCGATCTGAGGATATGCCCGCCCGATTTGCCGAATCGGTACGGGATTATTTAAAACCAGACGGATCCATCTTGTTAATCCTGTCCGACCACGGCGAACCCGAGGAGTACCTCTGGCAACTGCACCACGAGGGATTTGAAATTGAATCGATAGCACACCGCGACTATATCAACGAAATACTCACGTTTTATAAAGCGAATTAATTCCCATAATCCATGATCTTGCTATTCAATCCCCAGAGTAACCCACAAAGCAAACCTGTTCTTCCGATCGCCTTGTTAACGTTGGGATCGGTTCTGGAAGGGGAGTATGATTATGAAATAGTGGACGGCAACCTGTGTGGGGATACGGAGCGGGAGTTGACAACCAGAATTCAAGCTACCGGTGCGAAAATTCTGGGGGTAACGGTAATGGGGGGTCCCCAGTTGCACAATGCCGTACCGGTTTGCCGATTGATTAAACAAAAGTTTCCCGGTTTGACCATAGTCTGGGGCGGATACTTTCCGACGCAGCATTATGAAATTTGCCTTAAAGCCTCTTACGTGGACTATGTGGTACGTGGGCATGGCGAGTATGTATTCAGAGAGTTGGTCGAAAAACTTCAGGATGGCGGGAACCTGGGTGAAATGCAGAATGAGGGTATTGCTTACCGGGATCCGGGGGCCTCGTTGACAGTGACCGACCAGGTAGCCGCCATTCCCGATCCGGAGCAACTGCCGCCGCTGCCGTATCATAAACTGCCGGTCCAGGAATATATTCGATCGACCTACCTGGGATCCAGGACGCTTTCTCACCACACCAGCTACGGATGTCCGTTTAAATGCAATTTTTGTGCGGTGGTCAATATGGTGGACGGAAAATGGAAGCCGCAGTCGGCCGAACGCACGGCCGAAACCGTACAGAGCATGCAAGAAAAGTGGGATGTGAACGGGATTGAGTTTTTCGATAACAACTTTTTCGTCCACGAGCGAAGGACCACGGAATTTGCCGAGCGAATCAACGATTTGAATATCAACTGGTGGGGAGAGGCCCGGGTCGATACAATGATGAAATACTCGGATGAAACCTGGCAGAAAATGAAGGAAAGCGGACTCAGGATGTTGTTCCTGGGAGCCGAGTCCGGTTCGGATGAGACCTTGCAACGAATGAATAAAGGGGGGAAAGCATCTACCCGGAAAACACTTGAGTTGGTCCGTCGCATGAAAGAATATAACGTCGTCCCGGAATTATCCTTTGTAATGGGCAATCCACCGGAACCCAAAAAGGATATCGACCAGACGATCCAGTTCATACGCAAAGTCAAGCGCATCAATCCCGCCGCCGAAATTATCATGTATATGTATACCCCGGTCCCGCAGTCGGGTGAACTATTTGAGCAGGCAAAACAGAATGGCTTTAACTTTCCCGAAACCCTGGAAGGCTGGATAAGCGATGAATGGAAAGAGTTCGCATCCCGCCGCAGCAGACATATTCCATGGGTTGACAATCCGATGCATCAAAAGGTCCGGAACTTTGAACGGGTCTTGAATGCCTATTATCCCACCGTCACCGACCAACGGCTCAACGGATGGAAAAAAGCACTCCTGAAAGCCGCCGGTGGGTGGAGATACCATACAGAAATCTATCGAAAACCCCTCGAGTTGCGAGCCCTGCAAAAATTCATGCACTACCAACGCCCGGAAACCAGCGGGTTTTGAAGCGAAAAAAGGTGCATTTGAGGGTTAGCAGGACTCGTAAGAGTGTTTATCTTACCAATAGTTACGGGTTCTGGAAAGAGCATATAAACTGGATAAAAAGGTTGCTGCGAAACGGCCCAGCACGAGTCCACCCAGGCCGTATTCGGGTAACAGCATCAGTATTAAAAGAATTAATGTGGTGGTTTTGATAGTCTCGTAGATCGTTTTTTCATTTTCACGCTGAAGAGCGTGAAACAGGAGCAAGAACGGGGTGGTAAAAACTTCCAATATGACGATAGCGGCCAATCCCCGGAATATGGTGATCGAAAAATCAAAGGAAGGGCCGTAGACAAAAGGTATCAGGGGATCGGCCAGCAGGATGACGGCAAATATGGCCAGGCTAACCAGGCAGGATCGCCAGAGACTTTTAATAATGAAATCCTGTCGTTTGTCGACCGTCTCCAGTTGAGAAGTCCGCGGCAAAACCACGGTATATAAGTTGTGATTCACAGTACTCAAACGCCGGGCCAGGTTAAAAGCAAGGGCATAAACACCCAGTTTCCAGCCGGAGAGCCATAAAGGAATTACCAGCAGGTCGAGTCGGATGCCCAACTTTTCAATAATATTGGCCAGCCAGATCCATATTCCGGAACGCGTCAAAGTTTTCCAACCCTTTTTTAATTCCGTCCATGCAGGGAACGCCAGCGCCCAGGCAGACGACATCCAATAATATCCAAGGAGCACCATTGCCATCTCTTTGATGATCAACAGGAAAAAGACTGCGGTGGTTAAATTAAGCCAATTGCCTATTGCCAGGATGGCTGTAAATAGGAGCGTGACGGCGGCACCTGCGATGATCAAGTAGGAATACCGGTCAAATCGGGCATCCACCTGGTGAAAGGTTTTAACGCTGTCATTGACCGCGTTGGCCAATATCGCCAGAGCCGCCAGTTGTATGATAGCAACCGATATCTCCAGGGAAGGGTAGAGAGGGACCAGTAAAAAAGCAAAGCCTCCTATGATGGCAGTGAATAATGCAGCATACCCCACGCGCAGCCAGAAATAGACTTTACCGAGCTCCAATGCCTGCTTAAAGCTGCTTTTTAATTTTTGAGGGAGGTGATAGGAAGCTGAGGCGGTCAATCCGAACTCCGAGACAGCTCCCGCTACTGCCGCAAAACTGACTATCATATTGAATAATCCGTAATGCTCTAGATTAAGAAGACGGGCAAGCAAAAGGCCAGAAAGGAAACTAAATAATAACTGTACTCCGTTGCTGCCCAGCACTTTGAGCCAGTCCCAGGTGATACGGTCAAAATAGGGGGTATGTGGGCTATTGGAATTCAAAGTAAATTATATAGAAGATCAACTTTAAATGAAACGATAAGCCTTGGGATAATTGTTATTAAAGTAGAATTAAGAGTAAAATGTCCTAAAATATATTTTAAACTCTTATTGTTATCCGGAGGTGATGTTTTATGAGACGCTCTAAGCTCCCCGAGGATAAATTAAAAAAGTATTACAGCTTATTACTTGAAATTGGCTTAATTGTATCCCTTGTATTAGCCATCGTAGCATTCAAGGTTCGTCTGCAGCCCCAAAATACTGATAAAGATCTGACCGAAGAGCAGGAGACCGTGAATATTGAGGATGTGGTGCGCACCAAGCATCAGAAAGAACCGCCGACTCCGCCGCGTCCTCAGGTTCCCCAGGAAGTTCCAAACGATGAAGTGGTGGAAGAAGGAAACATTAACATTAATGCGGAGCTGAATATGGACCAGAAGCTGGATATTCCGGCTCCGCCTGACAACAAGGGAAGTGACACGGCGAATGGCAATGAAGAGCAAGTTTTCGTCATCGTCGAACAGCCACCTGAATTGATCGGTGGACTCCAGGACCTGCAGCAAAAAATAGAATATCCCGAGATGGCGCGTAAAGCGGGCATCGAGGGACGTGTTCACCTTCAATTCATCATTAACAAGAACGGTGAAGTGGAAAATCCGACGGTAGTTCGCGGAATTGGCGGTGGATGCGACAAAGAGGCCTTACGAGTAATTAAGCAGGCTGAATTCAAACCGGGTAGACAACGCGGACGACCGGTTCGCGTACGGTATAGTATGCCGATAGTGTTTAAGTTGGATAAATCGAATTAGCCCGGATTTACTCATGTATTATATGAGTATAATAATTTTCAATCGAAATAATCCGTGCGCTAAAACGCGCAAGTGGCATGGAGATCCTATTGAATTTTGGATCCTCTTGCTTGATCCCAATAATTGCCGGGAAAACTCCAAAAAGGAGTCAAGATAAATAATAAAAATTCATAGGTTGATAGAGAGGGGACGGTCGTTTTACAGCCGTCCCCTTTCAATATGCCTTCCTATTAGTCAGGGGTATCTACTTTTACCACTTTACCTTCGTTATCAAAGTAAACATAAGTAGCACTATAAGAGGTCTGATCGGCGGTCTCATATACCCATTTGTCCGAATAACTGGGTCCCGAGGCTTCACTGTTTTTCTTCGGATGTCCCCATGCCGCTTTCACCATATCCCGGGTCATTCCCTTGGAAATGTTCCCTTGCTTGATCGCTTTAACATATTTCTGAGGCCAGTCGGGGTTCTGTTCCAGAAGTTGTTGCCTTAAGGAGTTTCCGCACGATACAATAAGCCCCATGGCTACCAGGATTAAAACAAGACTACTCAATTTTTGAGCTGTAGATCTCATATTGAATAAGTTGGTTATTGTTTCAAGATGCTATTTTAAATATATAGAAAATTTCAAATTATAAAATCCCGTACTTCTTAAATTTCAAGAGCATATAATCCAAGCCGACTATACTTCCAACCAGTACCATCAAAACAACCAGGCTCAGTAGCGGCTCCCATATCAAAAATCCCCCGATAGTACCCAGCACGGCACCAAGATACTGAATATATTGGAGTTGTTCATTCGTGGCGCCGCGAAACATTGTTTCAAGGCGTTCTTCCTCGAATTCCCTGATATTGTCTTCAACCAATCGATGCACGTCCAACTGGTTGATGAGTCGGTGGAGAATTACGGTAATAGCGTTTTCAATCTGTTCGCTGTGCTCGTCAATTTTTTCAGGCAGCTGGTCGAGCATGATATCCAATTGATCCAGCCCACTCTCCACCGTCTCAGGGAGCTGAGCAAGGGTTTCTTCAATTATCATCTGTGCCTCGTCACCACGAATAAAGGTGTAAGCTTTTAAGGCTACTCGCTCAAAAGTTTTACTTTTCAACGCATCGTCTAGTTGATCTAGAATATTTTCGGCCAGGGCAGTCCGGATAGCGGGATCTCCCATGATCTCATCCATATACTCCACGAGAATCTTTTTAAGTTCTTGTCTGAATTCGGGAGCGTCAATAATCCCCTTGAGGAATAAAGTTGCTTTCCGTCGATAAATGCCCACCACTCCGCTTTCACTGATTTTGCGCTTGATAATATCCGGATTGATCAGATCTTTGGATATCGTTTTGGCCAATTGGTAGGCAATTTTGTCTTTTTGGGCCGGAATCAGCCCGTGACCGAGCAGCGGGCGTTTTTGGGCGGGACGAAACAACATGGTGATGGCCAGCCAGTTGGTTAAAAATCCGATCAGTCCACTCACGCTGAGAATACGGATCAATCCCTCCAGGTTGAAGGAAAAACCGAATAGCATGAATTGAATGCCCTCAAAATCCCAGAAGAAGGAAAGTACAAAAAGGACAACCAGGATATAGGGAACGGCAAAAAGCAGGTAGAGCAGTCGACGATAAACCATGGAAAGCGGCTCAGAAATCTGCTCCTGCTCCCTGGATTTGGGCATTAGCAGGTCAAACGCGCTATGCCTTTTGATCAACGACCATATACTTCGAGCATATACTTTGGTTTTCTCCCTGGCTGACTCAACAGCGGATTGCATTCTGTCGTCGAATTTGCTCAAAGCGAATTTGAATATTTGTCAATTATACCCGTCAACAGGATCGCGTTTACCCGTATCGTAACGCATATTACCCGGAATGTCAGATCTTATGGATCGCCGAAAGCCTCTCTTAGAAGTCCGGATATCTGATCAGCATCTATATAACCGGCGGCCTCTTTGTTAATGTACTTAATTAACTGTTTCAATGCATGGGGGTTTTTAATTTGCTCGCCAACCTTGTAAAGTCTCGGTCCGGGCTCGATATTTTCACCCATTGCCCGTTGTACCCATTGATTTTCCACTAGAGCATCCATGCAGGATCCTGTTTTCGAGGGACTTGCCAGGTTATAATTAAACATTCGCTGCATCAAATCACTTAGAGTCATACAGGGGGTCAGCCTCACGCATTTCCCCGAATTAGCACGGTTGTTCGAATCACGTGCGTTGCATTTGAAAAATTTATTATCCTTTGAGGATTTAAATATCTTTAATTGAAGCGATTCAGGCATTTGTATGACTTTAAGGTGGTGGTCGTAAATATGCCGGTACAGATCATAGTACTTTTTCTTGATGAAGGGTCGGACCGCTGAGGGAGTATTCTGTTCGTTGAGGGGATGAATGGCCTCATGGGGCGTATCTTCTTTGACACGGGATTGGGAAAGAAAGGGACGAAAAGATTCTGTCTCATGGTTTTTCGACCAGAACTTTTTCGCCTGGTTCCAGGTTGCCCGGTAATAGCCCCGGGCA
>CAJXOW010000059.1 GCA_913057825.1 uncultured Balneolaceae bacterium | reverse complement strand
GAAGGCTGTAAACGTTTATAAGTTAAATTAAATCGGGGTAATCCTTGCTGTTATTTCCGAAAAACTTAATACTTCGGGAACCGCCGCCCGGTTTTCAAAGACCGCCTCCTAGTAATCATTAATGGTTGATGAATTTTTTGCCGGTTCCGGTTTCATATCCCCGTATTGAAAATTTAAATACCTATAATACATTTGGGAAGGGTCGCCGAACTTTAGTACAACCCCGAAATCACTAATCATCAATCATAAATTATTAATTACCAATCACAAGTTGCGTATTATCCTATCCGTAAACGAGTCAGTCGTACCGGCTCCGCCGAGATCGGGTGTTCGATTTTCGGGATTTTCCAGGGCCTTATAGATGGCATTTCGAATTTGGTCGGCCGTATCGTTGTAATCCAGGTATTCCAGCATCATCAGGCCCGAGAAGAGTAAAGCAATCGGGTTGGCTTTGTTTTGTCCGGCGATATCGGGGGCTGAACCGTGTACCGCTTCAAACATCGCTGCGTCGTCGCCGATATTGGCGGCTCCCGTGACGCCGAGTCCACCGACCAGGCCGGAAGCCAAGTCGGATAGGATATCCCCGAATAAGTTGGTGGTGACGATGAGATCAAATTGGTGAGGGTTCATAACCATCTGCATCGCCATGTTATCCACGATCTTGTCATCGAATTGGATATCGGGAAATTCACCGGACACTTCTTCCCCAATTTCCAGGAACAGACCCGAGGTTAGTTTGAGGATATTGGCTTTGTGGACGACCGTCACTTTTTTTCGATTATTTTCTCGGGCATAGCGAAAAGCTGCTCTTAATATGCGCTCGCTGGCTTTGCGTGTAACCACGGCTATGCTTTCGGCATGTTCTTCCTGGTCGACCCAGCGCTCTTCCCCAATATAAAGTCCCTGGGTGTTTTCACGGAAAATTACAAGATCAACGTCTCGGAAAGGGGTGTCGATATGAGGCAGCGAGCGGGCAGGACGAATGTTGCTGTAGAGATCGAACTTTTGTCGCAAGGCGACATTTACGGAACGAAAACCGGAGCCGACCGGGGTGGTAAGCGGGCCCTTTAAAGCGATCCGGTGTTGCTCAATCGCCTCAATGGTTTCTTCCGGCAAAGGAGTGGAAAGGTCTTCGTGAGCGGTAAGTCCCGCCTGGCATTCAATCCATTCTATGTCAATTTCGGCGGCTTCAAATACACGTTTTACGGATTTGGTAATTTCCGGGCCGATACCGTCTCCCGGAATGAGAACAACTTTGGGCATAGCTGTACTGTTTATTTGCTTGAGTAAGTTTTGATGAGGTTGTGCTTGGAAATAAAAAAAGGGAGGACCAATATCAGTCAAATGATCCAACAGACTCCCTGGCGACAAAAATCACAAATCAAGATACAAATTTCATGCTGATAAATCTATCACAGCTGATCCGTTGAAGTTTCCCTCCCGTAAATCTTTCAGGGCCCGGTTGGCCTGTTCAAGGGGATAGGGAGTTACATTTGTTTGGATGGGAATGCTCGGGGCCAGGGATAAAAATTCTTCCCCATCCTTGCGGGTCAGGTTGGCAACCGAGTGTATACTTCTCTCTTCCCAGAGGAATCGATAGGGAAACTCCGGAATATTGCTCATGTGAATACCGGCACAGACCACCCGGCCGCCGGGCCGCACGGCTTTTAAGGCTTCAGGAACCAGCGGCCCGACCGGGGCAAAAATGATTGCGGCATCAAGTTTCTCAGGGGGTTGGGTATCAGATCCACCCGCCCAGACGGCACCTTTTTCCCGGGCGAACTCCTGGCTGCTGGTGTCGCCCGGACGAGTAAATGCATAGACCTCTCGTTGTTGGTAATTGGTAACCTGTATCAGAACATGTGCGGCCGCCCCGAATCCGTAGAAACCGATTTTTTGGGCCTCCTGTGTCATTCGAAGCGAGCGGTATCCAATTAATCCAGCGCATAACAGCGGAGCTGCTTGAAGGGCGGAGTATTCGGGATCGACTGGAAAGCTGTAATCCTGGTGAGCAACGGTGTATTCGGCAAATCCTCCGTCCAGGGTATAGCCGGTAAACCGGGCATTTTCGCAAAGGTTTTCCATTTCATTTCGACAATAATAACACTGGCTGCAAGTGTCGCCCAGCCAGGGGACCCCGACGTGATCTCCCACTTCAAACCGGTCAACGTCCTTTCCCTTTTTTCGAATAACTCCAACAATTTGGTGTCCCGGGATCAATGGAGTTTTGGCTTCTTCCAGGTCGCCATCTATAATGTGCAGGTCCGTTCGGCATACCCCGCACGCTTCTACCTCGATTAGTACCTGTTCGTCGTTTGGGCCAGGCCGCTCCACCTCTTCCAACTCAAGCGGTTGCCCCACTTTGTAAAAACGCATCGCTTTCATATTAAACTATGCTTGATTTATAGATTGAAAGAGGTGATACCAACGGGCTGTTCAAAATCGGCAAAAAGGAAAGATATCCCCCTTTGGATTCGCATCAAACATTAAATTGATGGATAGAGAAGAAAAAATCCATTACCATCGGCGTATCCACCGGTAATCAACACTGAAGCGACCGGGTCCCATAAAAAACAGGGCGATAAAAACGATGAGCAATTCAATAGCTTCGGTGGCGCCGCTCAATCCGTCTCCGGTTCCAAATTCAAATGCGATGGCTACCAAAAGATTCAACACAATTATAATGAGCGCCGGAAGAAAATAGAGACCCAGAATCAGGAAAAGTCCGCCGAAAGTCTCCGCCAAAGCCGACATAAAACCGAAAAAAACCGGTAGGCTGTCAATGCCTACATACTGGATGGCCTGTCCGACCGATTCCCATTTGTCGGGACCTCCAAGCAGTTTAGGCAGTCCATGGAAGATGAGCATGATTCCCAGGCCGATACGGAGGATAAAAAGGCCGAGATTATAGAACCTGCCTTCAATAGTTAATTTCATAAAAAATTAATTGGATACGAATTTATGAATTATCAAACAGTCTATTAGAAGGGGCGATTGATACCTTAATATTACAATTCTTATTGCTGAGACCCCTGCTGTAAAAAATGAGTAAAAGATTCCGGACTTCTATTGTTGTCCGTTGGGCGAAGATGCCAGCCGATTTAACTTCTGAAGCTGTTCAATCGTAACATCGTATCCCTGCTTAATAGTGGATTCAGCCTCGTCAAAGTCGAAGAGATTCAGATGGCCGAGTTTGGGCTGAATCAGTACATCCGGTCGATCTTCCAGAAGTTTGCTCTGGGTAATCTGGTATTCCATGATATTGATGGAATTCGCGATCACGTCAAATATGTTGGGTTCCCACTTGCCCCCGGAGTGATTGTTTTTTTCAAATAGGTTGTTGACCGATTGTTTGAGCGAATATTCAAAAGATCGATACGTTTCCTCGAGTTTTGGGGGAAACCACTCGCTTTCTGAGGCACGTTCAAGAAGAGACGAGTCGCTGATGGTCCGATCCCGGCTCTTTCTTCTCCTCAATACCTGGAACCGTTTCTCTCGACCATTACGGGTGACGATATCGTTGTTGAGATCCACGGCAATAATCAAGTCGGCTCCCATTTCACGAACGACATCAACCGGCACCGGGTTAACCAGTCCGCCGTCTACCAGGTAAGTACCGTCTTTTTCAAATGGATTAAAAATGCCCGGCAGGGAGATGCTGGCGCGGATAGCTTCAACCAGGTCCCCGTCGTTGAGAATAATTTCTTCGCCGGTGGTCAGATTCGTCGCCGTTACGGAAAGCGGTATTTCCAACTCGTTGAACTGGCGGTGAGGAAGCAAATATTCGATAAGCTGACTGAGTTTCTCTCCTTCCAGCAGACCTCGCTGGGGGAAGTTGAAATCCAGATACGAGGTGAACTTGCGCCAGTCCATCGTGATAGCCTGTTCACGCAGTTTCTTGATATCGCCGGAGGCATATGAAGCTCCAATAAGGGCCCCCATACTGCTGCCTGCGATATAGTCGACCTTGATACCGGCTTCGTCGATGGCCTCGATAACTCCCAGGTGTGCAAGAGCACGGGAAGCTCCACTTCCCAGGGCCAGGCCGACTTTTAATGAGGATGTTTGTTCTTCCATATAGTCTGAATATACTTCGATGCCTTTAAATAATGGTAATTACTTATTTATGCAAGTGCTCAGATTCGTGTGATGCACTGGTTTTAATTACCTGCAGGAGTCCGTGGTGTAGGCAGGTATACGGGTTTTTCGGGATCCCTGCGGAACATCCACTTCCCTGCACTTAAATCTTCAGTTGAACAAACCGGCCGATAACTTGTTTGAAATTGGCGGAACGTAGTACTTCATCGTTTGAATAACACTTGCATTTATACTAATGCACAATAACTTTAGTTAGTTCACTTATGGCGGTCGTTGGAAAACCGGCTGCTGTTTTTCAATAACTGCTTGGAAGTAAAGTCGTAAAGAACCAGCCCGACACCCCGCTTTCGGGAAAAAATTTGAACTTAAACCGTTTCTTAAAAGCTTTAAAATTCGTAAAACAATTCAACTTTCGTAGTCTTTAACTTCATCTTTCCGGTTCAAAAAATTGTTTCCCGAAAGCGGGGTGTCGGGCTGGTTTAGCTACTAGCCAGCAGCACTATAACTGATGTGGTAACATAAATATTTCCTATAATCGATGGATTTAGATAAACTGCGTGAAAGAATCAATGAAATTGATCGTGAGCTGATCGATATATTAAATGAAAGAACCCGTGTGGTCCAGCAGATCGGTCAGTATAAGCACGACCGGGGCTTGCCGTTTTATGCGCCGCATCGCGAGCAGGAAGTGTTCAAGAAGATTACGGATCTAAACCAGGGTCCGATGCCCGATGATGCCCTGCATGCCATCTATCGCGAAATTATGTCGAGCTCGCTGCATCTGGAGAAGCCCCTGCGTATATCTTACCTCGGACCGGAGGCATCCTACACCAATCAGGCCGCGATCAAAAAGTTTGGGTCCAGCTTGCATTATTCCCCGCAAACTACGATAGATGATGTGTTTCTCGAAGTAGCCCGCGGAAAAGCGGATTATGGAGTGGTACCGATTGAAAATTCGATGGAGGGGGCGGTATATCATACATTGGATATGTTCGCGACGTCGGACTTGAAGATATGCGCCCAGATCAATCTTCCCATAACTCACCACCTGCTCAGCCGGGCCGATCGGTTGGAGGATATCAAAACCGTTTATGCTCATTCACAGGTGGTCGGACAGTGTCGCAGTTGGTTGGATAAGCATTTGCCGCAAGTGAATATCGAAGAGGCGCAGGATGGTATTCACGCCGCAAAACAAGCCACCGAGAAGGAGGAGCACGCCGCTATTGCCAATATTTTGGCAGCCGACAGGTATGAGCTGGATGTGATTGCGGATAATATACAGAGCGTGGAAGGTAATACTACGCGCTACCTGGTGCTTTCTACCGAGTCGGCCGATGCCACCGGCGACGACAAAACCAGTATCATGTTTGCCGCTCCGGACCGGGTAGGATCGCTTGTGGAGATATTGCAGACGATACGAGATTTTGATATCAACATGAGCAAGATTGAGTCTCGTCCGTCACGACAAAAAGCGTGGAACTATTATTTCTTTGTGGATTTTTACGGTCATGTTGAGGATGAAAAAGTGCAGCAGATGTTGGCCGGGATCAGGGAGATGAATATTTATGTGAAGGTGTTGGGGTCATACCCCGACACAGCCTCCTAGCTTGAAACGGCGAGGGCGGGGTATTTTCTTTTCAGGAGTTCGAAACTTCCGAACAGCACGCCGGAATAGAGCAGGCCGCTAAGCAGCGTATTCTGGAAGAAAGGAATGGCGGCAGTGTAGCAGGCGATGAGTCCGCTAAACGTGGCCGGGTACATCGTGCCGGTAAGCCATACACCGAAGTTCGTAACGAGGAAAAATAGTACGGACGCCCCGACAGCACCTGTAGCAATCGGTAAAACTTTTTTATTTGATTTGAGGGCAAATCCAATGACAACGGCGACCAGGAAAGAGCCGTAAACGAAAGGCATCACCTGGTGGAATCCGAGGAATAGATCGGAAATACCCATCGCGAGCAGAGGCACGATAAGGGCCAGTCCCCGGTGGCTAAAGTAGGCGCCGCCGAACAAGGCAATTGCAGTAATAGGTGAGAAGTTTGGCGGATGCGGCAGTAGACGCAGTAGTGCGGCTGCAACAATAAACAGCGTTATAATTAGAAAACGTGAATTACGCATGAGACTGAATTCTTTTTAATTATCGTTCTCTGCTTGCCCGATTAGCAAGTCAAACAGCGGGCCCATCAGAATGACCCTAAATATACAATCTAAAAATAAAAGTTTAAATAGTTTATTTCAGGATGGCATATAATATGACGGAGTCTAATTGGTTGTATTGTTGAGTCTTTTTTTATTGCCATATGCGGCCTCAATCAATTTATTTGTTCATCAGATTGAATAAATATATGTAGAAGCGTGCAGTTGGGATTGTTTATAAATTTATTATATAGAAGTTCGTGTAATAAATATTCAAAAATTTTCTGAGATTTTTAGAAAACCGTTAAAAAATAGGTATGTTAACTCTCAATTTGCTAATAATATAAAAGTAATAACCAAATTATGCGCATAGTTAAATCGACTCTTGTCGTTCTCATTAGTTTATTCACTGTTGCAAGCGTTGCCAAAGGTCAGCAGGGGAAGAAGCCTGCTAAAAAATCTCCGATGATCAAGCAGCAACAGACGGTCAATCCGGACAGTATTACGGACCAGGAACTGAAAACCTTTGCACAGGGCATGCAACAAGCTCGTCAAATCCAAATGCAGGCTCGGGCCAATGTTAAGAAAATGGTCGAGGATGAAGGACTGACCTACAAGCGTTTTCAGCAGATTATGATGAGTAAACGCAGCAAGAAGATGAAAAACAAGATTACGGTTTCGGACGAGGAAAAGGCCAAGATGGATACTCTGCGTCCGAAGATTCAATCTGCCAACAAAAAAGCCCGCAAGCAGATCATGCAGGCTATAGAATCGACCGGTATGTCCCGCCAACGATTTCAGCAAATTGGCAAAGCCCTGCGTACCAACAAAAAACTGGTGAAGCGTTTCAAGAAGATCCAGAAGAAGATGCGCAAGGAGCAGAAGAATAAGATGAAGCAACAGCTGAAAAACAAGATGAAGCAGCAACAGAATAACAACGGCTCCGATAAATAACAGGGCGTTTTATTCGTTAATAGGAAGCATTATTTCTAATAGATTAAAGCTATATTTCAGAATATGTATAAGACCTATTTAAAGTCGATTTTTTCGCTGGTCCTGGTTGCAGGACTTATTATGGGATGCAGTTCAGATGACTCCCAACAGTCCCCTACGCCAGATCAGCAACCGCAGGCCCAACAACAGGGACCGCAACAGGGGCAGGGATCGCAAAATCCGATGATGCAAAAGCAGCAATCGATCGATCCCTCCAGTATTACGGATGCCGAACTGGAACAGTTTGCCCAGGCAATGCAGAAAGCAAGCAAGATTCAGACAGAGGCCCGGTCCGATATGAAAAAAATCGTGGAGGATGAAGGCCTCACGTTTAAACGATTTCAGCAGATTATGATGAGCAAACGCAGTAAGAAGCTGAAACAGAAAATGAACGTGACGGACGAAGAGCAGGCCAAGATGGATGCCATTCAGCCGCGAATGCAGGAAGCTCAGAAATCGGCTCGGCAAGAAATTACCAAAGCCATCGAGTCGACGGGGATTTCGATGGATCGATTCAAGCAGATAGGCCGTGCCCTGCGACAGAATAAAGACCTGATGAAACGCTACAAAGAAATGCAGGGTATGAGCGGGGCAACGGATACCACCGGTACAGGCCAGTAAAGATTTTGGTCGCCGGTTAGCCAGAGGACCCTGCAGACCATGAGGCTTTACCTGCTCACCCAACGATTTCCGCTTATGGTAAATCGCCAGGGTTTTTTGGCATCTTCTCCGGCGTAGCTGACTCCGATACGCGGGCTGGAATCGATGTCCGAAGCCGATATATGCTTCCCCCGGTCTTCAATCCAAACGGGTTCGGACTGAAGATTCGTGCCGTAGTGCGACCGGTCAATGCCAAGTGCTTCCGTGAGTCGTCCCGGTCCGGCAGTGAGTTCCGGTTTTACCTCCTTGTATTCGCGACGTTTCTTCATGATTTCAATGCCTTCCTCGGGTTCTACGGCCCGGATCAAGACAGCTTCCGGTTCACCGGATCGGTTGGTGACTACGTTAAATAGATTGTGAATCCCATAGCATAAATAAACGTAGGCAATTCCCCCCTCACGGAACATCGCATCGTTACGGTCAGTCCGGTTGTAGTCGCTGGCGTGACAGGCTTTATCACCCTGCGCTGCATAAGCTTCAGTTTCGACGATCACGCCGCTGGTTACCGGTTTTTGGTTGATACGGGTACACAAATATTTACCCAGCAACTTGCGGGCGATGTCGGTAACATCGGTTCCCCGGTAAAAGGAGATCGGCAAGATGGTTCGAATGTTGGATTCCGAGTTCATCAGGAGATTAGATCGTATGGATTATCTTGAAAGCGGGGACGTGGAACATAGATGTCCTGGTAGGCGCGTGCAACGATAGCTGAAAGTACCAGTAACAGGGCCGAGTAAAAAGTCCAGATCCCAAAAAGTATCAAGACCGAATACCCCTGGTAGAAATATTGATACACTTCAAATGCGCGATCCAGGTACAGACTGATAAATATCTTGGCCGTTTCAAACATTATGGAATATACTGAAGCCCCTATAAGCGCTACACGCCGGGGAATGCGACGTTCGCTCAAATAACGAAATACTACGAAAAAAAGAAAAAACGTGAACAAAATGGGAAGGGTGATATTAATTAGTTCATACAGCCAGCTAAACTGGATTTCGTAATTTCCCACCGGCAACGCTATTTCGTTTAAGGGCAACAGTGAAATTAATGATATAACGATACTGAAAAATACGAAGACTCCGCCTACCACGCCCATTGCAAGAAAGCTGTAAAACCATTCCAGGGCCGGATGTTTGCGGTCTTTAATATCAAATACCTGGAAAATAACATGCTTGACGATCGAAAATAATCCGAGCGAAAAAACAATGAGTACGGTTAACCCCACGATTCCGTAAACGCGTCGTTTTTTGATCAGGGGATCCAGTAAATTTTGAAGCGACATTCCCGCGGTAACATCCGACGTATTACCTTCAAATAGTACGCGCGGCAGCAATTCCTGTCCATAACGCAAAATTTCAAAATACGCCTGTTCAATCGAAAGAATATATCCAATAATCGAAATCAATATCAGTAAAAAGGGAATGGCGCAAAGCAACAGATTAAAGGTTATAGCGGAGGCATTGAAGAAGATATCCTTCTTCATAATCAATTGAAAAATACGTTTGCCAAAGGCTTTGAATCTTTTCACTTTATAGAGGGTCGTATGATAAGATTTAGGATATCATGCCATCTTGGTTCCCAAGCGTCAGCGAATGCCCGGTGCCCGGGTTTTCAGCGATTTCCCGTAAAACTGTTGTTTTTCTTCCGTCGGACTATTGTTCACTTTTAATACATTAATAAATACGTTTTTGCCCTATCATGAGTTCCAGCGATAAAACACCTTTGATGCAACAATATTGGCAGATTAAAGAAGAATATGAAGGAACAATTCTTCTTTTTCGGGTCGGGGATTTTTACGAGACCTTCGGCGACGACGCCAAACTGGTAAGCGAGGAGCTGGGCATTACCCTGACTCGCCGCAACAACGGAAGCGATCAGACGCCCCTTTCGGGTTTCCCCTATCACGCCCTGGAAACGTATTTGCCCAAACTCGTTAAACAGGGATATCGCGTGGCAATATGCGAGCAAACCGAGGAACCGTCGGAAGCGAAAAAACAGGGAAAAAAGGTGGTCGGACGAGAAGTCAAGGAGATTACCACCCCGGGGGTTACCCTTTCGGATAAATTGCTGCACCATAACCGGAATAACTACCTGATGTCGATTCATTGGTCGGGCAACAAGGTGGGAATTGCCTTCTCGGATATCTCGACCGGGGAATTCTCGCTGTGTGAAGTTGAAGAAGACGAACTGCACGAAATGATTCAGTCGATCGATCCGGCCGAATTGCTGATTCCCTCGGATGCAGAGGATAAACTTCCGGGAGATAGCGACGAGTATCACCTGACAGAAATCGAGGATTGGGTTTATGACGGCGATTACGGGTACAACCTGCTGACCGACCACTTTGAAACCCATTCGCTGAAAGGTTTTGGAGTCGAGTCGATGGAGAAAGCCCAAGTGGCCGCCGGTGCGCTGCTGCATTATGTGCAGGAAACCCAGAAAGCCTCACTGGGACACATCCGCCGGCTCACGGCGTTTGAAAACCGGGAGTTTATGGCATTGGATGGCTCCACCAAGCGCAACCTCGAGCTGGCCACCAGCTTGCAGGAAGGGGGGCGGGAAGGGACGCTGATTTCGATCATGGATCGAACCCAGACAGCCATGGGCGGACGCTTGCTCCGCAAGTGGGTCATGCGTCCGCTGAAGAAACTGGAACCTATTCGCCGGCGATTGAACGCCGTTGAAGCCCTGCAGATTGACCACGATGTGCGGGAAAAGCTTCGGGAGGAACTGGACGAGGTAGGCGACCTGGAGCGATTAATGTCGCGCATCAGCGTGGGGCGGTCAAATGCACGCGACCTTGAAAAGCTGAAGCTCTCCCTTCAACAGATACCGGTAATACGAGAGCGATTTGCGAAGCTGGAGGAGCCCATGTTTGAGGAGATCCGCCAGGAGCTCAAGGATATGGAGGAAGTAAAGGATTACATCGAAAAGGCCCTGGTCGAAGATCCGCCGGCCAGCGTACGCGACGGCGGACTTATCCGCGACGGGTTTAACGAAGAACTGGATGAATTTCGCGATGTGGCCCGCAACGGAAAAGACTATATCGCCGACTTGAAGGACGAGCTGAGCGAGGAAACCAACATTCCGTCGCTTAAAATCGGGTATAACAAGGTTTTTGGATACTATATCGAAGTCACCAACACCCATACCGATAAAGTGCCGGAGCATTTTGAACGCAAGCAGACGTTGGTCAACTCCGAACGTTATATCACGCCCGAGCTGAAAGAGGTGGAGGAGAAGGTTCTTTCGGCCGAGGAGCGAAGCAAGAAGCTGGAGTATGAAATTTTTGAGGAATTACGCACTTTTGTGGCCGATTTTGCCGAGGAGATACAACAGATTGCCCAGGCGGTGGCCCGGCTCGACTGCCTGCAGAGTTTTGCCGAAGTGGCCTACAAAAACAACTACGCCAAGCCAACCGTTGACGACGGCAAGCAGATCGACATCAGGAAGGGGCGTCACCCGGTCGTGGAAAAGGCGCTTCCGATGGGCGAGCCGTTTATTCCCAACGACGTACGCCTCAGTAATGATGACGAGCAGATACTCATTATTACCGGTCCCAATATGGCGGGTAAAAGTATTATCCTGCGGCAAACCGGCTTGATCGTTCTTATGGCCCAGGTGGGTTGTTTCGTCCCGGCCGAGGAGGCGCATATCGGAATGGTGGACAAGATCTTTACGCGCGTGGGGGCCCACGACAACCTGGCCGCCGGGGAAAGCACCTTCCTGGTGGAAATGAACGAGGCGGCCAATATCCTCAATAATGCCACTGACCGTTCGCTAATCCTGCTGGATGAAGTGGGACGAGGGACGAGTACGTTTGACGGCATCAGTATTGCATGGGCTCTGGCCGAGTACCTGCATAATCAGTCGTCGGTTGCGGCCAAAACGCTTTTTGCCACGCACTACCATGAGTTGAATGAGCTCGAGAAGATGTACGATCGCATTGCCAACTATAATGTCAAGGTGAAGGAGCACGACGGAAAGATCGTCTTTCTTCGCAAGCTGGAGCGGGGAGGAGCCGATCACAGTTACGGTATACAGGTAGCCGACATGGCCGGGCTGCCTTCGGTTGTTATCGAACGAGCCCGCGAGATTCTCAATAATCTCGAAGAACACAGCGTTGACCTGCCTTCCGAAAATGGCACTATCGAGAAAGGGGCTACCAAGAAAAAAGCGGCTTCCAAAGCGGCCAAAGAAATGGATAAGCAAGAAGAAATCCCGCAAATGTCACTCTTCCAGGAACAGCTGGATCCCAACCTGGAAACGGTGAAAAACAAGCTCGAGGCTTGCGATCCCAACCGGATGACCCCGGTCGAATCGCTGCTAATGCTCTCCGAGCTCAAAAAACTTCTTGATAATTAGGAAAAACTTTAAGGAAAATTTCCAACATATAAAATATTTGCTTACTTTAAAATTATAAGAAGGAGAGTGGTTCCTGCTAAATCCATTTCTTCCAATAAATAAGTTTTAAGATTTACAGAAATACCAGGCTCAGGCGAGCGCTTTAGGCAAACTAGTCTAACGCCCCGGTGTTTTGAATCGCGGTCGTGTTTAGCCGGTTTTAAAGCTTGTGATTTATTGTCTTCAACCTTTTATCCCTGAATCTATGGATCCAAGAGAATTTCGATTAGCACAAGAGGTTATTGCTACCTTCGCAGAACAAAATAGTGTGTTCGGCCTAAATACGTTGATGGGTCGTATCCTTGGCTTGCTCTACATATCTGAGGAAGCTCAGTCACTTGACGATATGGCTGACAAGCTTGATATGAGTAAAGGACCGATTTCGCAGGTTTGTCGCCGGTTGAAAGATAATAATCTGATAGAGAAAGTCTGGGTTCCGGGAGATCGAAAGGATTATTATAAACCCGTCAATAACCTGTTTGGTCGCTTGTTTGCCAACCAGAATGATCGGATGGAACAGAATATCCGGACTGCTGAGCGGTTATTTCAAAAAGCGAATAAACAAATTGATCATCAGGCCGATTACATTGCAGACCGGATGCACGAAATGAAGGAATTCTACACGAAATTGGATGTGCATAACAAGAAGTTTGTAAGCGAGTGGAAGAAGCAATACCGGGACTTGACTACCAAGACTGAATAGCGGTATTCGTTAATTCGATGGCACAACATTCGGCCAAATACATTGCCGACCGGATCCGTCTAATGATTACGACCAAGCAGTTCCAGGTAGGGGAGGTGTTGCCGTCGACGCGGGAATTGGGACAACAACTGGAAGCCAGTTTTCATACGGTTCGCAAGGCCTACCACATCCTGAAAGAGGAGGGGATGCTTCGAAGCGAGCAGGGACGTGGATTTATTGTGGAGCAGCAGACCACCAGCCTGAATAAATCGGAACGGCTGGAAATTGGTGCTCGAAAGATGCGAAGTCTGTTGGAGGAATTGATCGGGTACGGACTGGATGAAAACGAGATTAATGTCGTCTATAACGAACAATTGCAATATCTCGAGTGGCCCGATCGGATTGAGACCTGCGCCAGTGTTGGAGAGACGGACGAATTGGGAGGGATGCTGGCCGAGGCTATTGAACGACAGGTGGGGGTGAAAAGCCGGGTCATTAATGCGGATCAGTTTAATAAGGCTATCAATTATGATGCCCTTTTTGTACCCATTCAACTGTTAAATAAATTCAAGAGTCTGTCGGAGACCGGGATGCTGCTGCCGATCGTCTACAGCTTTTCAAGCGATTTCCTGCTTTCGATGGTGGATCGGGCGGCCGTGGATACGATCGGGTTGGTTACGGGAGAAGAGGAATCTATTTCCAAGTTGATTCATGATCTCAAGTCCGCTCTGAATTTCGAGGGATCATTTCTGGCCGGGGCCATGTATGGGAAATCGCTGCCGTTATTTGTTCGTGAGTCTGACCTGATTATATACACCCCGAACAGTGCCCCCGTGGTGGAAGCCAAGATTCCCGAAAAGAAAAGACTGCGCCTGGCATACGAAATTGCTCCCAAAAGCGCGGAAACCATCCGTTCCGAACTATGGGATCAGTGATGTGATTTATGATTATTGATTTATGATTAATAATTAATGATTATTTTGCCGCTAACAAGGTGAGGTGGTCGCCGCAGCGAAGAGTACAATTCAAATGATAATACAGATTTTTTCTTAAAGACAGGTGCCTGCAACAACCAATATTAAAGGCTTAATCGCCAAAAATCACTAATCATAAATCACTAATCATAAATTAAAAAGTCGTACATCGTGTCGTTTGATTTCGAAAATTTGCTGGACCGTGCCATAGAGGCGATCGACGATGAAATCGAGGCGGTCCGCCGGCAACCTTCCCATGATATCCTTTTTAATGGGGAACGGGAAAACTATCGGGGAGCCGAGGAATTTCACTATACGTTCGATACCCACAACGCTTCCATCCAATATGCGGAGGAAATTCGTGCGGAGCTGGAAGATACCTCGCTCGAGGTTTATCCGGTGGGGATGGAAAACGGACAAATCACATTGAGTTTTTCGAAGGATTTCGGAGAGCAGATTAAACGGGTGGAGCTGGAGTGGGAAAACGATTTCGTATTGTTGAAAGTGCGGGAGGAACTTAGCCGGGCCCGTGATGAAGGGGATGATTCAAAAGAACGGATCCGTGCCCTGTTTGCGCCCGAGGTAGAGGAGGATGCGGATGCGTTTGCGGGAGAGGAGGTGATGGACGACGGTGAACGCAATGAGGCACAGCGCGAGGCCTTGCAAAAAGCATTGAAAAACCGGACGCTCTACGTATGGGGACCGCCGGGAACCGGCAAAACGGCCACGCTGGGTTTTATGGCCGCAAACTATCTGCGACAGGATAAAAAAGTACTGCTGGCATCCAATACCAATCGCGCCGTGGACGTCGGCTTGCTCAATGTGCTGGAAGCCGCCGAGGCCATGGGAATTTCCGACCGGGAGCTTCGATGTACCCGTTTCGGGGAGCCGGCCCTCGATAACAGGAGAGTGTTGGATCGAACGTTTGATCACCTGCTGGATCAAAAACAGCAAAAACGCAGGGAACAGGCGGCCAAGTTGGACGAACGACTGCAGGAGTTCTATAAGCTTGAACAAAAGATTGAGGATGCGAACGAGGACGATCCCGAACTAGAAGAAATCGAGCAAACCTATGAGTTGCTGAGCCGTAAAATCGAGTCGGAGGGCGGGGAAGCGGCGATGGAAGAGAGAATCGAGCGGCTGAAACAGGTCAACGAACGAGTGGAGCTGGAAAAACAACAATTGGTCGCTACCACCCTGGCCCGCGTTTGCACCTCCGATCTGTTTCGGGGGCTTGAATTTGACGCAGTGATTATTGACGAAGGATCGATGGCCAACCTGCCTTACCTGATCGCCCTGGCGCGTAAAGCGAAAAAACATATCATCGTGGTGGGGGACCCGATGCAGCTGCCGCCTATTGCCCTGGCGCGGGAACAGTCATCGCGGGATTTCCTGGAGATGGATATTTTCGGGTGGGTCTCGGAGGCCCGTACCACGGATGAGCTTTTCCGGTGGCATGACAACAACCAGCCGCTTACCTGCTTCTTTGACAAGCAGTATCGTCTTAAAGCACAGCTCGCACAGATTGTAAGTGCAGTATTTTACGAGGGGCGGCTGAAAACCGCGGCTGACTCTGCTGGTACAGAGGGAGTGGGCAGCCCGGACAAAGAGTTGATCGCCCTGGCCGACAGTTCCAAATACGGCCCCTACCTGACCAAAAATGAGAATCGCCGCGGATTCAGTCCGTTGAATGAAGTCCACCAGTTTTTACTGAAACGCATCGTCCAGCAAAAAGTGCTCAAGGAACAGGTGCGCATGCAGGACATCGGCGTTATTGTTCCTTTTCGAAGTACCGTTTATGATTATCGGAACATGCTTACACAGGAAGGATACCGGGAGGTGGAGGTGGGAACTATTCATACGTTTCAGGGACGTGAAAAACGGGTGGTTATATTTGATACCGTGATGACCGGCGAGGTACGAAATTCGCGCAGGCGACACTTTACAGTGCGGCCGTTTGACGAAGCCAAAAACGGACTTACGGTACCCCGGTTGTTAAATGTGGCGTTATCCCGTTGTGAAGAGCAGTTGTACGTGATTGCCGATATGGATCATATTAATCGTATGTACGGGAATAAATTCCTGGGACGACTGTTGAAGAAAATCGGGGAGCGCGGACAAAACATGCTTCAGTCGAAGTCCTCTATTTCATAGCGGTGAGCGAGTCGTTCGTTATTGACCTGCTCAAGTCCCATCGCTTCAATTTTGGAGGCATCGAGCGAAGCGACGGTCATTTCCCGTTTGCCAAGCGCCCCCGGTGCGCGTGCTACGGTCCAACCGGCCCAGCACATTGCCCCCCGAGCCGCTGAAGCGGCACAGTAGGTGGTCAGAACGGCTTTCCTGCTGCAGAGGGAGGCCAGTTTTTCAAAAGTTTCACCGGTCCACAGTTCCGGGTTAACGTCGGGAGAGAAGGCATCGTGAAAGATAAAATCTGCTTTCAACTTGTCGGGATGGTAGTCTTCAAAAGCACCCTTAAAGAGGGTGAAATCGAATTGGTCCCAAAAAGAAAATTTATTATACCCGTCGTGCAGGTTCTCAAAAATACCGGGGAGCAGATCGAGGGCGGTCCCGTGCTCCAAAAAGGGGGTAAAGTCAAGCTCCCGGGCTATATTGGTTTGAATCGGATCCTGCTCAACGCTGTGAAAGTGAATGGGCTGCCGTTCTCCGTGGGCAAGGTGGCGATCCATGGTCAGCAACAGGTTCAGTCCCGTACCGAATCCCACTTCCAATATGGTAATCGGATCGTCCTGTTTGAGTTGATCTTCCAGTCCGGAGCGTTCAAAAAACACATGTCGGCTTTCTGCCACCGCTCCCCCGGGATTGTGATACGTTTGGTCGTAGGTGGAAGAGTATAAGGTTGGGGATCCGTCTTGGGTAGTTTGAATCTTGACCTTATTGCTCATAGGGGGATAAACTTACATTTCCAAAACTGCAATTGGCTTCGATCAGCGGGAGATCTCCGGGTGGAGTCTTACTGTTGGGCGGTAACAGCGTACCCTCAATATAATCATTGCGCTGTTCTCCCGAAAAATTGAAATCCGAATCGATGCTGGTATGCATCCCACTGAATTTGACGCGCACCTCTTCATTTAAAGGCAATTCTATCTTGATGTTGCCCGCTGACGTGGATAGTTGAATATTGCCGCGCGGTTCAATAATGGAAGCCTGTATATTGCCACCGGAGGTACTGCCCTGCAGGCTGCCGCGGATATCTTCAAGGTAAAGATGTCCGCCGCTGGTCTTGGCTTCTACATCTCCATTAAAGCCGTGAAGTTTAATGTGACCTCCGTAGGTTTTGGCCGATAAATTTCCACCGCTTTTGTCGACCGTAATGTGACCGCCTTTAGTATGAGCTTTAATATCTCCCTTCATGTCCTCCAGGGTGATATGTCCGCCGGAAGTGGACAGGTCCGATCGATTTGTAAGCGCCTGGGCGGTAACATGTCCACCTTTGGTCGATGCCTCGACACGAGTGTCGGAGGGCAGGTAGAGGATTGCTTCCATATCGACTCGGTTGAAGAATCCCGATTTATAGCGATTGGTTATTGTAATTTCCGTATGATTTTCCTGCGAGGAGCTCTGAACGTCGACATTTTCAGTAAGTACTTCCGAGGATTTTATGTCCCCTTTGGCCCGGAGGGATAAGTAGGGATTTTCGCTGTGACCGCCAATCACGCTAAACTGACCGGCATTAAGAGCAAATTTTAATTGTCGCAGGTGATCCGGATTCAAGTTTTCACGATATACATATACATCCGATTCGACGGCGGTCCATTGTCGCTCCGGTGTTTTGTACTTTTTCCGGATGGTTACCTTCTGTCCGTTGTCCAGTTGTACCTGCACTTCGTGTGACTCAAGCTTTTCCAGATCTTGCTCAAGATTTTGGAGGGCCTGTTCGAGCTTTTGTTTGTCAAATAATGCACTGAACTCACGGAACTTCTGCTTCAGTTCATCAAAATCTTTGATACTTTCCAGCTCTTTGAGCTGCTGAAGATTTTCAAGCTTTTCCAGGTCGTGCAGCTGCAGTTCGGCGGGGGGCGGTTCCGGTGCCGGAGGGGTTTCTCGAATTTCCGCTCCTTCCGTTTTATGGGATTCATTCGTGAAGGCAAAGTTGTCAGAGTAATGGTCGTTCTTGTCGGTATTTAAGACGTAGAAAGCCAGTATCGTCAGGGCGAGTCCGGCAACAATGATTTCCCA
Source organism: uncultured Balneolaceae bacterium (assembly GCA_913057825.1). Lineage (GTDB taxonomy): Bacteria > Bacteroidota > Rhodothermia > Balneolales > Balneolaceae > CAJXOW01. The sequence continues at coordinate 3,311 of CAJXOW010000059.1, read as the reverse complement.
TGTTATATAACGTGATTTCATGAAGTTATATCGCTGAAATTAGGTCCAGTGAGTCTACACACTTCATACTACGTATTAGTTACGAAAAAGTTTCACTATCTGAAAAATGGTTTATATGTTTGAGGTTGTATTGCGTGAGTTGCCTGTAGGCTTGCCGGTCGGCAGTTCCTGGCCCGGATACTTTTCTTTGATGGAGGCTTTTTAGGGAACAGTGCCCGGTTATTAAAAAAAACATTATTATAGCTTTAGGCCCGTAAAATTTTAATGCTTCGTAACCGCCGTCCGGTAAGCCGGAATTTCCTACTCCATTTTTTCAATGTAGTATAAGTTATTAACAGCTTCGATTATTTTAACATGGAATATAAAGATCTGAAAAAACGAGCCGATCACCATTTTCCCGAAATAGTTGAGGTTCGTCGTCATTTGCACCAGTATCCCGAATTAAGCTACCAGGAACATCAGACGACCTCCTTTATCCAGGATAAGTTAAAAGAGATGGGGATTCCCTGCCAACAGCCGTTGGAAACCGGTTGTGTCGGTATTATTGAGGGAAAAAATCCCGGGGATGGACCGGTGGTTGTGCTACGGGCTGATATTGATGCCCTCGCTATTGATGAAGAAGGGGCACATAAATCCAATTTTATATCCAGGAACCCGGGCATTGCCCATTGCTGCGGACACGATGCACATACGGCGAATTTATTGGGTACTGCACGAATTTTGAAGGATTTTCAGGATGAAATTGAGGGGAAGGTGCTGCTTATTTTTCAGCCGGGCGAGGAAAAGCTGCCGGGAGGTGGACGTATGCTCTGCGAGCAGGGTTTTCTTCAGCAGCAGCAAGTGGATGTTATCTATGGTCTTCACACCAATCCCGATTTTGCTCCCGGGCAGATCGGCGTGCGAAAAGGTCCCCTAATGGCCCGGCCCGATGAATTTTCAATTTTGGTGAGGGGTTCGGGCGGACATGCGGCGGCGCCGCATACCACGGTGGATCCGATTGTAGTGGCTTCGGAAATTGTAGGAGCTCTGCAGACCGTTACCAGCCGCAGTGTGGATCCCGGTGAACCGGCGGTGGTTACGGTCGGAAAAATTGAAGCCGGCTCCGCTCACAATATTATCCCCGAACATGCGCATATGATCGGAACCGTGCGCAGTTTCTCGGAGGAGACGGCACAGCATATCAACCGCCGCATGGAGCGTATCGTCGAAGGTATAACCCATGCCCACGGGGCCTCGTATGATTATAAATTTGATCCCGGCTACCCGGCCCTGGTTAACACCGATTGGGCGGTGGAACATCTCGGAGAGGAGGCCGTTAAGCTGTTCGGTAATGAATCGGTTCGTTGGATGGAAAAGCCGGTGATGGCCGGAGAAGACTTTGCCTTTTACCTGCAGCATTTTCCGGGCGCGTTCTTTTTCCTGGGGACCGGCAGCGAGGAAAGCGGATCTGTTTACGGCTGGCACCATCCCAAATACAACATCGACGAACAGGCCTTCAAAACCGGCGCCCCGCTACTGGCCTCACTCGCACTGAATTTTAAGAAGAGATAGGCGGATAGCAGGTGTTGTTTGTGTGTGGTCCTCTCACTTTTCTGACTATTGGGAAATCTTTTTTTATAAATTTTGTCATCTGTGGTACTACCATCAACAACATTTCACTCCTCGCTTTTATACAAGCGATACAACTCCAGGAATTCGGACAGGATCATGGCGGTAGCTCCCCATAAAGGCACGTCGCTGTGAATGGTCCAATGTGGGACATGATAGCTGCGGCCTTTCAGGTTCCACCGGGTGTTTTCAAGGTGATGGTCAGAGATGAGCTTTGCCAGGGGAGTGGTAAAAACCTCCTGGACCTCCACCGGGTCACGTTTAAAGGAGGGCTTCTGCGGGGTATAGCCGACTAGCGGATGAATGATGCTGTTCGACGTATTGACGTAAAGCGGTGTCAGTTTTCCCAGTATGTTAATGAGGTCGGACGAAACACCAATTTCTTCCCAAGTTTCTCGTAGAGCCGTTTCTTCGGGGGACTCATTCTCTTCCGAACGACCCCCCGGCAAACAAATTTGTCCCCCCTGTTCTATGTCTTCACTACGGACCGTTAACACGATTTCGTAATCTCTTGATTTATGCGGAAAAACAAGTACCATGACGCCGCTTGTGATGGCAGTGGAAGGCGGTTGACGTCGCGGATTCGCACCGCCGTCGGCCGAATGAGGCTCCATTTTACGCTGTGCATGCAGGCCGGGCAGCGATTGGTCGAGTTGCTGTCGTAAAAAGGAGGCGAATGCATTCATATTATGTACAGGCTAGAGCCGACAAGAATCAAACCAGCTCCTATTATACTTCGTGAGAAAAGCTTCGCTCGGTACGTCCATAAAAAAATATTTTATAGAGGTCCTTGAAAAACCGGGCGGCGGTTCCTTGCTCGGAAACTTTTCTTCGTTTATTGGCAGCTAACACCTGATTGCCATACAAACTTCAACAGTTATTTTAGGCTTATACCCAGAAAATTTTAATGCTTCGGAACCGCCGCCCGGTTTTTCAAAGACCTCTATAGATCAGTGAGAAATCCTGACCAGCAGAAAAGTTAGTGATAAGATCGATATAATTCCAATATACAGACTCCTTGGGTTTATTGAATGATAGGATTTCCGAAATTGTTGGTATATATCCAGGTGTAAGCTAATTTGCATATTAGGTTTAACTCCTTATTTTAATGCGCTTTATAAGAAAGGCTCTTGCGACTGCATTGTATTGAAATTTGAAAGTAAAATTATTGGAGGTAACGATTCATGAGTGTATTAGTAGTTGGTTCTGTAGCATACGACGGTATTGAAACGCCGTTTGGTCAAGTCGATCGCGTCCCCGGCGGATCGGCCAGTTATATTTCCCTTTCGGCCAGTTATTTTACCGACCCGGTTCGTCTGCTGGGTGTGGTCGGCAATGACTTTGAAGACAAGGACATGCAGACGTTCAAGGATCACAACATCGACCTGGAAGGACTCGAGGTCGATGAGTCGGGCAAGACCTTCTTCTGGAAAGGCAAGTACAAGTATGATTTGAATGAACGGGATACGCTGGATACGCAGTTGAACGTATTTGAGAATTTTGATCCCCGGCTGCCCGATTCCTATACCGATAGTAAATACATTGCACTCGGTAATCTCGATCCGGGTCAGCAGATGGAAGTGCTCGACCAGGTGGACGATCCGGAGTATGTAGTGCTTGATACGATGAATCTGTGGATCGAAAACACGCTTGATAACCTGAAGAAGGCAATCGGCCGGACCAACATGCTGATCATCAACGAC
>CAJXOW010000058.1 GCA_913057825.1 uncultured Balneolaceae bacterium | reverse complement strand
TGCCCTTCTTTTTTTGTCAACCCTTTCCTACCTTAACAGAGGAAAGGAGACAAAACTCCCAACTATGAAATGCTACCTAAAATTTAAAATTCTTGAGGGCATGGAACGGTTATAAGGGCACTCACTTGTACCAGCCTTATTGTTAATTGTAGGTAGCTTTGATAAGACGGTAACGTGTATAATTTGATTTCAGCAGTTCAAAGTCATAATTCAAGATCAAGAACGTTATTCGTCTGCCGGCATGTTATTTTACAGGCGCCAGAAGACAACACCAAGAAGCCTCCAGCCTCGAGCCTCGAGCTTCGAGCTCTCAAAATCCCCGGGGGATTTTGAGTCACATTCTCGTCGAATCAATGATCTCAAACGTTATGTTCCGGTCACTGTCGACATTATAGCGGTAGAGCGTCCTCCCCATAATATGTCCGTCTTCATAAGCGGCGATGATCCACTGTCGACTTAATACCTCGACGCGGGTAAACCGCATGGATCCGCCCATCACGGGATCCAGCGGAATCAATTCGGGCCGGTTTTTCAGTGCGCTGATGATGAAGTTTTCCGGTTGGTCGATACCCTGTTTTTGCAGAGCACGTCCCTCGTAGTCCGGGTGATACCAATTGAAATCATCAACTGTGTCCACATGAGCGGTTGCTCGTTTGAGGGAGTCCACTTGCTTTTTAATGCCGGATATGACAGTGTTCAGTGAATCTATCTTTTGGATGCTTTCCCGGGTTTCAGGGGATTCCGTATTACATCCGGAGTAAAACAATCCCCCTGCAAGCAGTAAGTAACACATGGCTGTGCGAACAACTGAATTTGTCATCGCGGTAATGGTATAGTAATAGAGGAATGTATATTTAAATGCAGGTACAACGAACCATCGTTGAGCTATTTATTGGAATTTAAAGTAAAGAGTATTGGATAAAAAGTTGCTTAATTGAAACCTGCCGGGCTTTCTTCTAAATAATCCAAAGCCCGACAGACTCCTGTTACGTTCTATTCTACTATAGATAAATCGTTCTTATTTAAGAAGAATCATTTTGCGAGTTGCCGTCGCGGTCGGTGTTTTCAATCTGTACACGTAAAGACCGCTTGGTAAACTTTCAGCCTGAAACACCACTTGATGCCACCCGTTAGGCTGCGATTTATTGACCAATGTCTTTACAAGTTGGCCTTTCATATTATAAACAGCAAGATTTATATGAGACTGATTTCTTAAAAAGTAGCGGATCTTGGTGCTGGGATTAAAAGGATTCGGGTAGTTCGAGTTAAGTTTGATTCGGTCAGGTTTAAGATTTCTCGCTTCTTTAGTATCTGTACGTTGGATTTCGCTAATATAGCTGACAGATAGAGGATCCTGATTTTCGTCGAAGTTAACCATCGCTTTTTGGTTTCCCTCTGCGTTAATAAAAACTATTTTGCGCATCTTACTCTCCTGAATGAACCGCTTGGTGGTGGTCGTCAAGTCAATTCTTATACACTGGAAAGTCTGATCCTGTGGTAATTTTAACGTGCCGGATCCCACAACCTCAGCAGCAACGTATTGGTCGAAAGAGGTTGAGAAATCCGTTCCGGTGATCCTTGATTCTTCTTTAAGTGTATCCTTCCAACTCGTATTCAAGGTCATGGGAAATGCAGCTTCTATTCGATCGGGGCGATAGATCCGGTAAAGGGTATCCGGCGAGATCCCGTCTCCGTTAAAATCGGAAGCGCTTATGTAAACCAATCCATGATTCAGCAGTTTGCCAGACTGTATTTGACGATATTGCCACCAGGTTGAGTCGGCGTCTGTATCGGCTGCAGAAAAGGTCTGCTCTGTTACAAAATTGGACCCGGAAAAGGCGTCGACCGAGGCTCCGGGATAATCTCCGGCTTGATTTTTATAGGTTACCTTCAAATCCCCGTCCAACTTATAATCAGTGAACTGGGTAAAATCATACATTTGATTACTCCCTTTGGCATCCAAAATGGCATTAATGTCGGCTATATTGCTGCTTTGATAAGATTCATAGGAGATAGTAGTGCCGATCTTATCAGCATATTCAGCGGAGTCAATCTGTACTTGTGCATATGCGGAGATCGGATTAAGGCTGCAGGTAAACCACAATAATAGGCAGGTTAGGGTTAGGTGTCTCATAGAGAATAGTAATTTTACTATTGGAGAAGAACTATATACAGTACTGATGAATAAGGGTAAGGCTGCGTACTTTTTTTAAGACCCTTCTCTTGTAATTAGCAATTATTTTTTTTCAAATTCATCAATTCTTCCCACACTTTCCTTATTTAAACAGATTCTTAATCACATCCCCCGCCTTGTCTTTGAGGTAGTCTTTGACGATCGGCTCTATAACCTCGCGATCCGGCTGCACCTTCGGTTGTTCCGCCGTCCCTTTAACCCGCAGCGGAACCATAACCGTCCCGTTTTCCCGGGTCAGCGCCTCGGTCGCTTTTTGCGTAATGACCGACGCTATCTTGTCTTTAAACCGCCCCGGCAGATACAGTTTCAACTGGTAATCAATATTCCCGTTCTCCAGGTGCTGCGTGCCTTCCATCTCCGCGCCGATATTCCCGCTGGTCAGCCGCAAATCCTTCATCGTTAGGACTTTGTCTTTAATAGTGTATGTGGCCTTCCACTCATCCATGGCCATGTTTGTCAGCTCGGGCACCTTCAGGAATCCGGCGACTTTCTCTTGCAGCGGGTGACCTTTGAGACGGGCTTTGGTCATCCCGAACGACCCGGAGGAGACCGTCGTCTTTAAGACCGGCATCAGGTGTTTGTTGATATCCGCGGCGTAGGAAACGTCCGTACTGAAGGCGCCTTCCACGTATTTATGCAGCTCGTTATCCCCGCCGATCATCCGAAACTCCCGAAAGAACGCATCCGCCTGTACTTTGTCCACCGTGCCGTCAAAATCGAGATGAGTCTGGAGCGGTTTGCGGACGGTCCAGGTCATATCTCCCTTGATGGTTCCCTCCAGCATCCGGGCCGAAGCTTTATTTACCGTAATTTTTTCCGGGGTAGTCCCGGCTTGGCCCTTTACATCGGTAAAGGCAATGCCCATAACGATCAGTTTGTCGATTCGGGTGGTTATGGTACTATTCATATGCGGCAAGTCGATCGGATAGACCGTTTCCGGATCGGCTTCCTCGTCCCAGTCTATGAACTGGTCGACGTTGAGCGTCTTGCTGCGATAGGATCCGGTAAGTTTTGGCGTCGGACCGTCTTCACCGGGCTCAAGGAACTCCTTGTAGTGGGTAAATTTACCCTGAACATCGAAGTCGGATTCTCCCAGCTTGAAAGCCAGGGATTTGACGTTCATGGTGGTCGGTGTGGTTTCCAGTTTCCCATTCAGGTTTTGCAGCGGATCGGGCAGCGAATCGCCTTTTGCGTTTACATTGGTCAGATTCAGGCTGCCGTTAAGATCCCAGTCCATCGGATCAAATCCGGCGCCGTTTGCCGCCACGTCGAGATTTACCAGGCCGCTGAGTTCGGAGATATAAGGCTTGAGCTGGTAGTAATGGTGCGTCTGACTGAGGTCGTAGGCGCCGTTGGTCCTGACATCGAAGGTCGGTTCTTCGGCCAGGTAGTTGACCACCGTGCCGCTGGCCTGGAGCGTGTTGCCTTTGCTGTTGGCCGTAAAGCGGTTCAGGTTAAGCCGGTTGCCGCTCAGCTGGATATCCAGGTTGAGATCGGTAAGCGGCGGACCGATCACGGCGGGATAGTCGACTCTTCCGTTTTGCAGGGTGACATTTCCTTCCTCTACAGCTTGTTGTATATTATCCAGCTTTCCCACCAGCCGGGCGTTGGCCGTGAGATTTCCGCCAAGCGACAGCGTATCGGGATCGATAGGGTAAAAGTTCTTGATCGTGGACAAATCCAGTTTTAGATCCGTGGTTAGATCGATGGTACTTTGACCGGGGTCCATCGCATCCTTGATCGTGCCGGTGGCGCTTAGAGCATTGGGACCGGTTTCAGCGGAGAGGGTCTTGAGTTGAATGTTTTTATTGTCGGCCTGCGCAATTAATTGGATATTCGTGATAGGGTCCTTTAAGTCCGGGTTTTTCAGGTAGCCGTTGTCGACTTTGACGGAGACATTGTATCCGGGCAGCTCTTCGCCGGCCAACGGCCCTTTAATGCTTCCTCCAAGCGTCAGGGAACCGCGGGTCTCGAGCTTGCTGAGTTCTTCCTGGTAGGAAGCCGGCGCGAGTTTCAGCAGTTCCGCAAAATTATCGGACGAACTGGTGAACTGCAGGTCGGCATGCGGGCCGTCATCGGCACTCCAGTTTGACAAGTTGCCGCTCAGGGAGAGCGATAGGGCGCGAATGGAAAAGGCGCCTTCTTGCAGGGTGAGCGTTTCCTGCTCCATGTTCAGTATGGACTTCTGGGATAATTTAACGGACAGACCGTCTATATACGTCTGCTCACCAGCTTTGGCCAGTAAATGGCCGACCTCAAGGCTGAGATTTGTAATGATCTCCCGGGCGTAGTCCATCGATAAATCCGCATTCAGTTTACCCAGCAAAAATTCAGTATCGCTGGACTGGTCCACATATCCGAACCGGGCGTTCCGCAGGGTGAGTGCCGGAATCTGGATGCGGGTCTGCGTTGTATCAGCGGTGCTTGGTTGATCGGCGGGAGCTTGGGGTTGCTGTCCCTCGGAAGCCGCGGTATCGTCGGCCGCTTCAAATAAGAAGTCGATATTGGTGGATCCGTCTCGGAATACGTGGTACGTGAATTGGGGTCGATCGAAATCCAGTTGTTCTATATTGACCCTGTCGTACCAGAGGGGTAGAATTTCTACGCGAATCGATGCTTCCCGAATGGATAGCAGAGTGTCATTTTCCGTACCGGGAATGCTGAAATCCCTGACATTTAGCGCGGCATCGGGAAGGGTGCTGAAAACAGAAACCGACATGGAGCCCACGTTCACCGGACGGCCGACCGCTGCCTCGATCTGGGGAGTCACCATCCGCTGCAGGCGCTCATTGGTAAAATAAAAATTGATGGCCCCGACGATGAGCAGAATGAGAACAAGGATGATGCTGCCCAGTATAATCAGTGTCTTTTTCATAGAATCAGATAAGCTTTTGGACTCGTTATATGAATTGCGAGCGTTCTGTGGTACGCTTTATTAACTAAAAAGGCTCCCTCACGATTGAAACGTTATTCATGATCCCACTTTGAAACAATTGTATAATTTACGACATTTGCAATTTAAAATACACCCTGAGTCCGTCAGATGAACTCGTGTTACCGCTTATCGCTGAAACAAGAGTCCGTTTGACAGGTTTCAGGTCGATTTTTGCTGTTAAAATAGTATTTTGCAATAGTATGGAGGGGAAGTATTTGAAATGATCAAATGTTAAATCATTAACGATCTTTGAAAAACGGGCGTCGGGTCCGAAGTATTAAGTTTTTCGGTTCAAGAGCAATAATTAGATGAAATGTAATTGAGCTCAACAACCATAAATTCGCCATCGAACAAGAAAAACTTTCGAACGAGGAACCGACGCCCGTTTTTCAAAGATCGTTAATTTCATTATCAATTAGTGGCAATATTCGGTTACGGAAAGCTGATATGATAAACTCCTTTTTTGGATCATCGTCGGGTGAGCGAAAATTTAAAAAACGGCGTCGGCAGCTGGTGGATAAACTGCGCGACCGGGGGATACATGATGAGAACGTGTTGAAGGCTATTGGTAATGTGCCGCGGCATAAATTTGTGGAGACCGCCCTGGAAGATCGAGCCTATAAAGATACGGCCCTTCCCATTGAGAGGGGACAGACGATCTCTCAGCCTTATACCGTGGCTTATCAAACCCAGCTGCTTGAGGTGGAAGAAGGGGATAAGATCCTGGAAATCGGAACCGGCTCGGGATACCAGGCGGCGATTCTCTGCGAAATGGGAGCCCGGGTGTACAGTGTGGAGCGCATCAAGCACTTGTACGATCGATCCCGGGATATTCTTGAAGAATTGGGATACCGCGCTCAATTGAAATGCGACGACGGGACGGTCGGATGGTCCGCCTATTCCCCGTATGACGGGATCCTGGTAACGGCCGCCGCCCCCGAAGTGCCCGACAAACTCAAGCATCAGTTGAATGTGGGAGGAATTTTGGTAGTTCCGGTAGGCGACAATGATCGACAGATTATGATGCGGGTTATTCGCACCGACGAAGAACGCTTCGAAACCGAACGCTATAACGCCTTTAAATTCGTGCCCTTGATCGGGGAGGAAGGCTGGAAAGAGTAGTTACCCCCTCGCTTCGCTCGGGAATTGGAAATTTAAGATTTAAAATTTAAAATTATGGGGCGTCTTGGTGGACTTTGCGTTATTTGGCAAGGTTAATTTGGTTTTCGTAAGATTACGAACTGCATGAAAATGTATCAATAAGTTAAGGCAGTAGAAGCATTTGACGAGCAAAGCCCAGATAATTTTAAATCTTAAATCTTAAATCCCTAGTGTCCCCTCAAGAATCAGATAAGCAGCAAGGCCCGCCTGTAGCCGATCATGACGCAACGACCTGGAAAGAATCCCCCTTCCTGTTGATTAAAGGATTTTTTATGGGATCCGCTGATATTGTTCCCGGGGTGAGCGGTGGGACGCTTGCTTTGATCCTCGGGATCTACAGCCGGCTGATACACGCGATTAAAAGCCTCAACAAAAAAAGTGTGGGGGCGATATTTCGGTTTGATTTTGGCGGTGCATTTTCAGAGCTGCACTGGCGATTTTTGGTGGTGCTGATGGCTGGAATCTTGTCCGCCTTCCTGTTTTTTACGAAAGTGGTTCCCCTGCAGGTTTACATGTTTACGGATCCGGAGATCGTGTACGGGTTGTTTTTTGGCTTGATCGTGGGATCCATCTTTTTCCTGTTTAATGAAATCGAGCATTTTCACTGGTATCACCTGGTATTTGTACTGGCCGGGACGCTGATTGGATTCTGGGTCGTCACGCTGGTCCCCACGCAAACCCCGGAAAGTCCGTTTTTTGTGTTTTTCAGCGGATCGATTGCCATCTGTGCGATGGTGCTGCCCGGCATATCAGGATCTTATATTTTATTGATCCTTCGTAAATACGACTATATACTGGCCCAGATCGGTCGGCTGGGCAGCGAGGACACCGTACAAGCCTTGTTGATTCTGGCTCCGTTTGGCCTGGGAGCGGTGGTGGGACTGGTGATATTCTCCCGAATATTATCCTGGCTGCTGGATCACTACTATGCAGCCACGCTGGCTGCACTGATCGGATTTCTTATCGGTTCGCTCTATGTGATTTGGCCCTATCAACACCGGGAGTATCATGAAACCGTGGAAAACCGTCAAGTGGTGGAGATGCAGCATCCGAAAGTTCAGGAACTGCGGGAACATTCCGCCGACCGTCTGCGTCCCGAGTACGAAATGCTGGGGGATACGCTGACTAAAAAAGGAGTTGAACGAGTTGAGCTGTTAACGGTAAAGCGAAAATTGATCCGCAGTCGACCCTATCTCCCTTATTACAGCGCCTCAACCCCTACCGATTTTTCCAACAGCATGCTATGGCGAGGCATCGGCGGAATCCTGGTCGGCTTCCTGCTCGTTGGTGCCCTGGAACGCATACGCTAACTTCAAAAAATTCGTCACAGAAATAAATAAGTTAAAACTACTCTAAATTAAATAATTAACTAGAATGTGGGCATGAATTAAATTAAGTTTATTACTGAAAAGGGATATGAATTAATAATTAAGTCGGGGAAGTAATGGAGTTTAAAGAGTTACATAACGTGGATCCCTTCTATCTTAAAGCGATTAAACTAGCTGGAGAAGATGCCCAACAGGATCTCACCAATGACGAAGCCCGGAAGTGGGTCTATTCCTTGTCTTTACAGTCGAGTGAGCATTCAAATGTAAATATATTCCTCAAGTACAAAGATTTTATCCGGGAATTGGAACGAAAAGTATATAGCAAGGCGGATGAATTTGGCTACGAACAGTTATCCGATGAATTGATTATAGATACGGCATTGGATCTACTTGCCGCCGGGTATGGAATTGAGCAGATACTCGACGATATGGAGCTATTCTTCGTAGCTTATAAAGTCAAAAAAGCCAGTTAGGTTATTGCAGAGAGAAGAGGTCTTTCTCAGGACTCAAACGATTCTTTTGGCGGACGAATCGTAAGTACCGGTCTATGTACGTATTTGGCCACATTTTCGGTTGTCGAACCGAGGAATATATGCGCAAGTCCCGTACGGCCGTGGGTCGACATGACCAGCAGGTCGATATCATTTTCCGTAGCCACTTCCTCTATGCCGTAGTGAGCCGAAACGCCTTTGTGAATGCGCGTATGAAGCGGTATGGTTTCGCTCTGATCGTTGTTTATGACCAGTTCATCCTCATAGGTTTTATCGCCCCGTTTGATTTTGATGTTATCGTACCCGTTATCCTCGAAGTAGGATTTGGCATGGTTGATGATATTCTCATAGATCGCTTCCATCTCCGACTCACCCGGATCATGGGGGATGCTTTCCGAAAGGCTGCCGTAAAGTTCAATAACGTTGAGCAGCGTGATATCAGCTCCAAAGAAGTGCGCCAGCGAGGCTACGTAAGGGAGGGATGCATATGACATATCCGAGGTATCGGTCGGCATAAGGATATGCTGAATGCCTTGTTGGGGCCAGGTGCCTTCAATGCTCAGGACCGGAACGCGCGAGTGTCGGATCACCTTTTCGGTCACCGATCCGCGGAGCAGGTCCGACTCATGCTCGCCTTTGGCTCCCATCAGGATGAGATCATATTTATGCTGACGGGCATAGTCGCTGATGGCTTCCGAAGGTTTGCGGTGTATCTGAACGTAAGAGTCTCCCCGGTAATCTTCTTCAATGTGTTCACTCATAATTTCCTGGATCTGATCCCGTGCCCGTTCGATGACATGCGGGAAAAGATCCTCTTCCATATCGAAAGGGACCCCCAGTTTTTTAATACTTTCCGAAAAATATTGGGTCATCGGAATAATGTGAATAAAGTCGATCCGCGCGTCAAACTTTTCAGCTATCTTTTGAGCAAATGGATAAGCCTCCGAGGCCTTTCCGGAGAAGTCCGTCGGCACCAGGATGCGTTCGAATGTCTTCATAATTTAACCCCTCAATTTTTTGAATAATGTATTCCAGAGTTCCATGTCTCTATTAACATGATACAACGTTCGAAGCTCCTATACAAGTATGGGATGAAAGAAGTTAGCAGAGGATTGGAGAGGTGAAAAAGGTATCCGGCTGCGACATTTGGGATCTGAAAAATTATGTAAGGATGGCCGGGTAAATCGCTCTGTTAGACAGGTGGAATGAATTTGCTGAAGAGTATAAATAGAATGGAGAAAGGGCGTCACTATTTGAGAAGTGATGGAGCGGGATATCGTGAGCGACCGTTATTTCGGATGATTTTTTATCCTCAATGGCTAAATATAATAAGATCAGGAGAGATTGGGTATGCTCAAGAGAAAAATCAAAGATTTCGATTCCCATGATACGCCCTCTACCAGGAAGATTGCATTAATACTTGCCTGTTTCAGTGCCGGTCTCTGGGCGGTGAGTGTATGGGATTCAGCATTGGTGGTTCCGGTCCCGATTTTTCTATGGACCACGGTCGTCGCATTATTCCTGGCCAATTACAGTGAATCCGGAAAAAGGGAGCATGGTTGGGTGCTTAGTAAATATATATCATTCAAGCACGCAGTATCTGCCGGCATTGGATTTCTCATGGCGATAGCGCTAATGGAAATCTTGTTTGGTCTTAGATATCGACTGTCACCACTCTACCTGGCACTGGGAATCAATCTGATGATATTGATTATTGAATGGGGGATCCGGCGGAATATCATAGGTCACATGAATAATAATAAATACTTAAAACGCTGGTTGTATGGTCCCGGGTGGCTGATCGGGAGCTGGCTGGTGTTTTCAGTTGTAACGTTAGTCGTTATAATGATAATATATGTACGATGAAAAAGTGGCAGGGCGGCCGATTATATTGGATCACTGGTATGTTAAAAAGGGTGGTTGTAATAAGATAAAGAATCTTGTAAATTAGGCGCTCCCTGCCCGTAAATATGAAATATGCATGAATGGGCCCGTAGCTCAGCGGTTAGAGCAGTCGACTCATAATCGATTGGTCGGGGGTTCGATCCCCTCCGGGCCCACTTTTCTTTTTCCTGCCTTTTTAAAGTTCTATAATACCTTCCAATAATATGCTTCAAGGCAATTTATAATGCCTGTCTGCCCCTTGTCAGTCAAGATTGATGCGAGAAATCAGTTCATTTATTGAAACTAATTATGTGAAAAGATGGTACATAATCAAATGGTGACGTGTATTTTAGATTTTACCAATAACCCATTTTCAAATTATTGGCACTAAACGTAATTTATTGCCATATTATAGTTCATGAGTTATGAATAAAAATAATCGGGTATTATCGCATCTGATAAACTACATATTAATGAATTGAGAGATCATTTTGGTGAAGATGAGATCATTAAGACCAAAGATATTACTGCATTCTATCGTCAGTTTGAAGAGGATGTCAAGAAAACCACCATCAACTGGCGGGTCTATGAGTTAGTACAAAAAGGAATCTTACAGCGGATTGGCAGGGGTACGTTTAAACTGGGCAAAGAAAACCACTTCGTACCAGAGATTTCTTCTCAAATGAAGTCCACCTACCGAAAGGTAAAAAGGGAATTCCCTTATTTGAATTTGTGTCTATGGAATACCTCGGTACTAAATGAATTTATGGTACACCAGCCGTACCAGTTTTTTTCATTGGTTGAAGTCGATAATGAGGCTACCGATTCTGTATTCCATTTCTTGAAAGAGCATAGATCTGCCGTTTATCTGGAGCCTAATGAAGAGGTGCTTGAGAACTACCTAACGGCGGATAAAAACGCATGTATTGTTCAACCCCTTGTTTCTGAAGCACCAGTGTTGAATGTAAATGGAGTTACTAGTGCTCCTCTTGAAAAAATACTGGTTGATGTTTTTTGTGATAGCGTAACGTTTTCTGCTTTCCAAGGAGTTGAACGATCTACTATTTTTAAGGCAGCATTCGATAAATATACGGTCAACCGGAATAAGTTGCTTCGGTATGCTGATAGAAGAGGTAAGAAAGAAGATATCAAAACATATTTGGAATCACTCAAAATATTGGCAGTAAAATAAGTTTAGTGCCGAAATATAGACATGATTGACCAGTCACAATTTACAATCGAATGGATTAAGCGGATAGCTAAAAAGCATAAAACGGATCCTTTGCTTATTGAAAAAGTTATTCGAGCATTATTGTTGCTGGAAGGACTGGTGAAAGGAGATATATCTATTGTTTTTAAAGGGGGAACGGCATTGATGCTGCATTTTGATTCTACCCAGCGTCTTTCTATTGATATTGACATTATTCTTACTGAAGAAGAGCCAAGTATAGCTGAAATACTTGATGAGGTGGTCAAAGATCAGGGGTTTAGCCGATGGGAATTGCAAGAACGAAATACCCAGTCTACAATTAAGAAAGAGCACTATAAACTGTACTATGAGCCGCTTTATAAAACCCAAAAAGATGAGGACTATGTTTTGCTTGATATTCTGATTGAAGAAATTCACTATGCTGAAATTATACAGCTTCCTATTCAGTCGAAGTTTGCACCTCAAGAGGGAGATCCGATTGATGTAGCTGTCGCCTCGGCAGAAGATTTGTTGGGTGATAAACTTACGGCCTTTGCGCCGAACACAACGGGCATCCCCTACTTCAAGAAAGATGACAGCATGAGTATGGAGATCGTCAAGCAATTGTATGATATCGGAAATTTGTTTGATGAAGTTGAACAGTTAGAGATTATTAGAAAGACTTTCCAAAAAATTGCATACGCTGAACTGGCCTACCGGCAACAGGATAGTCTTACTGCGGATGATGTGTTGGACGATATTTTCCAGACTTCACTAAGTCTTGCTACACGGGGATATACTGGCAATGCAAGTTACGATGAACTGCAAACAGGAATTCAACGCATCAAGGCGTTCATATTTTCGGAAAACTATCATATTGAAAAGGCCATAACTGATGCCTCTAAAGCGGCTTATTTGGCCACACTTATTAAACGGGAAGCGACCATCATCGAAAAGTTCTCCAATCCATCACGAATGAAAGATTGGGTTATTGAACAGCCGATGAGTACTAAATTGAACAAGCTCAAAAAGTCGAATCCCGAGGCTTTTTTCTACTGGTATAGAATTTTTGAAATTAGTACCTAAGTTTTGAATAATAAGCTCGAGTATCCGCCGGTTCAAGTGTTTTACTTTAGAGAGAATGTTTATAAGACAGGCATAACAGAAAAGAATATTGCGGGCAATTCAATCAAATTTGTAGATTTGATTGGGGAGGGACCGCTTCTATCCATTTAGGAAGTTCCTTATTAATTTCTTCTGCAACGGTTTTTGTGATAAGGATATGTCCAAATACATTTTTTAAAAGACCTAACTCACCAATTTTGTAGAAAAGGATCAAACAACTTGTATCAGAGACTTTGACGTCGGGCATTGTCTATGTCTTCATCAAGTTCCCCAGGTGGGTAGCTTATGACAGAAACATTATATTCGCCCAGCAGCTCCATAAAGGTTGCTTTACTGTAGCCTGTCAACTCTGCTGCCTGCCCCCAAAGTAAGTCTGCCTCTCTCATAAAGTTTGGATGCCAGGGCCAACTTGGCCTCTTTGTCATCTATGTCAGCAGAATTCGGTATGTTTATTGTAAGCGTTTTCATATAAATAACTTACATATTTTCCTTACGAACGAAAATTTTGTTGAGAAAGTATGGGGTGTTTAACGGGAAAAACTTTGGACTGGGCGAAAAGCTAAGATGTTCAGTAAGTCTAAGATTTATAGTATATTAATACTATCAGATTGTGGACCGAGCAGATTTATAAACGCCCACAATCCTAATCACCTAATAGGTAATTCCGGAGAAGCAGTAGTCAAATTGCTAACACGTGAACCGGTCCAATATATAAATTATATGTATATCGACTCACGTGTATAAGGCTTCTTTTAGGAAAAATTATGAAAGCGCCAACATTCAGTTGTTGGCAAGAGGATGGTTCATGAACAGTAATTCAAAAGATTGATCATTAATTATTGAGCACAATTCTAAATTTGGAGGTTCATATGGAACAAGAAAAAAAGAAAAAAGGTATGCCTTTGTTGGGAGATTCTTTCCCCGAAATGAGTGTGATGACGACGCAGGGTGAATTTAATTTACCGTCACATTTTAAAGGGCAATGGTTTGTATTGTTTAGTCATCCGGGGGATTTCACGCCGGTGTGCACAACCGAGTTCATATCTTTTCAACAGCGATATAATGAATTTAAGGAACTGAATTGCGAATTAATAGGCCTGAGCGTGGACCAGGTTTTTTCTCATATGAAGTGGACAGAATGGATCAAGGATAACCTGGATGTAGAGATCGAATTCCCGATTATTGCCGATACCGGTGAAGTAGCGGAAACCCTAGGCCTTATACATCCCGGCAAGGGAACCAACACGGTTCGGGCAGTTTTCGTGGTTGATGAGGAGGCGAAGATTCGGATCATACTCTATTATCCGCAGGAACTCGGGCGCAATATGGATGAAATCGTTCGCATAGTTAAGGCCATGCAGCTCTCCGACGAAGAGGGGATTGCTATTCCTGCGGATTGGCCAAATAACGATAAGTTTGGTGACCGCGTGCTTCTTCCGCCTGCAAAATCCAAAAAAGAAGCGGAAGATCGTCGCAAGATGGCAGAAAAAGGTGAGTGTGAATATCAGGACTGGTGGTTCTGCTATAAAAATTTAAATAACCGGTAGAAAGTAACGGCTATGTAAAGGAAGTGGAGAACTATGGAATTAAAATAGCAAGACATGAAATTTGTAACTACGCCTTCTTTTGCATAGCCTTTTTTAACTCTTCGTTCAGACAATCAAGAAAAGACATTGGGTAAGTAGTAGGCAGCAGGAGAGGAGAAACGTATAAACAGGGGTCGAAATACTTCTGTCATACAGAAAACCGACACCAATGCTACTGCTTACTTTGAAGGTACAGCTTATATGAGATCCCCTTTGCAGCACAGCGTAAGTCCTGAACTGCAAAGGGGGATTTTTTGATTTAATTACCCATTAACCGTCGCATTTCCTGTCCGTGCTCATCTTCCTCTGCGCCCTGGTCTTCCATATGCATCTTCAGAGAGAAAAGGCCTTCTTCCTCGGCCATATCGGCCAGTTGTTGATAGTTTTTGACGTCTTCTTTCTCCTCCTCAGCGTCATTTTTAAGCATGTCCATAACATCCTCGGCTGGAGGTGTCAAATCGGGATCAAGCTCCGGTTTGCCGCCCAGCATTTCTATCTGATTGGCCAGATATTGGGCATGTTCCACTTCATCCATGACTTCCTCGAGGTACATTTGCCGGACGCTTTCGTATTCAGCCCCTTTTATAGATGCTGCCTGCAACATATAGCGCAGAAAAGTGGACACCTCACGATTCAATTGTTGGTTTAATCCCTCTATTAATTTTTGTTCTGACATAATATTGGCTGTTTGGTTATGATTGCGATTAAATTTTATACTAATAGTTATTATCTAGTGAAGGTCATGCTAATACCCTCTTTCCTTGTTTAAATTAAATCGAATGGGCATACTATAACGGACATTCACCGGGCGTCCTTGTTGCAGGCCCGGTCGGAATGTGGCTTTCTTAATCACACGTAAAGCCTCTTTATTTAATCCGGCGCCGGGACCGCGAAGGACCTTCGGATTTTCCACTTTGCCTTTTTTGGTTACAATGAATTCAAGGTAAACGCGCCCCTCTATACCGGCTTTCCGAGCCAATTCGGGATACTCAATCAGCGACTGGAGGGAATCCAGTCCCCCGACTATTTGAGGCTCCTTTTCCACTATTCTGAAAATTTTCTCTTCGGTCTCCGCCTCATTCTGTTCCGGAGGGGGCGGAAGGCTCATTTTTTGGCCGGAACTGACCTGCTGATCGATCTGATCCAGTTGTTCCTGCACATTTCCTTCAATGACCTCGCTATTGGGAACTTCGACCGGAGGCTGCGGACTGGGTGGACGGGGCGGCTGATTGCCTTGGGTGGTCCGAACGACCTCTTTTGATTGAATCACTTCCCGTTTTTCCGTGTGAGTCTCCGATTTGTCAGAGCCCACCTTGTTATTCTCATTGCCCAAATTATAACTAAAGGCAACGATAAAGATAATAAGGGACAGGGCTAAACCGACTTCCAGTAAAATAAAATGTAGTCTCTTAAGATCCTTGTTACTCTTTTTGTGCCGTAACATAAGTAACACCTCCTAATTAATTGTATTACTATATGGTAATATATAGATTAAATCTAAATAAGCAAAATGGCTGCTATTCAAAAGAAATGCTCAGAGAGGGGAGGCAATTAAAATGACCATTTCACCAGCGTAGCGAATCTTGATTGGATGTATGCGAACGATTCGGATAAACTATAGAATCTGCTTATAAATATGTTCAACCTTATTTGGGCTCAATCAACGGTTTAATATCAAGAATCGGAGTACCATCAATCATGTCAATGTTTTTTATCCTGATTACATGTTCTTTCCTGGATAGTACGGTAACAACCGAAAGACCAATAGGATTCGGCCTTTTGGGTGAGCAGATGCTGAACACACCTTTTTCACTATCTTTATGGGGAGGTTTTTGGATGAGTAGATCCGGGGTAAATGATTCGCTTTCATGAAAAGCAAATATTACAATGATCTTTTGTCCCGCTTCGATATCCTTCAAACCGCTGGAATATTTCTCATCGATCATCAGTTCTCCTTCCACTTCGGACCTGCTCCAGTGGCGCGGCACCTCTGTTGCATCGGTTTTTACGTACCCGATGGGCTTCATGGTAAAATGCATCTCATTGATATATTTGTCATTTTAATATCTTAACGTTCCTGCTTATTCAAATGGTAAATAAACCTACATAGTACAAATAATTTGAACCAAAGGAATAATTGGATAAGATGTGTTTCTTATTTCGCAAGCATTTTAGTATTAATACTTACAATAAAAGTCGGTGTAGCACAGGGGCAGGATAGCTGGATTCGAAATTGTCTCCCTTTTAAAGTCGAAGGAAATCAGTACAAAAGGGTTTCCTTTAATAAAAAGGGAGAACTTACCTGTTTTCAGAGGATAGAGGTAGATTCAATCAGGCAAACCGGGGAATCGTATAAATTCACCGTTCAAATGTTTAACTATAATGCAGATAGCACCCTGGTAGACACTACGAAAACTACCTCGACCATCCATCCCCACAACAGAGAGTTATTGATAAATCTTCTGCCATTTACTGAATACGCTAAAGGTTCCGAAATTGATGTTATCCCCACGTTTTCTCGGCTTTTATCACCACAAATGCACCACTTCCGTAACCGGATTCTACCGGTTCGACCGCGGTTATTTCGGGCAGCGGACGAAAAAGCGTCTGTACATACTGATAATGATTAAATCCCGTTTCGCGTAAAAGAGAAACCACTTCCTCTGTGGTAAAAAATTTAGCTACGCGGTAGAAAACATTCTCCTCGCTGTGCTCCTCATAAAAGCGGCCCAGGGTACTTTCACGGTCGATAAATCCTATAAGAAAGGACCCCCGTTTTTTTAGGATGCGATATACTTCCCGAAAAGACCGGTGTACATCGTCCAAAAAACAGATAGTGGTCACCATCAGGGCAAAGTCGAAACTATGGTCTTCGTAAGGTAGCGCTTCTGCCTTTCCTTTTTCGCTCTTAATTCCCCGGCTCTTTGCTATTTCTAACATCCGAGGCGACGGATCCACTCCGAAGTGTATATTCAACGGTTCGGCAAACCGTCCGCTTCCCACCCCGATTTCCACTCCTTCGCCCCGGGAAGGCAACAGGCTTCGAACCGCTTCCAGCTCCGATTTATAGGCATATTCGTGATCATTAAACCAGTTCTCGTACCGGTCGGTATATTTTTCAAATGGCTCGATTTTTGACATGGGTTCTCATATTGCGCGTATTAATTCAAAAGATAATAATATTTATTGTCATATCTGGATTTGCGATTAAAAAGGGAGGGGTCGACTTTCCAAAATGGGCAAAGGCTGGAAAGGTAAAAGTTGGAAAGGCAGACCGGGCGTGTGATGTGGGCCTTCCGGTAAGTGATTCACTTCCCGGGCACCTGGCCAAATGCCGTCAGTAACGAGTAAAAATCCGGTTTAAACGATCTAATAGCCAAATTTGAACTGATATAGCAGGCTATGTAGAAAATCGAAAGACAAAACTGTATCGGGAAAAACCTTTTCAACCTCCCCCGACTATAAATTATGTTTATTTCCATCCTTCAGCATGCTTTCATGCTAACTGGGTTTGTTTTTATCATGATGTTGGCAATTGAATACATACATGTTCAAACCCGGGGAAACTGGCAAAAGAAATTAACCAAAAACCGGTGGAGGCAGTATTTTATTGGAGCCCTCCTCGGGGTGATACCCGGATGTCTTGGCCCCTTTTCGATCGTCGCGCTCTACGCACACAACTCGATCAGTTTTGGGACGCTTACCGGCACCATGATCGCCACCAGCGGAGACGAAGCCTACGTCATGCTTTCCATGATTCCCGAAAAAGCCCTGGTAATCTTCCTCATCCTTTTTGTCATCGGATTTATTGTCAGCTGGATAGTTGACAAGGTCTTCCGGCGGTATCAATTAATGCAGGAAGTCCCCAACCATGAGTTGGAATTACATGAGCAGGATTACTGCAAATGTTTCGATAAAGATATTATTCTGCCGCAGCTCCGCAATTTAACACTGCAACGGGGCCCGTTGATCGGTATGTTGTTTTTATTTTTGGTTGAATTGATCATCGGCCATATTGGTTGGATTATCAGGTCTTTACCTCTTATGAAAGGAAAACAAGGCAATGGTCTTGCGGCAAGAATATAAAAATACCATACTATGAAAAAATACATTTTCACTGGTATCCCCCGGTACATTGAATCAATTGAATTTTTTTATAAAACACTTCAGTAATTATAAACTCACTATAACCTGAATTCTTCTTCAAAAAGAGTCATTCCAATTTTGCCGGTCTATCCCAAAAACTACATACGATTCGATATAAATTTTCAATCTATTATGGAGTTTAATATCTTTTTATCTTAATGATCTTTATACAACATTTTTTAATAATGTCAGGCAACCATTATGAAATCAACAGCACAATTAATTGACCAATACAAGTCTGTCGTAGACAACAACAGAACGCACAGCGTCGTCGTCGATTTACCTGAAACGAGCAACGGAACCGATGCCGGGCCGACTGCCCTGGAGCTGAGTCTGATGTCCCTTTCCGGTTGTATTTCCACGATCTTTGCCCAAATGGCAAAAAAAATGAGAATGGATTATCAGGACTTTGAAGTGGTAGTCGAAGGAGAAAAGTCGGCGGATATAAACACGATCGGATGGGTACATATAAACGTTTCCCTCGTCTCCGACGAATCCCGCAGCAAGATTGAAAAATGCCTGGACAAAACTATGGACCATTGCCCGGTGGGTGTATTATTCAAGCGGGCCGGCGTAGAAATCAACACGGAGATTGAGCTTGAAACCCCCCAAACGGTAATGAGCTGAAAATTTCAGCCCGGCCCAAACGAACATCACAAAGCTCGTCGCCGAATTGATAGTATGTGCAGCAGAAAACCCCGGATGCGTCATCAGATCTGTTAAAGCCATGATGTACATCTAATGTATCAGCCGCGATAGCATAGGAGCTGTACCCGGTTAGGGAGGCGAACGTATGAATACCAAAATTTTTCATCTGTTTGATAATATCGTACTCAAACAGGGATTTCGGTCCCTCTGGGGCTTTTCGGTGCTGGTTAGATTCGGCAAACTTACGATCCTGGTCGATACCGGAAGCAATGGGCGCGTATTGCTTGATCATATGTCCCGCCTGGAGGTCGGAGATATTCCTGTCGACTATCTTTTCATTACCCACCGGCACTGGGATCACATCGGCGGACTTGATTCGGTTCTTGACCAGTATCCCGATATACAACTGGTGGTTCCCGAATCGCTCTCTGATCACCTGATTGATGACATGCGAAATATGGGATATCCGGTCACAGTCGTGCATACGAGTCCGGTTACCATCGCAGACGGAATTCATTCGACCGGCACCCTGGAAAATTCGGCATGCGAACAGGCTATTATGCTTGAGACCCCAAAAGGCGTACTGCTGATTACAGGCTGCGCGCATCCGGGATTGCGACGAATCCTTCAGGCATCACAATCCTACCTAGACGTCCCTATTTATATAATAATGGGCGGATTTCACTTGCTTAAAAGCGACAAGCATCAGGTGCTGGATACGATACACATGCTGAAAGAGAACAACGTACGCTATGTTATACCCTCCCATTGTACGGGTGAGTGGGCCATCCGTCTTATCCGCCGGAAGATGGGGAAGCAATTTATCCGGGGTGGGACCGGCGGAATGTACTCCTTTTAAGTCCGGTAACCCCCATTTTAACTCCAATTTTGATCTTCTTTTGCCTTCATAAATGCATGCATAAAATCGTCGGCGGTATCCCCGTCGCTTTTCTTGAATTTGACATGCTTTATCCCTCGACGTTGAAGCGCCTGCTTCATATAGGGTCCGACGGCTACTGCAAGCAAATAATCACACTCCCCAATAACCTGCAGAGACCTCGCATGGTTTTGAATACGGTGCTCATCCGATGCTTGTCCTTTATGGGGGCCATGCCCGTGCCGATGTTGCTTTAGGGCGTGCGGATTCTCCACTCTTCGTTCAAACCTGAAGGAGTTATTCACGACGTTAAACACTGCAAAATAGGGGGCGCGCCCCGTCCGGATATGAATCGCATTATGTATGTCAGTTACCGGAATTGCCACTTTTGTCATGAGACGTTCTCCTTTTGTCTTTCAATGTTTTCCGGTTTATGATAGAAACAGACCAGACTGTACTTAGGCAACCCCAATTTGGTGGATATAACCGGACATTTGGTCTGCAAGAAGAAGAATAAAGATCGGCGAGCCTCATTCAGAGTCTCGAAATTTCCCTGACCCTTGGCAATAATCATATCCGCCTTTTCAAAATATTCAATAAATTCATCGGAACACGCCTTCAGCACCGTACCCGGCACATCCGATCCATTTTCTATTATGCGGGCTACTTGATCCAGTCCAGCATCCATCGCATCCTCCATGGTCGCATCATTTAGCACGGGACCACTCTTGACGGCGTAGACCACCGGGGTCTGCATCGTTTCGATCAAGAGACGGTCAAACACCGTCTCGCCGGCGTTGTCACCGATATAAAGTATGTCTTCCGCACGTTCCAGTTCACGATAAAAGCGGTTCATATCATTGATGCCGTAGGGAATTCTCAATACGCGCTTGATCGTTTCCTCGAGATCAAATGAATCGTGAGAACCGTAATCGATGATATTTCCTGCAATACTTAATCGGACGGCCGTATCCAGCGGCTCACGGGCAGATTCAATAATCTTTTTCAATTCTGTATAGATATCCAGCACTTCCCGGGTGCTGTCTTTTTTGACCTGGCCATAGAGGTCATCCTTACCCAGCCTGTCCCTTACGATATGCTGAATCTCACGGGCCATTACGGGGGGTGGCTGGTCGGTGTCCAAAGAGATCAGGCGCTTCATTACTTCCTTTAACACCTGCCATTCATCCTCTTCGTCGCCACCAGCAAAACGGGTGGTCTTGAGAGCTTGTTTCAAAAAACAGGAATAGCAATCGGGATATATTTTCATCAGTGTATTAATAGTAGGGTTAAAACCATTTCAAAGCTTTGTAATCATATTAAGAGTTTCATACCTTATTGTATTGAATTAATCTAATTAAATCAACGGAGCTGTTATGAATGGTCTTGAACGCGCATTGCCTGACGATACCCTTACCCCGATTCAAGAAACAAAAAAACACCTGGAACATATCGATCGACTGCTGGACAAACATATCCGGGATTATCTTCATAATGACGGCGGAAATGTGGAACTGCTATCCCTGGAGGGTCACAAGCTGTATATCCAGTTTACCGGTTCCTGCCGGAACTGCGAGAATGCCGAATCAACTTTTTATGCAATCCAGGAAGTCGTTCGACGCTATGACAGCCAAATTACATTAATTGATACGACATAAGAGGCTCGTCTGATCCTCGCTATACTAGGGTCCGATTATGCCCTTCGATCTAAAAAAGGAAGCCTCATGAAATCTATTAATCGCCTTGATATACTATCGGTCGTCACCAAGTCACTGATTTGTTTCACGGTATCGATTTTCACTATCCTGCTGGCAGATCGATCAACCACAGCAATCCCCCCTCCTGGTTCTGCCATGTACGGGACCGCAGAACCAAAGATCCAGATAACCCATGGGC